>DASPWW010000050.1:0-45090 GCA_035637595.1 Solirubrobacterales bacterium | reverse complement strand
GAAGCCGTCGATCAGCGACAGCGTCAGGTTGCCGTGCGCGACCGTGGTGCCGAACGGGCTCTCCTTCGCGGCGCGCTCGACGTCGACGTGGATCCACTGGTCGTCGCCCGACAGCTCGGCGAACTGGTCGATCATCTCCTGGGTGACCTCGCGCCACTCGCCGGGGCCGACCTCCTCGCCGATCAGTGAGCGCAACCCCTCGATCCCCTCGACTTCGGCGAGTGCCATCGTCCGCAGCGTACCCGGATGGCCGCAAGGGGCGGCTCCGCGCAACCGCCAGCTCGCCTCACTCCACCAGCCGCACCTCGAGCGTCGGTGCCGTGAGCTCGCCGGCGCCGTCGAGCAGGCCCATGATCTTGGCGACGTAGGCCTGGGTCTCGGGAAAGGGCGGCACGCAGTCGCACGCCGCGACCGCCCCGGGACCGGCGTTGTAGGCGGCGAGGGCGAGCGGGGCCGAGCCGAACTGCTCCAGCAGGTCGGACATCAGGTGGGCCTGGGCGTCGATCGCCTGCTCGGCGTCGAAGGGGTCGTCGAGGCCGTACGAGGCAGCCGTCCCGGGCATGAACTGGGCGATCCCCTGGGCTCCGGCGGGCGAGACGGCGTACTCGCGCGTGTGCTCATCGAGCCACGCAAACTCGCGCTCAAGCCAGCGGCGAAGCCCATCCTGGCAGCGCCGATGCTCCTCGCTCGAGAGCTCGAAGACCGCATCGCCGTTACCGCACGCGCCCCGCGGGCGTCGGGAACGCGTGTCGCCAGAGCCGTCATCAACCCCTAATACGAGCGAGGCGAAAAAGTCCCGCACCCCGCGGCGCCCGGCGGGCGCATTCCTCGGGGCCCACTCGAAGCTCTGGCGGGCGCTCTCGCTCGCCGCCACAGCCCCTCCGGCACCCTGCGGCCCTCGTTCTGAGCGAATTCCTAGCCGCGCTTGGTCTGCCTTGACCAACCACGGTGCCCAGCGTATGCGCCCTCTGCCCATCCGCGCAGGTGCCAATCCGTCCGCGCGGCTCCGCTCGCCCTCCGGACTCGCTGCGCCGGGCGGAGGCGAACCCAACTACGCTGATTGATGAGACCCTAGGAATCCAACGAAAACGGGTCTCCGGGAAAGCTGGTCCAGCTCACCGCTCCTATCGGAGGGGAGCGGTGTTGCGGCCAGGGGATAGCCGTGTTTGTGCTCAGGGGAATTGTCTTTTGTTTCTTGGCGGTGGCCGTCACCGGCACACCGTCACTGGCCACCGCCCATCGATCTGCTGGCAAGCTCGATCCGGCCTTCTCGAAGGACGGTAAGCTGACGACGTCATTCCCGGAGCCTGTCGCTTTGGCCGAGGATCTGGCTCTCCAGGACGACGGGAAGATCATCGTCGCCGGTAGTGCAGGCGATTCTGTCGGGACTCCCTACCTTCGCCCGTCCTCATTCGCCATGGTCCGCTATCGGAAGAACGGGCGGATCGACCGCTCATTCGGGGAGCGAGGCAGGATGCTCGCGTCGTTCGGTGGTGGAGCCTATGGCAATGCCGTGGCGACTCAGCCGGACGGCAAGCTGATCGTCACGGGTTGGGTCTTGAACGGGAGCCCAGCGTCAAGCGACACCAATCAGATCAATTTCGCACTCGCCCGTTTCGACCGCGAGGGACGACTCGACACGACCTTCGGCGACAACGGTTTGGTCAGCTACGACATCGCGCAGCAGGTCGGCCTCGCGCCCGACCTCGACCAGGGCCGGGATGTTGCCGTGCAGGCCGACGGCAAGATCGTCGTCGCAGCCGACGCGGCAGACCGTGGCGGGTTCGCGCTGCGGTTTCAGCCTGATGGCTCTCCCGATCCAACATTTTCTAACGACGGGATAGTCGAAGGACCGGCTTCCTCATACCGGTCGATCGCTGTTCAAGCCGATGGCGCGCTCTTATTGGCTGGCCGATACAGCAACCTGCCAAACGCCGATCTCGCCTTGGCTCGGCTTGATTCCAACGGTGAGCTGGACAGCTCGTTTGCCGGAAACGGACTAGTGACGACCGATGTCGCTGGCGCGGTACAGGAGGTCGCCGAGCAGGTGGCGATCGCCAGCGACGGAAGAATCCTCCTGCTCGGCACATCGTGTCAGTTTGGGGGCTGTGCAGTAGATCTGGTCCGCTACACCATCGACGGGGCTCTTGACCCGAGCCTCTCGAATGGCGGCCTTCTGTCACTGCCCGGTGACGCTGATCACCCAAGCGTGATGACCTTGAACGGAGCCCAACCGATCGTCGCCTCTGAGAGCAACGGTGTTGTTCTGAGGCGCTTCAAACAAGATGGAACGCTGGATCGATCGTTCTCCAGGGATGGGAAGGCTGTGAGTAAATTTGGCTTGGCGGTCTCTCCGGCGGGACTCGCGGTGACGAGCAAGGGCCGGCTGGTGATGGCTGGAACGTTCTCAACCGATCGGCCGCGCGGATTCGCGCTGGCACGCTACCTACTCCGGTAAAGAGATCTCGCGCAGCGCTACGCGCGCATAGCCCCAAGCTGGTTCAAGAATTAGGGGCAGCTCCCCGGACGGTCATCCACCGCATCGGCAAGGTCGAACCACGCCTGGCGATTCCAGAATGAGCGGCCATCCTGGGAGTCTCGCCGGACGGCCTCGTCGGGGCTACGCCCCTCCTCGACCGTCCGGATCTCTCCCTAGGGCAGTGTCAACGCCGGAGCGGGGAGCAGGTCACCGACCTGGCTCATTCCCTTCCTCAGTGCTGTTGATCCTTGATCGTGTCGAGGGCCTGGCCCGCGGACTGGTCCTCGTAGGCAGTCTCGGTGGCCTGAAGCTGTGCCTCTCCCAGGGCGCTCGAGCGGTCGTCGAGCAGTCTGCTCGATGCGGACCTGCTCGGCCTCGAACGCCTGCGTAAAGGCGGCGTCCTGGCTTGAATCCAAGCCGGAAACCGTCCACCGAAACGGGGCAGGTCCAGCCGGTTGCATCTCCCCGGCTCGATGGTTCAAGCGATGGGATGCAGGAAGGGCACGCAACCACCCGCCGATGGCTGAGGGGAACGCTGGTAGTCGGCGGGCTGGTGTCTGGTCAGCCCTAGTGTGAGCGGTGTGCCTTCCAGGCTGCCGGTCCGAAGGTGGAGCAGTCCGCTGGTCCGCCTGGCACCGGATTAGCGATGTCCGAGTCGTACACAAAAGAGCCTCGCGCTCGCGTCTTTCCAACGAGATGACCAACTACTTTGTAGAACGTTTCGTCTCCATTTGGAGCAATTGAGTAAATCTCGGTACGAAACGTATTACGGCTCTTGAAGGGGACCCGAAACGGGCCGAGGGTCTGACGGTTAGATTCGAGGCTGTCGCCGCAAAACAGCTCCAGGTCCCGCACCTCGAACACTGCTCGCTTGGCCGTGCCGTGCCGAACGATCGTTCGAAAGACTATTTTCGCGCCTCCTGGATCCCCTCGTTCGTGACCCGTGTACTTGTCACCATCGGACGACTGTCCGGGCGCGGCGACCGACAATGCGAGGATCAGTGTCCCGACCGTGGCGGTGAGCAGCCGGAGCCGCTGTCGCCGAGTTCGACGAACACGGGGGGATGGCTCCTCCACCTGTCGATCACGCATGTGATTCATTGTGCGGCCTTTCGAGCAGATAGTCGAGGTCTCATCTAGCCGACCAGTGCTGCCCGCCAGTTTCCGTCGCGGCCGTGGTCACCATGCGCTCGGGAGTCGAATTACGTGAAGCCGCGTCCGCGGCGCACGCGGGTCAGGCCGGGGCCGGAGCAGTCGGAGCGGCGCAGGCGCCGCATGGCACCGATGCATACCCGCTCGGGGGTTCCGCGGAACCACCGGCTGGGCCGCGCGCTCACTCCACCAGCCGCACCTCGAGCGTCGGCGCGACGAGCTCGCCGGCGCCATCGAGCAGGCCCATGATCTTGGCGACGTAGGCCTGGGTCTCGGGAAAGGGCGGCACGCAGTGGCACGCCGCGACCGCGCCGGGACCGGCGTTGTAGGCGGCGAGGGCGAGCGGGGCCGAGCCGAACTGCTCCAGCAGGTCGGACATCAGGTGGGCCTGGGCGTCGATCGCCTGCGCAGCGTCGAAGGGGTCGTCGAGGCCGTACGAGGCAGCCGTCCCGGGCATGAACTGGGCGATGCCCTGGGCGCCGGCCGGCGAGGTGGCGTAGGGGTTGAAGTTCGACTCGGCCATCAGCTGCGCGGCAAGCAGGCCCGCGGAGACGTTCCACTTCGCGGCCGAGTGCAGGATCGCCGCCCGGAACTTCTCGGGCACGAAGTCGGGCAACCCGCCGCTCGACCCCGAGCTCCCGTCGCCCGACTCCCCGATCGAGTTGCCCTCCTCCGAGCACGGCGGCGGCCCGTCCACGAAGCCGAAGTGCCACGGCTCCCACGGGTAGCGCTTCAGAAAGCCGAAGCGGCGCGCGTTGTCGGCCAGCCAGCCGTAGGCGCTTGGCGGCCCGAGATCGAGCTCCGTCGCGCAGCGATGCAGCGACTGCCCCGGCGGCGCGACCCAGGTCGGGTCGGGGTTCTGGGCGAACAGCTCCGCCTGCTCGGCGTCGGAGCGGTACGCGGAGTTGATCACGAGCGAGATCCCGGCCTTGCGCGCCGCCGCCGCCATGCGGTCGAACGCCTCGGCGACGTCGGGGCGCATCGGCTTGCCCTGACGGTAGGCGAGCGGTCCCGAGTATCCACCGCCCGATGCCTCGCCGGCCATCCCGCTCGCTGCTCCATCGGAGCTCGCGGGGGGCGACGCTTCGGCGACGGCGTGGGCGACGACCGGGATCTTCTGATCCGCGCCACCCGCGGTGGGATCCCCGGGCAGGTCTTCGGCGTCCAATCCGGCCTCGATCCGCGCCCGCACCCGCAGCGGCGAGAACGACTCGGCGTCGGGGAAGCTGATCGCGACGCGCTCCTCGGCCACGCCGTTGCGGCGCGCGGCATCGAGCGCCGCGGCCTTGGCGCGTGCGAGGTACTCGGCCCTGGTCAAGTGGGCGGGGTTGGGCGCGCCGCTCGCCAGCCGCGCGGGCGCGAACAGGCGGTCGAAGTCGTCGCGCATCGAGCGCGCACCCGAAAGCGCCGCGAGGTCCGCGGCGCGCTGGACCCGCGCCTTGCCGGTGACCGCGCCGCCGATCGCGGTCAACACGAGCGCCGCGAAGATCAGCGCCACGGCCGCGCCGAGCACGGTGACCAGCGCCTGGCCTCGCTCGCCGCCGCCGGGCCCCCGTGCCGGCATCAAGCTCATCGCCCAGCGGGAGGCGCGGCGCGAGGTCGCCCCGCCGGGCTCGATCCCGGCGAGGGCGCGCCGCGCCGCGACCCTGCCGAGCGCCCGCCCGGCGACCTTGGCGCGCAGCCCCCGCTCGTGGAGCTCGCGGACCGCGAGCGCCACGAGCGCGCGATCGGACGGGAGGTCGGCCTGCAGCAGGCCAGCCCGGGCGCTGAGCCGTCTGTCGTCGAGGGCCTTTGACCACAGCCGCTCCGCGACATGGACGATGACCAGCGACGCCGGCGGCCGGGCGGCGAGCAGCTCGGCAACGCGATCGAGCCCGTCGTCGCCCGCGAGTGAGAGCTGGACGAGGTGGCCGCGCGCCGCCGCCGCCGTGTAGCGGGCACCGAGCTCCCGGACGGCGCCCTCCAGCTCGCGCGCGGCGGTCGAGGCGAGCATCGTCGGGCCTCGCGAGCGCGGCGAGGGATCGAGATCGACGAGCAGGACGGCGGGCGGCCGCGGGGACCCCAGGGGTTCCGCGGTGGCGGCAGCGACCCCGACCGCGGCGGCCAGCGCCGCGCCTCCACCGGCTCCACCGACAGACGTTGCGAGAATGACTCCCGGCGGCGCGACGGCTCGGCGGGGGAAGGGCGGTTCGGCGGAGCCTCGGTCCGCCACCGGATCGTCGCCGCCCTCCAGCGGCTCGAGCAGGAAGGCCTCGAACGTCGATGCGACGCGCCGGACGCGGTCCGCGAGCTCGTCCATCAGCCGCCCGCCGGCCTCCGGACCCAGGCCGACGAGCTCACCGCCAGCCGGTCGGAGAGAGCCCCCAGCGGCGAGGGCGGCCGCAGCTCGACTCTGACCTGACCGCCGCGTACCTCGACTTCGACCCTGTCCTCGGCCCAGCCGGGAAGCGCGTCGTCCACCGCGGGCTCGGCGTCGCGCCCCACGACGACGGCGAGCGCGCCCGCCTCGGCGGCGCCGTCGGCGAGCGTGAGCGAGTAGCCGATCGCGAGCAGCTGCAGCGCCACGACGCCCGCGAGCAGCAGCGCCGGAATCCCCGCGATCAGCTCGACGGAGGCCTGTCCTCGCTCGTCACCCACCGCCGTCCTCGCCCGCCGTGAGCGCGGCGCGGGCCTCGAGCGGCACGCTCGGCAGCCCCGGGATCAGAGCCGGAACATGGAGGCGAACCTCGACCTCGTCGTCGTCGCTGACGCTCGCGTCCTCGCGGAACGGCGACGGCAGCGCGCTGCGCGCGGCCGCCTCGGCGTCGCCGCCGACGTTGGCGGCCCGTGCCCCGGCGCGCGCTGCCGAGCCGGCCGACCACAGCGCGTAGCCGACCAGCCCGATTTGCGCCGCGATCAGGACCCCGAGCAGAAGCGCCGGTACGACCGCCACGAGCTCGGCCGAGGCCTGCCCGCGCTCGCTTGTCGTCCACAGACGCGACACGCGGCCACGCTAGGAGCGCGCGGCGCACGCGTTGCGCGCACTTAGCGACGGATATGTGTCTCTACGCGGTCGGTAGTCGCCGCCGTGCGTCCACGAGCACTCAGTAAGTGCTCGCCTCGCGCCACACCGAGATGATGGTGAGGACCGAGAGCGCGAGGACGCCGATCCACACGAGGGTGCCGCCGCTCGTGTCGAGCAGCTCGTCGGTGCCCGCGATCATCAGCGCGATCGCGCCGATCGCCGCGTAGAGCGCCGCTCGCCGCCCGTCGGTCAGCGCCGACAGAGTGAGCTGGTTCTGTACGTAGAGGCGGTGGCCCACGAACCCGAGAGTGGCGAGGAAACCCATGAACAGCGCCGTCAGCAGGGTGTCCGCCGCGTCGCCGCCGCCGGGGACGAACGCGACCGCGAGGGCCAGCAGCGCGATGATCGCGATGTTGCGCAGCGTCTGCACCGGCCGAATCGTAGTCCCGCGTCGCGCCCGGTCGGAGCTACTTCGAGATCATCACCACGATCCCGACGACGATCGCGGCTCCGCAGGCCCCGAGTGCGACGAGCGCCAGCCCCGCCGCCGCGACGGCGGCCCCCCCGCGGCCGTCGCGCCGTGCCTCGCCGAACAGCGACGCGCCGAGGATCGCGAGCGAGAACACGATCGTGATCCCGACGCCGGCGACGAGCGCCGCGGCGACCGTCTCCGCCAGCGCCTTGGTGTCGACGATGGTCGCGAACAACGCGCTCATCCCACCGGGACCGGGGCTCCCTGGCGCGCCCGGCGCGCGAACGCCAGCGCGACGAGCCCCAGCGCAACAGTGGCGACGATCACAGGGCCCACGGCCCCGGTCCCGAAGATCCGCGTCACGCCGTAGGTCGCCGCGCCGACCGCGGCGGCGGCCGGGAAGGTCAGAAGCCAGGCGGCGACGATGTTGCCCGCCACACCCCACCGGACGGCGGAGACCCGCTTGCCGGCGCCGGCGCCCATGACGCCGCCGGAGATCACCTGGGTCGTCGAGAGCGGGAAGCCGAAGTGCGACGAGGCGAGGATCACCGCGGCGCCCGCTCCCTGCGCCGAGAAGCCCTGGGCGGCGTCCATCTTGATGATCCGCGTACCCATCGTCCGGATGATCCGCCAACCACCGCTGTAGGTCCCGAGCGCGATCGCCGACGCCGCCGAGACCACGACCCAGAAGGGAACCCCCTCGTCGGCGCCCAGCGTGCCGTTGGCCACCAGCGCAAGCGTGATCACCCCCATCGTCTTCTGCGCGTCGTTGGTCCCGTGGGCCAGCGCCAGCATCCCGCCGGACGCCACCTGACCGAGACGGTATCCGCGGTTGACGGAACCGGGGCGCAGCCGCCCGACGATCCGGTAGGCGCAGACGATCGCGAGCGCTCCGACGACGAACGCGACGATCGGCGCCACCACGGCCGGGATCAGGATCTTGCCGAAGACGCCGTCGGCGAGCACGGCGCTCGTCCCGACGGCGGCCAACGTCGACCCGACCACTCCCCCCAGCAGCGCGTGCGAGGAGCTCGACGGCAGGCCGTAGTACCACGTCGCCAGGTTCCACGCGATCGCCCCGATCAGCCCCGCGAAGACCACGGTGGGCGTGATCGCGCTCGCCTCGACGACGTCGTCGGCGACCGTAGCCGCGACCTCCAGCGAGATGAACGCCCCGGCGAAGTTGAGCAGCGCCGCGTAGGCGATGGCGATCCGGGGAGCCATCGCGCGGGTCGAGATCGAGGTCGCGACGACGTTGGCGGTGTCATGAAAACCGTTCGTGAAGTCGAAGGCGAGCGCCGTCCCGACGACGATCACGAGGGTGACGTCGGCGTCCATCCCCTAGATGAGTTGTTCCATGGCCGCGTGTGCGCGGGGGCGCACCGGGCCGAGCAGCTCGAGGACGCAGGCCGCGTGGCGTGGCAGCGCCACGCGAGCGGCCGAGGACGAAGAGATGCGACGTGCCAGGCGCGTCATCCGCGTGCGCGAGGTCGTGGAACGGCTCATCTAGGAGTTCTTGATGACTATGCCTTCGAGGATGTGCGCCGCGGACTCGGTGGAGTCGATCGCGCGCTCGAGCACGGCGAAGATGTCCTTCCAGCGGATCACGACCATCGGGTCGATCCCGTTGGCGAACAGCGAGGCGATTGCGTCGCGCGAGATCCGATCGCCGTCGTTCTCGAGCCGGTGGATCTCGATCCAGTAGTGCTCGAGGTCCTTGAACCCCCGCAGGTGCGCGAGCGCGCCGCTGAGCTGCTCGCATGACTTGACCAGGACTTCGGCCAGCTGCGTCGCCTGGTCCATCGGCGCCTCGATCTTGTAGAGCCCGAGGAAGTCGGCGGTCTCCTCGATGTCGTCGACGACGTCGTCGAGCTGGGTGGCGAGCGCGTAGATGTCCTCGCGGTCGATCGGCGTGACGAAGGTGGAGTTCAGCCGCCGCACGATGTCGTGCGTGATCCGGTCGCCCTCCTGCTCGGCCTTGAGGATGTCGCGCGACAGGCCGCCGTCGTCGGGCCACACTTCGAGCATCTCCTTGAGCAGCCGCGCGGCGCGGAGACTGTTCTCCCCCGCCTCCACGAACAGGTCGAAGAACACCTTGTCGCGAGGGACGAGGGAGAGCGCCGCCACGGCGCGCAAGCTAGCAGGAGGCGATGACATCGGCCACGCGTTCGGACGCGTGACCGTCCCAAAGCGGCGGCCGTTCGCCGCCCGCTCCGGCGCCCGCCTCGAGCAGCGCCGGGATCTCGGCGATGCGCTCGGGATCAAGTCCGAGAACGGTGTTGGTTCCGGCCCGCACGGTCACGGGGCGCTCGGTGTTGGCGCGCAGCGTGAAGCACGGGACGCCGAGGAAGGTGGTCTCCTCCTGGATCCCGCCCGAGTCGGTGAGCACGGCGCGCGCGTCGGCCTCGAGCGACAGGAAGTCGAGGTAGCCGACCGGGTCGGTCAGGACGACCCCGCGGTACTCGGCCCCGTGACCGTCGAGCATCTTGCGGGTTCGCGGATGGACCGGGAACACGACCGGCAGCTCGTCGGCGACCTCCGCCAGACGCTCCATCGCGGCGCCCAGCAGCGGGCCGTCGACGAGCGCGGGGCGATGCAGCGTGACGAGCAGGTAGCTGCCGGGCTCGACGCCGACCCCGGTCGCCGCGCCGGCGGCGCGAAACCGCGGCACCAGCGACACCAGGGTGTCGATCATCGTGTTGCCGACCATATGCATGCGCTCTTCTTCGATGCCTTCCGACCGCAGGTTTTCCGCGGCCTCGTCGGAGTGCATGAACAGCAGGTCCGCGAGCTGGTCGGTGATCTGGCGGTTGATCTCCTCGGGCATCGTGCGGTCGAAGCTGCGCAGGCCCGACTCCACGTGGGCGAGCGGGACCTGAGCCTGGGCCGCGGCGAGCGCCGCGGCGAGCGTCGAGTTGACGTCACCGGGGACCACAACGAGCTCGGGACGCTCCTCGGCGAGCACGGGCTCGAGGCGCTCGATCACGCGCGCCGTCTGCTGAGCGTGAGAGCCCGATCCCACCCCGAGCATGTGATCCGGCTCCGGCACCCCCAGCTCCTCGAGGAACACCTCGGACATCATGCGGTCGTAGTGCTGCCCGGTGTGGACGATCGTGTGGCGGGCGTCGGGCAGCCGCGACCGCAGCGCCGCGATCACCGGCGCCATCTTGACGAAGTTCGGCCGCGTCCCGACTACGTAGAGGAGGCGCTTCAAGCGAGCCGGCGAGCCCTCAGGCGAGCGCGTCGATCCGCTTCGCGAGCTCGAAGTCGTTTGGCGTCAGGCCGCCCTCCGAGTGCGTGGTGATCGAGACCCGGACCTCGTTCCAGGAGATGCTGAGGTCCGGGTGGTGGTTCATGTCCTCAGCCGGCTCGACGAGCTTGTTGACGAACTCGACCGAGCCGACGAAGTCGTCGAGCTTGAAGGTCTTGGCGATCGCGTCGCCGTCGCGCTCCCAGCCGTCGAGCTCGTCGAGCTGCGAGGCGATCTGGTCGTCGTCGAGCCTTGCCACGGGGGCGGAGCTTAGTCGGCTTCGGCGCTGATGCGAGCGGCCGCATCCGGTGGGATAGTGGGTCGATGCGGATCGCCAGCCTGGTCCCGTCGGCCACCGAGATGCTGTTCGCGCTCGGGCTCGGGGACTCGATCGTCGCCGTCACGCACGAGTGCGACTACCCGCCCGAGGCGCAGCGCCGCGTCCGGCTGACGCGCAGCGTCATTCCCGAAGGGCTGCCGCCGGGCGAGGTCGACGCCGCCGTGCGCGAGGTGACCGCGCAGGGGAGGGCGCTCTACGAGCTCGACGAGGCGACCCTGGCCCGGCTGGACGTCGACCTGATCGTCACCCAGGCGCTGTGCGCGGTGTGCGCGGTCTCCTACGACGACGTTCGCGCCGTTGCCGAGCGGCTGCCTACGAGCCCGCGGGTGCTCTCGCTCGACCCCGAGACGCTCGGCGAGGTGCTCGACGACGTCGCGACGCTGGGCGCCGCGACGGGCGCCGAGCGCGAGGCCGATTTGCTGCGCGCGCAGCTCGAGCGGCGGCTGGACGCGGTGCGCGACTCGGTAGCCGGCGCCGAGCGACCTCGGGTCGCGCCGCTGGAGTGGCTCGATCCGCCGTTCGCCGGCGGTCACTGGGTCCCGGAGATGATCCAGATCGCCGGCGGCGTCGACGCGCTCGGCGAGCCGGGCCTCAAGTCGCGCACCGTCAGCTGGGAGGAGGTCGCCGCCGCGCGGCCCGACGTCGTCGTCGCGATGCCGTGCGGGCTCTACGCCGATGAGGCACTCGAGCAGGCGCTCGCCTACCGCGACCGGCTCGACGCGCTCGGCGCCGACAGGGTTGTCGCCGTCGACGCCGCGGCGTCGTTCTCGCGCCCGGGACCGCGGCTCGTCGAGGGCACGGAGCTGCTCGCCCACCTGCTGCATCCCGACCGCGCGCCGGCCCCCCATGCAGTCGGGTGGCGGCCGGTGGCGGGCGCCGCCGTCGCCTGAGCCACTACGCGATCGCGAGCGCGGCGCCGAACGAGACGATCCCCAGCGCGACGAGCCCGGCGGCCTCGACCAGCCCGCTCTGGGCGCCGGCGCGACGCTCCGCGGCGAGGATCAGCATCGCCGCCGCGGCGCCACCGGCGAGGCCGCCGAGGTGGCCGCCGATGCTGATGCCGGGCACGCTGAAGGTGAACGCCAGGTTGATCACGACCCAGAGCCCGATCTGTGATGCGAGCTGCTCGATGCCGCGGTTGCGGGCGATCACGAAGGTCGCCGCCATCAGTCCGTAGACGGCGCCCGACGCGCCGACCGTGAGCTGGTCGGGACTGAGCAGCAAGGCCCCGAGCGAGCCGGCGAGGAGGGAGACGAAGTAGATCCCGGCCAGCCTCACCGGGCCGATCGCGGGCTCGAGGATGCCGCCGAGGAGGTAGAGCACGAACATGTTGAGAAAGAGGTGCAGCGGCCCGGCGTGCAGAAAGCCGGCGGTGACGATTCGGTACCACTCGCCATCGGCGACCGCGGGGCCGAGCAGGCCGCCGTCGCGCACGAGTTGGCCCCCGCCCTGGAGCGACGCGGCGCTGCCTCCGCCGCCGACCTCCGCGATGAAGACGATCACGTTGAGGGCGAGGAGCGCGTAGGTAGCGTATGGCGTCTCGCGGCGGCCGAAGCGGACCCCGCGCGCACGGGTGCGCTCGCCGGCGCACTCGGGGCAGCGCATACCCACCGGCGACGGGATCATGCAGTCGGGGCAGATCGGCCGGGCGCATCGCGAGCACGAGACGCTGGTCTCCCGGTTCGGGTGCCGGTAGCACGTCTCCGCCATCGGCGGGGAACCTATTCGACTAGTCCAGGTCGGCCTCGAACAGAGGCGGCAGCGTGGGCCGGGTGCGCCCGCGCTCGGGCTCCTCGGTGACCAGGACGGCGTCCGCGCCCGCGAGGTCGGCCGGGATCGTCGTCGTGGCGTCGCCGCTGGTGTCCGGGCGAAAGGCCGACGAGGGCTCGACCGCGTCCCGGTGCTGGATCCACACCTGGTAGACGTCGTCGTCCTCAATCGCCGGCATGTTGCTGACCCGCAGGGTCGCCGAGTCGCCGTGGCGCTCGAGGACCGCGACTGCGCCCATCGCAGCCGGAGCGGACTCGAACGGGACCTCGGAGACGGCGGGGCCGCCCTCGGTGCCGCCGCCGCGTAGCGCGTAGCCGGCGATGCCCGCCGCGACGATCGCCGTTGCGGCGATCGCGGTCGCGGGCCGCAGCGCCCAGGCGCGCCACCCCGGTCTCCAACCGCCGGGCTGCGCCTGGCGCGCCTCGCTGCGCGTGATCGCGACCAGCTCCTCCCGCAGCCGGGCGGGCGGCGTTGCCTGGACCACCGACTCGGCCAGCACGTCGACCGCCGGCTCGAGCCAGCGCAGGTCGGCGCGGCAGCGCTCGCACTCGGCGAGGTGGGCCTCGACCCGGCGAGCCTCGTCGGGATCGAGCGCGTCGAGCGCGTAGGCGGCGAGCTCCTCTCCCCAGGGATGGTGCTGGGCCTCGCTCACACCGCGCCTTCCGCGAGGCCCTCCGCGAGGTGAGAGCGGATCTTCTCGAGCCCGAGCCGCATCCGGCCCTTGACGGTACCCAGCGGCATGTTCAGCATCCGTGCGATCTCGGAATGGGTGAAGCCGCCGTAGTAGGCGAGCTCGATCACCTTGGATTGCTCGCTCGGCAGCTTGTCAAGCGCGCCGCGCAGGCTGCGCGCGGTCTCCCGCCGCACCGCCTCGGCCTCGGTCCGCTCGGGCGCGGGGCGGCGTTCGAGCACGGCATCGTCGTCGTAGTCGAGCCGGGGAACGCGGCTCGCCTCGCGACGCAGGGCATCGATCGCACGGTTGCGAACGATCCCCAGGGCCCAGGCCCGCACGCTTCCGCGGGTGCGGTCATAGCCGGCCTCGCTGCGCCAGATCGAGAGGAAGGCCTCCTGCGTGACGTCCTCCGCGGCCGCGGGATCGCCGACGATGCGGTGCGCGAGCGAGTACGCGGCCCCGCCGTGGCGGTCGTAGAAGACCTCGAACGCGGCCGCGTCCTTGCCCGCCACGAGGGGCATCAGGTCCTCGTCGGCGAGCCGCTGAAGGGCCTCCGACTTCATGACGGGGCGATCGCGGTCAGCGCCTCACCGCGCTCGTGGGGGACCTGATCCGATCCGCCGCCTATCTCGCATCTGGTTTCGATGACACAACCTACGACCTCGCTTCTCGCCTGGATCAGCGCTGCCTTCGGCCCGTGCTTGTCCGGGTGGAGCGGAATAGTCTTCGCAGCACAATTCTCCCGAAGGAGGAGGTAGATGGAAGGATCAAGCCCAGCCAGGCTGTACGCGCTGTCGGTCGGCGCCGTGCTCACGGTCGCGGGGATCATCGGGTTCTTCTATGACGCGAGCTTCGACGTCGGTGATTCGCTGAGCCGCGACGCCGTGTTCGGGATTCTCGATGTGAACGCCTGGCACAACCTCGTCCACATCGCTACCGGAGTGCTCGGGCTGCTGGCGGCCGGGTACGCGGCCCGCACGTACGCCCTCGGGCTCGGGCTGGTCTACGTCGTCGTGGCCTTCCTGGGGTTCATCGATTTCGCCAGCGGCGACGTGAACGACACGATCCTGCAGATCATCCCGGTGAACACCGAGGACAACTTCCTCCATCTGGCGCTCGGCGTTCTCGGGCTCGCCGCGGGAGCGGCGACTCCCAAGGCCGTCGGGCCGAGGCCCGCAGCCGCCGCTTAGCACGCGGCGCCAGCGAGCCGTTTCGGACGCCCGCCGCAAGGCGGGCGTTCGGCGTGCGTTGTAGGCGGCCGCGGGGCCGCCCACATCCGAGGCGCTACTCGATGAGCTGGCGCAGGTCGTCGGCGATCCCGCGCAGCGCCCCCGGCGTGCGCCGGCGGCGGCGCAGCTCGAGTACGACGAGCGCGGTGCCGGCGATCCCGCCCGCCGCGACGGCGGCGACGGGCCGGACCCAGTTGCGCGGGTCGCGCAGCGCGGCGAGCTCTGACTCGGTGAGCTCGTCGGCCCACTCCGAGAGCTGGGTGGCGGCCGCCTCGGTGACCTTCGAAAGCGTCTCCTCGACGCGCCCGCTGAGGTCCTCGGGGGGCTCTATCGGCCGCAACGCGTCGGCGAGCAGGGCCTCGAGGTTGGGGCCAGCGGCTTCAGTCATCGTCGGTCCCCTCCCCCCTCTCGGCGTCGAGATTCTCCTCGAGCTGCTTGATCGCCCGGTGGATCAGGACCTTCGTGGCGCCGTCGGTGCGACCCAGCGCCCGCGCGATCTCGCGATTGCTCATCCCGAGCGCAAAACGCATGATCAGCGCATCGCGGCGGTCGTCCGGCAGGTCCGTCAGGCCGTGGATTACCTCGCGCAGCTCCTCGCGCCCCTCGACGACCTGCTCCGTGGCGTGAGGGTGCGAGATCGGGTTGGCGCTGTCGAGCACCGCGGTCGGGCGCCGGGCGCGATCGCGGTGGTAGTTGGACGCCAGGTTGTGGGCGATTCGGATCAACCAGGGGCGCAGCGGCCGGCCGTTGGACTCCCGCCGAGCGCGCTCGAAGTGACGGTAGGCCTGAAGGAAGGTCTGCTCGGTGAGGTCCTCGGCGTCGTGGTGATTGCCGACGCGGTAGTAGGAGTACGAGTACACGTCGCGCAGATGCGCCCGGTAGAGATCCTCGAACGCGCGGTCGAGCTCCGCCTTGGTAGCCGGGTCGGCGGGCGGGGCGGCCGGTCCCTGCTGGGGCTTTGCGGGGCTCACCCGACAAGCCTAGTGCCCCCGCGAGGTCAGGCCGCGCGGCGCGAACCCTCGGCGCGCCGCAGGCCGGCGATCCACTCGCCAGCCTCCAATCGGCCCTCGATCAGCGCGGTGAGTCCCTGGAGGCCCGGCACGTCGACCCCGGTCCTTGCCGCGGTCTCGGCGATCAGCGGGACCGAGTCGAGCGCCTCGGATGCCTGGCCGATCTGGCCCGGGATCTGGTCGGCCGGCACGCCCTTTCCGAGCAGCTCGCCGGCGCGGCGGTTTCGCGAGCCGGGCGCGAGGACGGTGGCCGTCAGGTCCCCGACGCCGGCGAGCCCGGTGAAGGTCTCGAGCTCCGCGCCCGAGGAAAGGCCCCAGTCCACGCACTCGCGCCAGATACCCGCCGCGGCGATACCGGCCGCGTTGAGGCCATGGGGCTCGGCGGCAGCCGCGGCGAGTGCGGCGGCGTTCTTGGCGGCGCCCGCCACCTCGACGCCGACGACGTCGGAGGTTCGCTCGCAGACGAGCCCAGCGCGGTCGAAGACGTCGCCGAGCTGGGCGCGAAGGTCGGGATCGGTGCTGCCGAGGACGAGCGCCGCCGTCCCGGCTACGGCCTCGCCGGCCAGCGCCGGCCCGCCGAGCGACGCGAAGGCGCGCGCCCGGACCCGGTCCGAGACGTAGTCGGTCGGAAGCGCGCCCATCGGTGCGACGAGCCCCTTTGTCAGCAGCAGGACTGCGGAGCGCTGCCCGATCCTGTCGGCGAGCGACCCGGCGACCGCGGGCAGGCCCGCGGACGGCACGGCCAGGCAGATCAGGTCGGTGCCGGCCAGCTCGATGTCCGCGGCGCGCTTGACCGAGACTCGCTCGGGGAGGCGTACCCCCGGGAGGTAGCGCTCGTTCTCGCGCCGCTCGGCGACCGTCTCGGCCCGCTCGGGCGTGCGGCAGCCGAGCTGGACCTCGAGCCCGCCGCGCGCCAGCAGGACCGCCATCGCGGTCCCCCAACTCCCGGCGCCGATGACTGCGGCCTTGCGCAGCGGCGGCAGGCCGCCGAGCCACTCCCACTGGAGCTCGATGTTGGGCCAGATCCGTGCCGTGACGGTGGCCGCGAGCGCCGGCGAGGGCTGGCCGGTGCGCGGGAAGGTCATCGCGCGGCCGGCGCGCAGCTTCACCTTGCGCGGCCGGATGCGCCACCCGCGCCGGACGCGCTCGGTGCCGTGGACGGCCACCGGGAGCACCGAGGCGCCGGTCTCGAGGGCCAGGCGCCCCACACCCCGCTTGGGGCTGGACAGCGAGCCGGTGCGGATTCGGGTCCCCTCGGGGAAGATGCAAACCGCGCCGCCGCGCTCGAGCACGCCGCGCGCGGTTGCCATCGAGTCCTCGTCCGCCTCGCCGCGGCGGATCGGGAAGGCGCCGAGGCGCGACAGCACCCAGCCCTGCCAGCGCTTCTCGAACAGCTCGACCTTGGCGACGTAGTGCATCGGCCGGCGCCACGGCAACGCCATCGCGATCACGAACGGGTCGAGGAAGCTGCGGTGGTTGGCGGCGACGATCAGCGGCCCGCGGACCTTGGCGTGCTCCCGGCCGATGCGCGACAGCCGGAACCACAGCAGGAAGAGCGGCTGCAGCACGAGGCGCGCGAGCCCGTACATCAGCGGGTTGACGCCGTGCTCGCGCGTGTAGGCGTGGTAGCGCGCCAGACGCTCGCTGGTCATGGCACCGGTCATAGAGAGTGCTACACGCCGCCGCCCGCGGCGTTACTCGCCTTGCAGGCGTGTGAGCGTGCGTGGCTGGCGCTCAGCGGGCGGGCTCAGGAGGCGCTCAGCGGGCGGCCTCGATCAGGGCCTCGAGCTGGGTGCGATCGGGGGGGTCCGCGATCCACCCGAGCTCGGGACGCTTCAGGATCGCCTCGAGCGCGTCATCGAGGCAGCCCGGATCGAGCTCGAGGTCTGCTAGCCGCCGGGGACCGCCGCCGAGCTGCTCGATCCGGGCGCCGATGCGCTCGGCGTCGGTGCCGATCGCCGCTGCGAGCTCGTCGATCGCGTCGGGGGCGCGTTCGCGCATCGCCTCCATCGTGCGCGGCAGCATCGTTGCGTTGGTCTCGGCATGGGGGGTCCCGCAGACGCGAACGAGGGTCTGGCAGACGACGTGATGAAGCGAGAAGAGCGCCGAGTCGAGCGCATATGCGCAGAGGATCGAGCCGAGCGCGAGCGCGGCGCGGTCGCGAGCCTCGGGCTCTGCGTCGAGCGCCGTCGCGATCAGCTCCGCGCCGCGCAGCGCGGCCATCGTCGCCACCGGGTTGGAGAACGGCGTGTAGAGCGCCTCGGCGCCGTGCGCGAGCGCGTTCATCGCGCTGGCGCGGAGGTGCGGCTCGGGCTGGCTGGTCATCGCGTCGGGGTCGGCGATCACGAGCGCGGGGCGGACGAGGGCGCGACCCTCGTGGCCCTCCGGCAGCCTGTGCACCGCGGTCATCTCGGCGCCCGACAGGGTGGTCGGGATCGCGCACACGCGCCCTCCGTGGACGGCGGCGATCGCCTTTGCGGTATCGATCACGCGCCCACCGCCGAGCGCGACCATCGCGACGCCGCGGACGGTGGCCATGATCTGCTTCGCGGCCTCGGGGACTCCGCCGGCCGGAACCTCGTGGACGGATCCGACCGCCTCGAGGGCCCGCGGCGCCTGCTTCAGCGCCCGGGCCGTGCTCAGCAGGTCGTACTCGTCCCAGCCGTGCTCGCGCAGGATCGCGTCGGCCTCCCCGAGCCCGCCGCGCCGGAAGACGACGATCCGCTCGCCGTCGCGCCATGCGAAGTCGCCGGGGGTTGTCGATCTCTCCATCCCCACCGATCCTCGCAACTTAAGCCCGGGGAGGGACTCGAACCCACAGCCTGCGCCTTACAAGGGCGCTGCTCTACCAGTTGAGCTACCCGGGCAGCAATTGGTAGTGCTGAGCGTAGAGGGCACACATTCTCGCTGCGCCCGGTTGCCCGCAATCAGCGGCCGACACGCGTCCAACCGGGATCGGCGGCGAGGTAGAGTGGGTTCATGGGCTGGCAGACCCACCCGTGGCCGCGGGTGGCGGCACTCATGGCTGTTATCGCGGGCATCTTCGCGCTCACGACCGCGATCCACGAGCCCGGGCCGCTGTTCGTGATCCCGGTGATCCTCGCCGGGTACTGGTTCGGCCCCTGGGGCGGCGCCACGATCGCCGTCCTCTGCGCCGGCCTCTACGCGATCGGCCGCGTGATCGGCCCCGAGGAGGCCGGCCTCGAGGTCTTCCCCGCTACCGTCGGCCGGCTGTTCCTCTACGGAGCCGCGGGCTCGTTCGTCGGCTGGCTGTCCGAGTCGCGGGTCGGCCTCGAGCGCGAAGTGCGGCAGCAGGACCGCGCGCTCGTCGAGCTGCGCACCATCCAGGAGGCGCTTTCGCCGCACGAGCCCGAGCCGCGCCCGGGGCTCCAGCTCGCGACCTGCTACCTGCCCGCCCAGGACGGCGTCGCCGGCGACTTCTACCTCGTCACCCGCGGCATGGACGACTCGACGGTGATCGCGATCGGCGACGTCGCTGGCCGCGGGCTCGAGGCTGCCAAGCGCGCCTGGTTCGTGCGCACCGTTCTCGCCAGCTCGGCGGACTTCACCGTGGATCCGGGCGAGATGCTCGACCTCGCCAACTACTCGCTGATCGAGGAGTCGGGCGCCTCGTCGCTGTTCGTGACCGCGGCGTGCATCGTGTTCCACCCCCGGGACGGCTCGATCCGCTGGTCGGTCGCGGGCCACGAGGCCCCGATCCTGCTCGACGACGCCACGCCGCTGTCACACCCGTTGACCTCGGGGGTCCCGCTCGGGATCGAGGAGAGCATCGGGTGCGAGACCGTGGCGTCGAGCCTCTCGTTCGGCTCCGGCCTGCTGCTCTACACCGACGGCGTGATCGAGGCGCGGAGCACCAACGGCGCCGGCGGCGACGGGCTGTTCGGCGAGCAGCGGCTGGTGAAGCTCGTCTCCGAGATGCACGGCGAGGAGCCCGCGACCTTGGTCGAGCGGATCCGCGACGAGGTCCTCGAGCACTCGGGCGGCCGCCTCGAGGACGACATGTGCCTGGTCGCGCTGCGGTTCAGCGGGGAGCCCGAGAGCGAAGCCGTCTGCGATCCGGTCGAAGCCGAGCAGCCCGCCTAGCGCGGGGGCCTAGAGCTTCACCTCGCGCGAGGCGAGGTGCATCCCCACCTTGCGCTTGACGCGCTGCAGCGCGTTGTCGACGGTCTTGGTGTCGCACTCGAGGCGCTCGCCGATCACCTCGTAGGAGTGCCCGTCGAGGTACAGCGAGAGCACGCGGCTCTCGAGCTCCGACAGGACGCTCGACAGGCACGCGACTAGGCTGGACAGCTCCTCGCTCGCGATCACCTGATTCGCCGGATCGTTGATCGCCGCTCCCGGCAGGATGTCCTCGAGCGTCGTCTCCGAGTCCCCGGCGGCGGCCGGCGACTGACCGAACGAGACGTACTGGTTGAGCGGCGAGTGCTTGTTGCGGCTCGCCGTCTTGACCGCGGTGATGATCTGGCGGGTGATGCAGAGCTCCGCGAAGTTGCGAAAGCTCGACTCCCGATCGGTGCGGAAGTCGCGCACGGCCTTGAACAGCCCGAGCAGGCCCTCCTGGATCAGGTCGTCGGACTCGCCGCCGAGCATGAAATAAGCCGACGCCTTGAGGCGGACGAAGCCCCGGTAACGCCGCACGATGCGGTCATAGGCGTCGGGCTGGCCTCGCTTCGCGAGCGCGACCAGATACGCGTCCTCAAGCTCCGGTTGAGCCTCAGTCCTACGGCGCTCTGTGCTCGGCGCCGCGAGGGGCACGAACTCCTGGGTCGGTACGGCCACAGCAACCTCCAGACAATGGGGTCCGTGGCGCCGATACCTCCCCTAGGCGCCCTCCTCGGCGAATCCGCAGGCTGACTCTCAACCTGTAGTTCACCCTTACGGCGCGGAACTGTACACGTCGCACCGGCTATGTCAACCGGCGGCCCCGCCGCGGCCCCTGTTGCAAGGTCGCTTGCAGCGGTCCGACCCGGTCGCTAGCGAGCCTCCCGCCCCCCGCGCTGGCGCACGGCCTCGAACAGCAGCACCGCCGCGGCCGCCGAGACGTTGAGCGAGCCGACCCGCCCCGCGACCGGGATCGACACCAGCGCGTCGCACCCCTCCGCGACCCGCGGGCGGATGCCTTTTCCCTCCCCGCCGAGGACGAGCACCGTGAGGCCGCTCAGATCGACCTCGTCGTAGCGCGCCGGGCCTCCCGGGTCCGCGCCATAGATCCATCCACCGGCCTGCTTCGCCTCGGCGAGCCAGTCGGCGAGATTGCGGACCCTGGCGACCGCAAGGTGCTCGACCGCCCCCGCCGAGGCCTTGCACGCGACCGCCGTCACCCGTGCCGACCGCCGTTCCGGGATCACCACGCCGGCCGCGCCGGCCGCCTCCGCCGAGCGGCATACCGCGCCGAGATTGCGCGGGTCCTGAACCTGGTCGAGGGCGACGATCAGCGCGTCGGGGTCCCGCAGCAGCTCGTCGGCGCTCGCGTACGGGTAGGGATCGACCTCGGCGACGATCCCCTGATGATCGGGCGAGCCGGCGAGGCGGGTGAGCTCCTCGGTCGCAAGCTCGTCGGCCGTCAGGACCCGGTGTACGCGGCGCCCGCCGCGCTGCACCTCGGCGACGGCGTTGCGGCCGTACACGACCTCTGTCGGGGCGCCGGCTCTATCCACGCCTGACGAGCCGGGCCCCCCGGGGCGTATCCCTTACCTCCCAGCCCCGCCGCTCGAGCTCGTCGCGCAGCTCGTCGGCGCGCCGGAAGTCGCGCTCGCCCCGGGCGCTCTCGCGCTCGGCAAGCAGGCGCTCGGCCTCGGGATCCGCGGCCTCGTCGTCGTCCAGCAGGCGCTCGAGGCCGAGCACCGGGAGCATGTCCTCGAGCGCGCCGCGGGCTCCGGACAGCTCCCGCCGGTTGCCCTCGGCGACGAGCTCGAAGACAGCCGCGAGCGCACGCGGCGTGTTGAAGTCGTCGGCCAGCGCGTCGAAGAACGCCTCGCGACGCGCGCGAACGAACTCGTCCGGTTCGCCGCCGGGGGCCTCGCGGGCGTAGTTGCGGATCCGGTCCGCGCGCGCGCCGGCCTCCGCGAGCGCGTCCTCCGAGAAGGCGATCGGCTGGCGGTAGTGCCCCGAGACGAGATAGGTCATGAGCGTCAGCGGGCCGAAGCGGTCGAGGGCCTCGGACAGCTGGAAGATGTTGCCCTCCGACTTCGACATCTTCTCGTCGGCGATCTCGACCATCCCGTTGTGCATCCACAGGCGCGCCAGCGGGGCGTTGCGGGCGGCCTCGGTCTGCGCGATCTCGTTCTCGTGATGCGGGAACACCAGGTCCGAGCCCCCGCCGTGGAGCGCGAAGTCGGTGCCGAGCAGCTTCTCCGCCATCGCCGAGCACTCGATGTGCCAGCCTGGCCGCCCCTCACCCCACGGCGAGTCCCACCCCGTGTCCTCGTCGGGCTTGCGGGCCTTCCACAGGGCGAAGTCGAGCGGATCCTCCTTGAGGCTCTCCGTGCCCGCCTCCTCGCCTTGGTCCATGTCCTCGGGGCGGCGGTTCGAGAGCTTGCCGTAGGGCTCGAAGCTGCGCACCCGGAAGTACACGTCACCGCCCGACTCGTAGGCGTGGTCGGCCTCGACGAGAGCCTCGATCAGCGCCACGATCTCGGGGATCGTCTCCGAGGCGAGGGGCTCGTGGTCGGGCCTGCCGAGCCCCAGCCGGTCGGTGTCCTCGACGTACGCGGCGGTCATCTCCCGCGCCAGCTCGTCAGACGGCTGACCGGCCTCGCGAGCCGCGGCGTAGATCTTGTCGTTGATGTCGGTGACGTTGATGACGAGGTCGACGTCGTATCCCTCGTGCTCGAGAAAGCGGCCCAGGAGCATGAAGACGACGTACGCGCGCGCGTTGCCGACGTGGATGCGCGAATAGGTGGTCGGCCCGCAGGCGTAGATCCCGACCTCGCGGCCCACGCGCGGCTCGAGCGGTTGCGGCTCGCCGCTCAGCGTGTCGTGGATCCTGACCTCGCGCACCGCCGCGATGCTACTTCGGCCACCGCACAGGGCGGCCGCGGATCGCCGCCGCGGATCGGCCGCTGTTTGCGGTCTTCTTCCCGATAACGGGTCTGGCCCGCCCGAACCGACCGCTAGGGTGGCTCGCGTCTCATGGCAGGAGCGACGCTTGCGGCGCAACGGGTAAGGCGAGTCGAGGACGCCTTCGGGTCCCTCCCGGGTCGTTACCTGGGCGCCGAGCCGGGCTTCGACGCCACCTACCAGGTGCGACTCGGCGACGTGGGCCGCACCTGGGAGGTGAGGGCCCAGGCCGACCGCTGCGTCGTCAACACGTCGCCGACCGGCGAGCCGGACGTCGTGATCGGCACCGACGCCGCGACCTGGCTCGCGCTGCGCGAGGGCCGGTTGTCAGGGCTCGATGCGTTCGCCCGGAGGCGGCTTTACGCGCGCGGCGACCTCGATCTCGCGATCGGCTTCGAGGGCCTCTTCAGGCTGCCGGGCGGGCGCCCGCCGCTGCTGCGCCTGCACGAGGTGAGCGTCAAGGGGGCCACGCTTTGCACGATAAGCGCCGGTGGCGGAGCCGAGCACGTGATCTGCCTCCATGGACTGGGGGGCAACAAGGCGTCGTTCTTCGACACCGTCGCGGCGCTGACCCCCGAGCATCGCGCCCACGCGCTCGACCTGCCGGGGTTCGGATCGTCGTCGAAGCCCGCGCTCGCCGGCTACGACGCGGCCTTCTTCGCCCGCACCGTCGAGCGCTTCATGGACGCGATGGAGATCGAGCGCGCCCACGTGGTCGGCAACTCGATGGGAGGCCGCGTCGCGCTCGAGCTGGCCCTCCGCGAGCCCGATCGCGTCACCAGCCTGTCGCTGCTCGCCCCGGCGCTCGCCTTTCGGCGCCGCCGCGAGCTCGTTCCGCTCGTGCGCCTGCTGCGCCCCGAGCTGGCGGCGATACCGCACCCCCTGCGCGCCGAGCGGGTGCGCAGCCGCTTCTGGTCGATGTTCGCGCGACCCGAGCGCCTCGACCCGTCGGTAGCCCACGTCGCGTGCGACGAGTTCTGCCGCACCTACAGATCGCGCGCCGCGCGGGTCGCGTTCTTCGCGGCGCTGCGCAACCTCTATCTCGATCCGCCGTACGGCGAGCGCGGCTTATGGACCCGCCTGGAGGACCTGCGGCCGCCGGCGCTTTTCGTGTGGGGCGACAGCGACGGCCTCGTCCCCGCGGCGTTCTCGCGGCCCGTCGCCGAGGCGCTTCCGCTCGCCCGCCAGGTGACCCTCCCCGAGTGCGGCCACGTGCCCCAGGTCGAGCTTCCCGAACCCACCAACAAGCTGATCGCCGAGCACATCGAGCGCTCGATTCCGGTCCGAGCCGAGTCGAGTCGCGCGCGCGGCAGCGCCGCACGGCGGCTTGCCGCCGCCGTGGCGGGCTCCCTCTAGCCTCGCCGCATAGAATCCGGCCGATGGCCGACCGCGCAACGCTCGCCGAGCGCGCACGGGGCAACGGCGCCGGCGAGACCCCCGACGAGAGCTCCGGCCCGGTCACGTTGTCCGGCCCGGGGCTGGTCGGCGCGCTCGCCGGGCTCGGCGCCGGCGCGGTGCGCACCGGAGGAGCGATCGCGGGGCGCCTCGCGGCGCCCGTGGTCGACGAGCTCCGCAGCCGGCTGACGGCCGACTTCGACGACCGCGACCCCGACTACATCCGCGAGAACCTGGCGCTCTCCTGGCTTCTCGCCAGCCTGTGGTTCCGCGGCGAGGTCCGCAATCTCGGCAACGTGCCCGAGGACCGTCCCGTGCTGCTGGTCGGCAACCACTCCGGAGGCAACCTGACCCCCGACACGATTGTCTTCACGCTCGCCTTCTCGACCTACTTCGGCGTCGAGCGACCCTTCTACCAGCTTGCCCACAACCTCGTCCTCGCCTCTCCAGCCGGGCAGATATTGCGCAAGTACGGGACCGTCGCCGCGTCTCACGAGCACGCCCGCGGGGCGCTCGAGGGCGGCGCCGCGCTGCTCGTCTACCCCGGCGGCGACTGGGAGGTCCACCGACCGGTCTGGGAGCGCAACCGCGTCGACTTCGCCGGGCGCAAGGGCTTCATCCGGCTGGCGCTCGAGGCCGGGGTCCCGATCGTCCCCGTGGTCTCGGTCGGCGGTCAGGAGACGTCCCTGTTCCTGAGCCGCGGCGCCGGGCTCGCGCGGACGCTCGGCCTCGATCGCACGCTGCGCCTCAAGGTCCTGCCGATCTCGCTGGCGCTGCCCTGGGGGATCAACGTCGGCGACTTCCTCGGCCACGTTCCGCTGCCCGCCAAGATCACGATCGAGGTCTTGCCGCCGATCGACATCGAGCAGCGGTTCGGGTCCGACCCCGACTACGCCGAGGTCTACGACCACGTCGTCCGGGTGATGCAGCAGTGTCTCGACTCGCTCGCGGCGGAGCGACGCTTGCCGGTGATCGGATGATGCCCGGGGACCCGGGGAGATCGGGTAGACCGATATGAGGCTCAACGAGTCGATCGAGATCTCCGCGCCGCAGACGCTCGTCTGGGACTACCTGGCCGACCCGACGAAGTACCTGCACTTCATGTCCGGCGTCACGCGCTGGCAGCCGGCGAGCGATCGGCGCAGCGGCCTCGGGGCGAGGTACCGGATGCTGATCCGCGTCGGCGCGGCGGAGGTCGGTGGGTTGATCGAGTTCGTCGAGTGGCGGCCCGAGACCGACATGGCGTGGACGTCGGTCACCGGGATCGACCAGCGCGGGCGGTGGCGCGTCCGCGCGGTCGCCGACCGCCTCACCCGGGTCGAGCTTCGCTACGCGTACGGCGTCGCCGGCTCGGGCATCGCCGGGCTCGTCGCGGAGCGCGTCGCAGCGCCCGCGATCTCACGCCACCTGCGGCGCTCGCTGCAGCAGCTCAAGCGCCAAGTCGAGCACGAGCAGCTCCGGGCCGAGGCGCGCCGCCGCCGCGAGGCGGCCAGCGCGGCCTGATCGGCGCCCCTACCCCGGCGGTTGCGCTCCCGGATAGGGTGCGCATCCGAACCTACGAAAAGGGGGTCGAATGACCGCATCGGAGTTCGCCGGCTTCGTGCTCGCCGGACTGGTGGCGCTGATCCTGTTCTTCGCCGGCCAGCGGGCGCTCGTCGAGCTGACCGACAATGAGGACTTCGCAATTCCGGTCCAGGTGACCGTCGACCAGCAGGGTGGCCCAGAGCTGCCGTCGGCGCCGATCGTGCCGCCGGAGGTGCCGTCGCAGCCGTCGGAGTGACCGGGCAGGGGTTGGTGGGCTAGGCGCTGTTCCTAACCACGTTGTTCATCCGGGTCTCGTTGCAAGCTGGGTATAGGGGTCGCGGCTCCGAGTCCAGGCACTGTCCTGGATAGGTATCGTCGGCGACACTCAGGGCAGGACGGTAGGAGCGAAGAGGTGCGAGCGCCGGCCGCCTACCCAGCCCAATCACACCCCGGCGACCATGCCCCAGCGACCGCGCCGCTCCTCGGCGAGGCTGGCTCGGCGGCGGCGGCGCGCTCGAGCAGCTCGAGGAGGTCCGGGAACAACGTGGTTGGCATCTACAGCTAGGCGCGATCCGCGACGCCGCTCACGCCGGCGCGCGTCGCGCAGCTTGCGCAGCAGAACATCGTGCCGTCGTCCTCGACGCCGTGCCCGACGATCGTGCAGCCGCAATGCGCGCAGCGCGGCGCCAGCGCGTGGATCGCGCACTCGAACGAGTCGAAGGTGTGCGACTCGCCGCCGACCGTGACCTCGAAGGCCTTGTCGTAGTCGTTGCCGCACACCTCACACTCGGCCACGGTCAGCTCTTCTTCCCGCCGACCGCCCGCGCCAGCTGGGCCTTGCTCATCCGCGAGCGGCCCTCGATGTTGAGGCGCTTGGCCTCGTTGTAGAGCTGGTCGCGCGTCTGGCCTCCGGCCCCGTGCCCGGAACGCAGCCCGCCGCGGCGGCCCGACGAGATGTCCCGGGTCGAGCTGCGCGAGCGCTGCCGCGACTCGCCGGAGCGCGCTCGCTCCTTCTGGACCGTGCGCGCCGCGATCTCCTCGGCTCGGCGCTCGGACCGGCCCTCGCTCTTCTGGCTTTTCTTGACGTGCTCGTACTGACGCGCACGCTTGGTGCCCTTCTTGATTCCACGCGGTGGCATCCGATGCACCTCCTCGTGTGCTGGTTCGTCCCCGCGCCCCGCCCAGCGGTCTACCCCTTCGCGGGCCCCTCAAACGAGTCGCGGGGAGAGAGCGGCGCCGTGGCGGGGCCTTGCACGACGTCCCCAAGGGCGCCGAACCGCGACCCGTGGCAGGCGCAGTCCCATGTCCCCTCGGCGCGGTTCCATTTCACGATGCAGCCGAGGTGAGTGCAGCGCGCCGACAGCTCGTGCACGACCCCCGTCTCGTCCCGGTAGAGGGCCATCTGGCCGAGTCCCGCCCCGACGACTCGTCCCTCCCCGGGCGCGATGCCGTCCGCGGACTCCCGCCGCGTCACGCGGTCGGCGACGAACCGCATCCCCGAGCGGGCGTTGTGCGAGACCAGCTCCGCTGCCGCTGCGCGCGGGTGAAAGCGCTCGGGGCGGAACGGGTCGCCGCGCGAGGCATCGCGACCGAGCACCCGGTCGGCGACGATCTCGGCCGCTGTCGTGCCCATCGCGAGGCCCCACTTGCGCAGCCCCGTCACGACCACGACGCGATCCGAGAGCGGAACGAGGCGGCCAACGAACGGCAGCCCGTCCTCGGGCATGTTGTCCTGGGCTGACCAGCGACACTCGACCGCCTCCGCCCCGAACCTCTGGCGGGCGAATTCCTCGAGGCTGCGATAGCGGTCCGCCTCGTCTCCCTCGCCGACGCGGTGCGACTCGCCGGCGACGATCAGCAGCTCCCCGCCGCCCGCCGGATGGGAGCGAAGCGAGCGCACCGGCGAGCCCGCGCTGATGTACATCCCCTGGAGCGCCGCCTGCGGCGCCCGCACAGCGAGCGCATACGAGCGCTCCGGATGGGTGCGGGCGAAGAACAGGCCGCGGTTGAGAAACGGGATGTGGGTGGCAACGATCACCCGCTCGGCCCGGATGCGCGGTCCCAGGGCGGCACGAACCCCGGCCCCGTCGATGCCGACAGCTCGCGTTCGCTCGAAGAGGAGGCAACCCTCGCGCTCGGCCGCGTCCGCCAGCCCGCTCACGTAGCGATAGGGGTCGAACTCCGCCTGGTCGTCGAACCGCACCGCCGCGGCGACCTCGAACGGCAGCTCGGTCTCCTCGGCGAAGGAGGCGGGGAGCCCGAGCGCCGTGGCGGCGGCAACCTCGTCCTCGACCTCGCGGCGCTGTCCCTCGGATTCGGTGTATGTGAAGTTCGGCTTGCGGCGCAGGTGGCAATCGATCCCGAGCTCGGCCGCGAGCTCGGCGATCCGCGTGATCCCGGCCTCGTTCGCGAGCCCGTAGGCGCTCGCCGTCTCGTCGCCGAGCGAGGCGCGCATGCTCGCGTAGGTGAGGCCGTGCAGCGAGCTGAGCTTCGCGGTCGTGTTGCCGGTCACGCCGGCGCCGATTCGGTGGGCCTCGAGCAGGGCGGTGCTGGCGCCGCCCCGCGCGACCGCGAGGGCCGCGGTCACGCCGACGATTCCGCCGCCGAGGACCGCGACCTCCACATCGATGTCGTGGCCAAGCGCCGGGCGCTCGTCCGCGAGCCCGCCGCCGAGCCACAGCGAGACGGCCCTGCCGGGGAGCTCCGCCGCGGGAGAGCGGGTCGAGGTCGAGGGCGGGGGCGCGATGGGCTGCGGCTACCCTCGCCGCGCCGGCCGAAAACGTGGCGCGCGAGCTAGGCCAGCTCGCGCTTCAGGACCTTGCCGGTCGCGTTGCGCGGCAGCGAGTCGAGGAACTCGACGTCGCGCGGGACCTTGTAGCGCGCCAGGTTCGACTTGACGTGTCCCTTGACCTCGTCCTCGTCGAGGTCCGCGCCCTCGCGCGCGACCACGAAGGCCTTGAGCCGCTGCCCGAACTCGTCGTCGTCGACTCCGATCACCGCCACCTCGGCGACGGCGTCGTGGCTCGCGAGCAGGTCCTCGACCTCGCGAGGGAAGACGTTCTCCCCGCCCGAGACGATCATCTCGTCGTCGCGGCCGTCGATGAACAGGCGGCCCTGGTCGTCGAAGTGGCCCACGTCACCGCTCGACAGCAGGCCGTCCACGATCTCCTTGCCGCCTCCGCCCGTGTAGCCCTCGAACGACATCTCGTTGCCGACGAACACCCGCCCCGTCTTGCCCGGCGGCACGTCGTCGCCATCGCGGTCGAGGATCCGGATCCGCGTCCCGCGCGGCGGGCGGCCGGCGGTCCCCGGCGCCTCTCGAAGATCCTCCGGGGTCGCGATCGTCGCCCACGCGACCTCCGTCGAGCCGTAGAGGTTGTAGAGGTTGTCGCCGAAGGTGTCCATCCAGCGGGTCGCCAGCGGGCCCGGCAGCGCCGCGCCGCTCGCCGCCGTCACCCGCAGGGCGCTGAGGTCGTAGCGCGAGATCACCTCTTCGGGGAGCTCGAGGATGCGCTGCATCATCACCGGCACGACGACGAGCGCCGTCGCTCCGCTATCCGCGACCGCGCGCAGGGTCTCCTCGGGGTCGAAGCGGCGTCGCAGAACGTACGTCGAGCCGAGCGAGAGCCCGAGCGTGAAATGGGCGAACCCCCACGAGTGAAAGAGCGGCGCCGCGATCATCGTGTGCTCCTCGGCGCGCAGCGGGATCCTCGAGAACAGCGCCGCGAGCGGGCCCAGGGTGTCGGGCTGAGCGCGCTGCGCCCCCTTCGGCGTGCCGGTCGTCCCCGAGGTCAGGATGACGAAGCGGCTCGATTCCTCGGGCGGGTCGAGATCGGAGTCGTCGCTGGAGGCGATTAGCTCCTCGAGCGTCCTGTCGCCGGTTGCCGAGGACTCCCCGTCGGTCGCCTGCTCCGACCAGGCGACGAAGCACTGAACCCCCTCGCGGGCGTCGGCGAGCAGGTCGGCGAACTCCTCGTCGTAGATCAGCGCCGTCGGCTCCTCGCGCTCGACGACGGCAGCGAGCTGGGGCGCCGCGAACGCCGTGTTCATGTAGAGGCCGTGGGCGCCGAGCTTCGAGCACGCCAGCGTCGCCTCGATGAAGCCGTGATGGTTGCGCACCATGATCGCCACGCCGTCGCCCTCGCGGATCCCCGCCTGGTCCAGCGAGCGTGCCAACGCGTTCGAGCGGCTGTGAAGTGCGGCGAAGCTGTGCGACCCGGCCTCGTCGTCGATCGCGGTCGCCTCGGGGCGGTTGATCGCGGCGGCGGCGATGCCTGCGGCCGGCGATGCCCCCCAGCGGTGAAGCTCGAGCGCGATCCGGGCGAGCTTGTCGGGACGCAGCGGCCTGATCACGCCGGCGTCGATCAGCATGCGGACGTTGAAGGCGGCATCGGCGACGCTGCCGAGCGGGCCGAAGCTGATGCGGTCGGCGACTGTTCCGAGCGGGAGCCTGCCCGCTATCGAGCGCAGTGCCACGCGGGGAAGCTTAGTGGCGGCTAGACGATCGATTCCAAACCCCCGCGCACCACGCGGATTCGGAATCAACCGTCTAGACGTCGAGCAGGGCGACCGCCACGCACGCGATGCCCTCGCCGCGGCCGATCGCCCCCAGGCCGTCGTTCGTCGTCGCCTTGACGCTGACCGGCGCCGAGAGCGCCTCGCGGAGGTTGCGCTCCATCTCGGCCCGGTGCGGGCCCAGCGCCGGCTCCTCCGCGATCAGCGTCGCATCGACGTTGAGGATCGCCCCCGGCAGTTGCCCCAGCGCCACCTGCAGGAGGTCGAGCGAGTCGGCGTCGCGCCAGCGCTCCTCGTCGGAGCCGAACAGGGTCCCGAGATCGCCGAGCCCAGCGGCACCGAGCAGGGCGTCGATCACGGAGTGGGTGAGCACGTCGGCATCGGAGTGCCCCGCGAGGCCTCGCGGGTGTGGGATCTCGACTCCGCCGAGCACCAGGCGGCGGCCCTCGACCAGCCGGTGGCTGTCGTATGCGATCCCGACCCGCACTAGGCGCTCACCGTCCGAGCGGCTCCATGCGGCGCTCGCGGCGCTCGAAGACGCAGATCTCGCCAACCCCCAGCTCGGCGAGCAGCTCGAGGGCTCGCTCGTACCCGTAGCCCACGTGCTCCGGCAGGTGAGCGTCCGAGGACAGCGAGAACGGTGCGCCGGCCTCGACGCACATCTCGCAGAACGAGCGCGCGGGGTAGAGCTCACCAATCGGCTTGCGAAGTCCCGCGGTCGAGACCTCGACAGCGATCCGGGTGTCGGCGATCGCCTCGATCGCCGGCTCGTAGAAGAAGCGCAGGTCGCGGTCGGGCGTCGGTCTCTCCGGACCCCAGACCTTGACGAGGTCGGGGTGGGCGAGCACGTCGAAGAGACCCGAGCGCGCCGCCTCGGCAAGCATCTCGAAGTAGCGGCGCCACACCGTCTCGGCGTCACCGAGCGCGACCCATGCGTCGTAGTCGGGATGGTCCACCGCGCCGTCGCCGATGAAGTGCACGGAGCCGAGGACGTAGTCGAGGTCGTGCGCCTCGAGCAGGTTGCGGATCCGGTCCTCGGCGCCGGGCACGAAGTCGGCCTCGATCCCCAGCCTCAGCGGGGTGGTGCGAACGAAGTCGCAGTAGGCGTCGAGGTCGTCCGTGGCCTGCTCCTCCCAGAAGGGATGGCGCCAGATCTCGAGCGCCTGCCGGAAGCGGTAGACGTGCTCCGAGACCCCCAGTTCCGCGATTCCCGCGTCGCGCGCCGCCTTTAGGTAGCGCTCCACGTTGCCGGGCGTGAAGTACCGCTCCGGAGGAGTACCCGGGTCGTCGGGGCGCAGATGCAGGTGGTAGTCGGTCAGCACGGCGACTGTAGGCTAGTTGTGCATGGTCCACCTCAGGATCGTGGTACCGAGCTACCAGGCCGGGCACGCCCTCGACCTCCTCAAGGGCACGCCGTCGGTCTGCAACCTGATCTACCTCGAGCGCGCGGCGCAGCGGCCCGAGGGCGACGTGATCCTCTGCGACGTCGCCCGCGAGGACGCCAGCGTGATCGTCGGCGACCTGCGCGAGCTCGAGATCGACGTCGAGGGCTCGATCGCGATGGAGGACATCGACTCCCAGATCTCGCAGGCCGCGGACCGGGCAGAGGAGGCGGCGAGCGGCGCGGTCGCCGACGCCGTGGTCTGGGAGGAGGTCGAGTCGCGCACCTCGGAGAACATCGAGCTGTCGGGGAGCTTCATCGGGTTCATGGTCCTCGCGATGCTGATCGCCGCGGTCGGCATCTTCACCGACCAGATCATCCTGATCATCGGCGCGATGGTCGTCGGCCCCGAGTTCGGCCCGATCGCGGGCCTGTGCGTCGCCGCGGTGCAACTGCGCGGGGACGTCGCGAGGCGCTCGCTCGTCGCGCTCGCGATCGGCTTCCCGCTCGGGATCAGCGCGACCTTTCTGTTCACGCTCGGGCTCGACGCCGTGAACCTGATCCCCGGCGACTTCGCCCAGGAGGGCCATCCGTTCACGCAGTTCATCTCGAGCCCGAACGAGTTCACGGTGATCGTCGCCTACCTGGCGGGGATGGCGGGGGTGCTGTCGCTGACCTCAGCGAAGTCGGGCGCGCTGGTCGGCGTGCTGATCTCGGTCACGACGATCCCGGCGGCCGCCAACATCGGCGTCGCCGCCGCGCTCGGCGACGGCGAGGAGTGGCTGGGGGCGATGGAGCAGCTGTCGCTCAACCTGGGGATGATCTTCCTGGCCGGGATCGGGACGCTCTACGTCCAGCGATTGCTGTACATGAGGCGCCGCCGCCGCCACCTCTACGACGGGGCGCGCGAAGCCGCCGGGCTGCCGATGGGACGCAGTCGACGCGCCGACTCGGTCACCCACGGCAAGGCGCCCGCGGGCAGGTGAGGGCGTGCTTCGCGACCTCCTGACCCTGGCTGCGACCTTCGCGCTGGCAACGGGCGTGGCTGCGCTCGCGGGCGCCGCCAACCTTGGGACCGCGCTCGGCTTCGGTCAGATCGGGTTCGCGGTCACTCTCGTGTGGGTGCTGCTCGGGCCGCGCGACGCCTAGCGTCTGCTACGGAGGCGTGAGCGCGAACAGGTCGGGGAGGCGGTGCTTGCTCCCGGCCGCCTTGCGGTTGTCGCTCCATGCCGGCAGGAAGACCCCCTGGGCCGCGTCGGCGCCCTCGTAGTCCCCGTAGTCGAAGCCGTCGCTGCGAAGGCCGCTGAAGTTCGACGTCGCGGTCGAGAACGGGAACATCGGGGAGAACGTGGCGCCGAGGTCGGTCGAGCCGACGTAGTACTGCAGCGTTGTCTTCTGGGTCGAGTCCTGCTTGGTGCTGTACAGGCTCGACTGCACCTCCCCCGTGATCGGGTCGACCGCAAGCGACGGGAAGAAGTGATGGTTGCGATCGAGCGGGCCGTCGTCGCTCAGCCGCACCCCGGTGTTGGGAGCCGGATAGGTGTTCGGCGCCGGGCCGGCGGCTATGAAGCTGTCGAAGGTGCGGTCGCGACGCTGTCCCGTGCACACCCGCTTTCCGTTCGAGCGCAGGTCGCTGAAGGCGACGTACACGGTCCCGTCCGGTCCCACGTCCACGTACGGCTGGGGGCCAATGCGGCCGCCGGGCGCGGGGCGGATCGGGCAGAAGAACGGGATGCCGTATTTGCCCTTCTGGTTGAGGTCGTCGACGGTCGCGTCCGGTCCCCAGCTCGCCGCGCTGCTGCAGTCGGCCGACGACGGGCAGCTGTCGATCTCGATCTCGTTTCCGTTCGGTGGCCGCCCGGCGTTCCACCATGTCACGTAGACGTCGCCGTTCGGCGCCGCGGCGATTGACGGATACGTGTAGATGCCGCTGGCGTCGGTGATCGCCGGCAGCGACGCTCCGGGGGTCCAGTTCGCCGGTGTGTCGCACGCCGCCGGGTCCGGGACGCCGCCGGGCCGCGTGTCGCATTGCGAGACGACGACGTTCTGGCGCTGGGCGTCGTTCTCGATCCACGTCGCGTAGAGGCGCCCGTACTTGGGGCTCGACGGCCAGTTGTCGATCGTGATCATCTCCTTGTCCTGGAGCCCGCTCGACCGCCGCGGGACCGCGACGTTGGTGGGCTGGAAGTCGACCGTGCCGGCGGCGACCCGGTTGATCACGATGTGGCTCTGCTTGCTCAGGCTCAGCACCGCGTACCACAGGTTTCCGTCACGGTCCGCGGCGAGGGCGGGATCGCAGCACAGCCGCATGTTCACGACGCCGCCGCTCTCCAGCGTCGTGGCCGAGGGCAGAACGCGGGTGCTCACGGTGCCGGGAGCAAGTCCGGCGTCGGAGATGAATGCCGGCGGGTTGGAGTTGAAGGATCCGGGGTTTACGGCGACGATGGCGCGGCTGGCGTTGTTGGGCTGCATCGCGGCGAAGGCCTCGGCCTCGAAGCCGCCAGCCGTCGCGGTCAGGTTGCTGTTGATCGCGCCCGCCGGGAGGGTCCGTGGACCGCCCCCGAGCTCGCCCGCGACGGATGGAGCGAATTCCACCGGCGCAGTCGCGCTCGTTGTTGCCGCGCCCTGGGGGCTCACACCCGGTGGCAGGCGGTGCTGCGGGTAGACGGGCAACCTCGCCCTGGCGAGCAGGCGGGCGTGGTCGCCGTCGCGCGCCACCAGGTCGAGCCGCACGGCGCCCGGTGGCGGATCGATCGCCCGCAACGCGATCTCGTCGGCGCTGCCCGCGGGGCCGCCGACGCGGGCCACGGCGGCCGCGAGCGGCTCGGCGTCGATGCGGGCGCCGCCGTGGCGTCGATCGCGGCTCGGGGCCCCGTACAGGACGGCGACCACCTCGCGGTCGGCGGTCGCCTCGTCGAGCTCGACGCGCACCCGGACGGGCTGGGCGCCGGCGGCGGCGACCAGGTAGGACGGCGCGATGCGCGCCTCGCCGAACGGAAGCTCGTAGCTCGCCGGCGGGGAGGGCCCGGTGACGAGCGGCTGAACCGGCGCCGGCGAGGCCGCGGCCGAGCCCGCCGCGATCGCGGCGACGGCCACGACGAGCGGGGAGACGACCCCCAGGAGCCTGTGAACCGAGCGCGTGATGACGGCGAGCCTATCCGCCCGCACGGTCGGCGAGCATCAGCTCGGCGATCCGCAAGTCGCGTTTCGTGGTCACCTTGAGGTTCTCGGGCGGCGCCTCGTGCACGAGCACGCGGCCGCCGAGCCGCTCGACGAGCATCGCATCGTCGGTCGCCGCGGAGAGCGAGTCGGCCGCCGCAAGCGCGCGGCGAAGCGTCTCGGTGCGAAACGCCTGCGGCGTCTGCGCCGCCCACAGACGCGATCGATCCAGGGTGCGCTCTACCTCGTGTTCGGCGACCTCCTTCACGGTGTCGGTGATCGGCGTCGCGGCGAGGACGCACTCGCAGCCCGGGGTCGCGGCGAGCTCGGAGACCACGGCGTCGATCAGCTCCGCGGCGACGAGCGGGCGCGCCGCGTCGTGGACGACCGTGAGCTCCGTGTCCACGGCGGCGAGGGCCGCCGCGACCGACTCCGAGCGACTCGCGCCTCCCGCGACGACCCGCAGCGGCAGCGCATCACCCTTCGACGCGCCGAGCAGCGCGTCCTCGACCTCGCCGACGCGGTCCGGGGGCGCGGCGACGACCGCCGCGCCAACCGACCGAGCCGCGGCGAACGCGTCGAGCGACCATGCGGCCAGGATGCGACCCGCCAACTCGACGAGGGCCTTCGGGCCGCCGGCTCCGAGTCGCACTCCGGAGCCGGCGGCCGCGATGACCGCGGTGGCCTGGGCTTCGACCTCAGGCGGGTGTCTTGGCGCCGAAGCGCTCCTCCAGCAACTCGTCGAGGTACGTCTCGGCCTCGGGCTCTTCCTTGTCGAGCGCGTACATGAACTCCGATGCGAGGATCTTCTTCGCCCGGGTGTACATCTGCTTCTCCCCCGTTGAAAGCCCCTTCTCCCACTCCCTGATCGCCAGGTTGCGCACGACCTCAGCGAGCTCGAAGACGTCTCCCGTCTTGATCTTCTCGCGGTTGTACTTGAAGCGCCGATTCCAGTTCTTCGGCATCTCCGAGACGTCGTCGGTGAGCACGTTGATGACCTTCTTGACCTCGACCTCGTTGATGACCCGACGTAGCCCGGCAAGTCCGGCGTTCTCGCACGGGACCATCACGGTCATGTCGTTGTGAAGGATCTTGATCGTCAGGTAATCCCGCTTCTCTCCCAGGAGCTGCCTGCTTTCCTTCTTGAGAACCACTCCGGCCCCGTGGTGTGGGTAGACGACGTTGTCGCCCTCGTCGAACACGCAGTCTGCGGGCTCGAGCTCCACCTCGGGGCCGTCTTGCATCGCCTCTGCTTCTGCTACTTCGGGGATATTCGCCTCCTTACGTCGAGACGGCCGCGGGATGCGGCCGTCAGCTCTGCAGATACCGGTCGACCAGATCGACCTCCTGAAGCCTGCGCAGGCCCTCGCGCACGTCCTTGGCGAGCCCCTCGCCGACGCCTTCGACGGCGGCGAGTTCGGCATCACCCGCGGCGAGGATCTCGTCGAGCCCGCCGAAGCGGTGAATGATCCGCTGCGAGACGAGCCGCGGCAGGCGCGGGATCCGGCCGAGCGCGCGATAGCCGCGCGGCGTGACCGGGTACTCGAGGGTGTTCATCTTGCGGTCGAAGCCGAGCAATTCGGCGAGCCGACCGAAGTCGAGCAAGTCCTGGTGCGAGAGGCCGGCGAGCGCGGCGAGGGCGGCATCCGCGCTGACGTCGGAGTCCTCGGCCCCGTAGTCGCGCACGAGGTCGGCGCGCTCCGCCATCACCCCGACCACCGTCTCCTCGAGCTGCATCTCGATCAGGCGGCCCTCCGTGCCGAGCTCGATGATGTAGCGCTCGACCTCGGCCGCCATCCGCGTGACCATCTCGGCCCGCTGCAGTACCGAGAGGATGTCGTAAAGGACCCCGCCGCCCTCGAACTCCAGCGCGGTCAGCCGAGCGGAGACCTGGTCGAGGCGCGCGCGGTACTTCTCCAACGTGGCGAGGCCCTGATTGGCCTTGCTGAGCACCGTGGGGATGTCCTGGAGGATGTACTTCATCCCCTCGAGGTAGAGCGACACCACGTCGCGGCGCTCCGAGATCGAGATCACGAGCGCGTCGGTCTGCTTCGAGACGCGCTCCGCGGTCCGGTGCCTGGTCCCGGTCTCCATCGAGAGGATCGTCGGGTCGGGCATCAGCTGGACGTTCGCCCAGGCGATCCGGGAGCCATCGGCGTCGAGCACGATCGCCCCGTCCATCTTCGCCACCTGGTAGAGCAGCGCTGGGGTGTACTCGACGTCGAGCTTGATCCCCCCCGAGAACATGAACGAGAGGTCCTCGGTCTCCCCGATCACGATCAGGCCGCCGCTCCGGGCGTGAGTGATGTTGTCCATCCCCTCGCGCAGCAGGGTGCCGGGCGCGACCATGTCGAGGGCCCGCAGCAACCGGGGATCCTGACGCGCCTCCAGCTCGTTCAGCTCATCCCCGGACATCGACGCCATCGCGGGTGATGATGGCAAAAGCCGCTGCACGTTGCGGCTCTCGCTAATTCCGTGTGGATAAGTCGGATTGCGGTCTGTCAAGGGGCGCGGCCGGAATCGCGGCTCGCGATCCCGCGGGCGCACGCGGCCCAGCGTCTCAGGCGGCTTCGCGCACCGGGCGCACCGCGAGCGCCGCGTCCAACGCTCGCGCGACGCTGGCATGGGCCTCGAGCCCCTCGACAGCCTCGGCGGCGGGCGGGCCCAGCACCGGCCCGAGCCCGAACTTGAGCGCCTCGGCGACGCGGCGCTCGGGGTGCCCGACGTAGCGGAGCTCGCCCGTCAACCCGACCTCGCCGAAGCATCCGACCGGCCCTCGACCACCGCGCGGCGGCTCGCCCCGGTGAGCGGAGGCGACGGCGAGCGCCACCGCCAGGTCGGCGCCGGGCTCGTCGACCCGCACCCCGCCGGCGACGTTGACGAAGACGTCAGCGCTGGCGAGCGAGATCCCGGCGTGGCGCGCCAGGACCGCGAGCACGAGGCTGAGCCGGTTGCGGTCGATGCCGGTGGCGATGCGCCGCGGGGGAACGATCTCGGTCGGCGCGACGAGCGCCTGGACCTCGACGAGCAGCGGACGGGTGCCCTCCATCGCGCAAAGCACGCACGAGCCCGGTGCCGCCGTGGCCTCGTCCACGAATCGCGCCGAAGGGTCGGTGACCTCGGTGAGGCCACCGGAGCGCATCTCGAACAGCGCCACCTCGCTCGTCGCGCCGAAGCGGTTCTTGAGCGCCCGCAGCGTCCGATAGCTGCGCTCGCGCTCGCCCTCGAAGATCAGCGCGCAGTCGACGAGATGCTCCAGGGCCCGCGGCCCGGCGAGCGAGCCCTCCTTGGTGACGTGCCCGACGAGGACCACCGCCGTCCCGATTCGCTTCGCCACCTCGATCAACGCCGCGGTCGCCTCGCGGACCTGTCCGACCGATCCCGGGGCCGCGCTCATCTCCCCGGCCCGCAGCGTCTGGATCGAGTCCACCACGCATACCTGCGGCCGCTCGGCCTCGAGCGCCGCCACGACCGCCTCAACCGCCGTCTCGGCGATCATCGGGACGGCGAGCGCCCCCTCGCCGAGCCGCTCGGCGCGCAGCTTCACCTGGGGCGCCGACTCCTCGCCCGAGACATAGAGCGTCCGCGCTCCGCTCGCCGCCAGGTTGCCGAGCGCCATCGCGGTGAGCGTGCTCTTTCCGATTCCGGGCGCGCCGCCCACCAGCACGAGCGACCCCGGGACCAGCCCCCCGCCCAGCACGCGGTCGAGCTCGCCGACCTCGGTCCGCAGCCTCGCGACCTCGGGGGCCTCGACGTCGCGCAGCGCGACCGGCTTCAGCGCCGCCTTGCCCGCCCCTCGCGACCCGCGGGGCGCGCCGGGCGCGCCGGAAGGCTGGACACGGGTCTCGACGAGGGTGTTCCACTCGCCACAGCCCGCGCAGCGCCCCGACCAGGCGAGCGACTCGTGCCCGCACTGCTGACAGACGTAGGTGGTCTTCGTTCGCGCCATCGGCGATTCCGCCCCGAGCCTACGAATCCCGCCCGACGCCACCGCGCCCCGCCCCGGCCGCAAGCACCGGGGTCGCGTGTGCGAGTGCGAACGAGCTAACCGGCCGCCGCGCGGCCGTAGACCTGCACCGCCAGGTCCCCGTAGTAGGGCCCGAACAGGATCGCGGGCAGGAACGAATAGCCGAAGCTGTTCGTCGAGTTGACGACCTCGTCGCCGATCACCCAGCCACCCCCGCTCGCCCCGGCCTGCATGTCGCAGCCGATCGCCGACTGCGGCGGGCCCTTGGGCTCGGGGAAGGGATCGGTGTAGCCGAACTGCGAGTCGCACGCCCACAGGCTCTCGCCGTCGAACTTGGGCTGGGGGGTGACCGGGTAGCCGTAGGAACGGTATGTCTGCTCGCGCGGCAGGTTGAACGCGATCCCGCGCGCCCCGACGGCGGCCTCGACCGTCTGCCCGAAGGAGTTCGGGTTCATCGCGGCGGCTCCGATGTCGCCTGAGAAGCGGGCCTTCTTTCGCCAGCTCTTTGTCGTGAACAGCTGCCGCGCGGCCCAGGCGCCGAACGGCTCGAACATGTCCTGATAGCCGGGGACGAAGATGAAGTTCTTCGCCCAGGGGAGGTGCCTGCCGCCTTCGTGCACGCAGTGGCCCGCGGTCATCACGACGCTTTGGTTGACGCTCGTGACCGCGGTTCCGGAGCACGAATAGTCGAACTTCCCGAGCGTGAAGAAGACGATCCCGTGGGTCCGGTCGGGATACGAGGTCGTGTCGGTCAGCTCGACGCTCGTATACGCGATCGGGGGAGCCTCACCGCCTCCCTGGTCCGGCGGCCGCTGCCTGATGCCAGCGGGTGGGGGCGAAGTCGTCTGAGGCTGCCAGCCGGCCGGCGCGCTGGGCGGGACCACGATCGGCTCGCCCTGGGGCTGCGTCGAGCTGCGAGCCGAGGCGCCCGCGGAGCCGGCCTCGGTGCTCGGCGGCTCGACCGTCAGCGGGGTCGCATGGGCCATGCGGGCGGGAGTCCAGTAGGCGGTGACCCGCTTGGCGCCCGTGGCCACGCGCTTGGCGGCAACCGCGTGGCCGTGCTGCGGCACCGAGTCGCGCGCGGCTGCCGGTCCCGGGAGCGCGAGCGCGACGAGGACGGCAACGACGGTCGCGCCGCCGCGCGTTCGTCTCGGGGAGGACAACGCGACTAGATCGGCTGGGGAACGTTGCCCCCGCCGCCGCCACCGCCACCGCCGCCACCGCCGCCACCGCCGTGATGACCGCCGCCCCCTCCGCTGCCCTTCTTCGTCTTCTTCCACTTGTACTCAGCCGGCGCGGGCTCGGTGACGTCGAAGATCGTGGCGGTGACCCGGAGGCGGTGCTTGCCGTTGCTCTTGGCCTTGAAGCTCTGCGGCGAGTTGCAAGCTACGGGCGCCTTGTTGTCGAGCTGGCAGGTGAAGGTCGAGCCGTCCTTGCTCGACAGGAACTCGAAGTGGACCCTCTTCTTCGACGTCTTCTTCGGCGGTCCGTCGACGAACTGCGTTTCCGGCGCCGTCTGCGGGGCGGGCTGACCGCCCGAGCCCACGATGTTCGCGCCGGCGGTTGCTTGGGCTGCATTCGCGAGCGCGGTGCGCATCGGGTCATCCGCGATGCGGCCGTAGACGCCGGGCTGGAAGGCGCGCGCGCACCCGTTACCGAAGCTCGTGTCGCCGACGAGACGGAAGCCGCCGCCCAGCAGGGGGACGACCAGCGGTCCCCCGCTATCGCCCTGGCAGGTGTCGGTGCCGCCGGCGAGGCGCCCTGCGCAGACCATCAGCGCGGCGTGGACCAGGCCACCGTAGACGCCCGGCGATGCGCAGGTCGTGTCGCCGATGATCGCGATCAGGGCGGCCTGGAGGATGTCGCTGCGGCCGCCGCCCTCCGACAGCGAGCCCCAGCCGCTCACGTATGCGTCGCGGCCGCGCTCCCACGTCGCGGCCTCGTCGGGCCCGGCGAGCAGGATCGGCGTCGCCGTCGACGGTGCCGACAGATGGACGAGGACGACGTCCCAGTCGTTGGTGACGGGGTTGAATAGGGGATTGCCGCTTCCGTCCGTGAAGAACTGGTAGCTCGCGAACGGGATCTCCTCCCCTTCGGAGGACGAGAGCTGCGTGCGCCCCGTGACCGCCGCGTACCGGGTGGCGTTCGTGAAGGTGTTGTGGTCGAAGTCGAACATGCAGTGCGCGGCGGTGATCACGAGGGTCGGCGCGACCAGCGAGCCGCCACAGAACTGGCGCTGGAGTGCGCTGCCGGAGAACATCGTCGGGTTCAGCGTTATAGCCGCCTGCCACGGGTAGTCGGCGATCGTCGCCGGGCTGCCGCCGACGACGCGCGGCGAGGCATCGGAGCGCAGCGATTGGCGCGCCTGCTTCGAGACGCCGCCGGATGCCTGGACGTCGGAAGGGTCGCTGAGGAAGACGCCGGGGGCGACCTCGACGCCATCGGCCCGGGCCGCCACGGCGCCGCTCGCGCACAAGAGCGCGCAGAGTGTGGCGGCGACCACCGCCAGGCTCGCCGTCCAGCGCCGCTTGTCGATCACCTCGGCCATCTCATCACCAAACCCTCCCGATCTCGCATGTTGCGCAGAGCATCGCGTTTGCTATCCCCCGCCACCGCCGACCAGAAGGCGCGGACCTTACCCCAACCCGATCACGGCACGCCGGGAGAGCGCTCGCAGCCGTTCGCATGGTCGTGCCCGGAACCGCCGATGCACTTGTCCTTGTCGTCTCCCCCGACCAGGCGGTCGTTGCCCTTGCCTCCTATGAGCTTGTCCCTGCCGGGGCCGCCGTCGGCCTTGTCCTTGCCCGAGCCGGCGACGACCTTGTCCGCCCCGTCACCGCCACACGCCAGATCGTTGCCGCGCAGGCCGCGGACCACGTCGTCGCCCCCCAGCGACACCACCACGTCCGGGCCGTTCGTCGCCCGCAGGGTGTCCGCGCCCTCCGTCCCTACCATCGTCGCCGGCTCGCCGAAGCACTGCTGGCCGCCGCCCGGCGGGGAGAGGCCGAACTGGGCCTGGAGGTGATCGACGGCGCCCACGGCGTCGGCGATGCCGCCCGAGACCGACTTGCCCTGCCAGTCGGGCACCGGTCGTGCACCCGCGATGATCGCCTGCTTGACGTCGGCCGCGGCCGCCTCCGGCACGAGGCCGAAGAGGATCGTCGCCAGCCCGGCAGCCGTCGGGGCCGCGTAGCTCGTCGCGCATCCGGTGGGGCCGAACCCCCCGCCGTTGACGGTCGTCACCGAGTTCTGGGTCGGGACCGCGACGTCGACCAGCGTTGCCCCGTAATCGCCGCAGTCGAGTCCGTCCGTGGGGCTGCTCGTGCTGACGCAGAGGACGTTCGGGAGATCGAGCGCGCACGGCTGCCTGTTGGCCGCGTCGGGGTCGGCATCGGTGGCACCGCCGTTGCCCGATGGAATCGCCACGAACAGGGTGTTCGGGTGGCCGGCGATCGCATCCCTGAAGCCCTGCTCCACGGAGGCGCCGATCAGCCAACTCATGCTGACCACGCGCGCACCGCTGCTGATCGCCCGATCGAACGCCGCGGCGTCGTTGTACTGGTAGCAGGTGTCGTCGTCCCAGCAGTAGCGGATCGGGATGAACAGGGCGTTGGGGGCCACGCCGGCGCCCCCGACCCCGTTGTTCCAGGCGGCGCCGAGGATCCCCGCGACCGCGGTCCCGTGCCCCGAGCACCCCGCCGGGTCGCTCGGGTCGGAGTCGGGCACCTCCATGCCCGGCGCCTTCATGCACGGGGGCGGATCGCCGATCAGGTCGGAGCCGGGCGCCGGCGCGATCAGGCGCGGTGCGATGTCGGGGTGGTCGAGGTCGAGTCCCGTGTCGTCGACGAGCACCGGCACGTCGACGAGCGGGCGCGCCAGCCGGTCGAGCGCCTCGGCCACGCGCATGATCTGAAGCGGTTGCTGCTGGCCGGCCTGCGGGTCGGTCGGAGCCGCCGCGGCCGCCTGCGCAGGGACGAGCGCCAGGGCGGCGAGCGCCCCGATCGCCGCAGCGAGTCGGCTACGCCGCGTCAGCTTCGGGGTCCGGCGGCGTCTCTGCGTCGGGCTCGTCGCCGCCGCCCGGCTCGTCGTCGCTCTTCTTGGCGCCGACGCCCACGGGCTCGGGCTTCTTCTTCGCCGGCTTCTTGCGCGGCTTGACGAGCTTGAGCTTCAGCGGACGCTCGTCGCCGTCCCCGTCGGGGTCGCGCTCGACGAGCACCGTCGTGCCGGACGTCATCTCGCCCTGCTTGAGCACCTCGTCGGCGAGCGGGTCCTCGATGTAGCGCTGGATCGCGCGCCGCAGGGGACGGGCGCCCATCGCGGGATCCCAGCCCTTGTCGACCAGCAGCTCCTTGGCGCCGTCGTCGAGCTCGAGCTGGAGCTCGTGCTCGGCGACCTGGGCGCGCACCCGGCCGATCATCAGGTCGATGATCTCCTTGATCTCTTCCTTGGTCAGCTTGTGGAAGACGATGACCTCGTCGATCCGGTTGAGGAACTCGGGCCGGAAGACCTTCTTGAGGTCGCCCATGATCCGGTCCTTCATCTCCTCGTAGGTCATCCCGGTCTCGTCCGCGACCGAGAACCCGAGCGGCGTGTTGCGGGCGATGTCCTTGGCCCCGATGTTCGAGGTCATGATCACGATCGAGTTGCGGAAGTCCACCGTCCGCCCCTGGGCGTCGGTGAGCCGTCCGTCCTCGAGGATCTGAAGCAGGATGTTGAAGACGTCGGGGTGGGCCTTCTCGATCTCGTCGAGCAGCAGCACCGAGTACGGCTTGCGGCGCACGGCCTCGGTGAGCTGGCCGCCCTCGTCGTAGCCGACGTAGCCGGGCGGCGACCCGACGAGCCGCGACACCGAGTGCTTCTCCATGTACTCAGACATGTCGATGCGGACCATCGCGTCCTCGTCGCCGAACAGGAACTCCGCCAGCGTGCGGGCGAGCTCGGTCTTGCCGACCCCCGAGGGGCCGAGGAAGATGAACGAGCCGGCCGGGCGCTTTGGGTCCTTGATCCCGGCGCGCGAGCGCCGGATCGCCTTCGAGACCGCGGTGATCGCGACGTGCTGGCCGATCACGCGCTTGTGCAGCTCGTCCTCCATGCGCACGAGCTTCTTGGACTCGGCCTCGGTCAGCTTGAAGACCGGGATGCCGGTCCACATCGAGACGATGTCGGCGATCTCCTCCTCGCCGACGACCGGGCGCTCGCCGCCCTCGCCCGAGCTCCACTCGTCCTCGAGCTCGCGCTTCTTGTTGGTGAGCTGGCGCTCCTTGTCGCGCAGGTTCGCGGCCTTCTCGAACTCCTGCGCCTCGATCGCGGCCTCCTTGGCGCGCCGCGTCTCCTCGATGTCCTCCTCGAGCTCGCGGTAGACGGGCGGTTGCGACATCGACTTGATCCGCATCCGCGACGCGGCCTCGTCGATCAGGTCGATCGCCTTGTCGGGCAGGAAGCGGTCGGAGATGTAGCGGTCGGCGAGCTCCGCGGCGCCCTCGAGCGCCTCGTCGGTTATCTGGACGCGGTGGTGCTGCTCGTAGCGCTCGCGCAGGCCCTCCAGGATCGCCACGGTGTCGGGGATCGACGGCTGGTCGACCTTGATCTGCTGGAAGCGCCGCTCGAGCGCCGAGTCGCGCTCGAGGTACTTGCGGTACTCGTCGAGCGTCGTCGCGCCGATCGTCTGAAGCTCGCCGCGCGCCAGCGCGGGCTTGAGGATCGAGGCGGCGTCGATCGCGCCCTCTGCCGCGCCCGCGCCGACCAGGTTGTGAAGCTCGTCGATGAACAGCACGATGTCGCCGCGCTGGGTGATCTCCTTCATCACCTTCTTGAGCCGCTCCTCGAACTCGCCGCGGTACTTCGAGCCCGCGACCAGCGCAGCGAGGTCGAGCGTGTAGATCTGCTTGCCCTTGAGCAGCTCGGGAACCTCGCCCTTGGTGATCCTCGAAGCGAGGCCCTCGACGATCGCCGTCTTGCCGACCCCCGGCTCGCCGAGCAGCACGGGGTTGTTCTTGGTCCGCCGCGACAGGATCTGCATGATCCGCTCGATCTCCGTCTCGCGGCCTATCACGGGGTCTAGCTTCGACTCGGCGGCGAGCTTCGTCAGGTTGCGCCCGAACTGGTCGAGCAGCTTCGACGACTTCTTGCCCTCGCCGGGGGCCCCGGCGGCTGCGCCCTGGCGGCGGCCGCCCGGGCCCGACAGCATCCGGATGACCTCGTTGCGGATCTTGTCCGAGTCGGCGTCGAAGTCGAGCAGGATGCGCGCCGCGACGCCCTCGTTCTCGCGCACCAGGCCGAGCAGGATGTGCTCGGTGCCGATGTAGTTGTGGCCCAGCGACAGCGCCTCGCGCAGCGCCAGCTCGAGCACCTTCTTGGCACGCGGGGTGAACGGGATCTGACCCGAGGTGACCTCCTCGCCCGAGCCGACGATCCGCACGACCTGGGCGCGGACCCGCTCCACGGTGATGTCGAGCGACTCGAGCACGCGCGCGGCGAGCCCCTCCTCCTCGCGCAGCAGCCCGAGCAGGATGTGCTCCGTCCCGATGTAGTTGTGCTTGAGCGTCCGGGCCTCCTCCTGTGCGAGGACGACGACCTGGCGGGCGCGCTCTGTGAATCTCTCGAACACTTCGTCTGGCTCAGTCCGTTGGTGGTTGGTCTTCTTCCCTCGTTTCCAGTTTGACAACCGTGGTGGTTGTCCCTCCTGCGATC
>DASPWW010000049.1:0-3772 GCA_035637595.1 Solirubrobacterales bacterium | reverse complement strand
CTGATCGCCGAGGCGCTGCATCCCTATCCGGACGACCTGGTTGTCGCCACCAAGGGCGGCCTGCTGCGCACCGGCCTCGGGGACTGGGAGCGCGATTGCCGCCCCGAGCACCTGCGCGAAGCCTGCGAGGCGAGTCTTCGCCGCCTGCGGGTCGAGCGTATTGACCTCTACCAGCTCCACGCGGTCGACCCAAACGTGCCGCTCGAGGAGTCGGTGGGGGCGCTCGCGGAGCTGCGCGACGAGGGCAAGGTGCGCCTCGTGGGGGTCTGCAACGTGGACTTCGACGAGCTCCACAGTGCGCTCGAGATCGTTCCGATCGCCTCGGTCCAGAACCGCTACAGCCTGCGCGACCGCTACTCGGACCCGATCGTCGACGTATGCGAGAAGAGAGAGCTCGCGTTCATTCCCTGGTTTCCGCTCGGCGCCGGGGACGCGGGCGACGACGATGCGCTGCGCCAGGTGGCGAAGGAGCGCGGGGCGACGCCCTTCCAGGTGGCGCTGGCGTGGCTGCTCCAGCGCTCGCCGGCGATGCTGCCGATCCCCGGGACGTCCTCGGTGGGCCACCTGGAGGAGAACGTGGCCGCCGCGGAGCTGCGGCTGACCGAGGACGACCTGGCCGAGCTCGCCTGACCTGGCCGAGCTCGCCTGGGTCAGGCGAAGTGCATATCGCCGGCCTCGTCGTCGGCGACCGGCTCCTGGCAGGTGGGGCAGTACCAGGTCGCCTCGAGCGGGCTGCCGCACGCGGCGTGGACGGGCGGCTCGGCGCCGCCGGCGTTGCGGGCGCCCCAGTCGGCGAGCAGTCGGAGGGGGCCGGCGAGGGCGCGTCCCGAGTCCGTCAGCTCGTAGACGAACCGGGGCGGGCGCTGCGAGTAGGGCTGGGCGAGGACGAGGCCCTGCCGCTCGAGCTTCTGAAGCCGCCCGCTGAGCACGTTCGGCGCGATCCCCGCAAGCTCATGCTGGAGGTCGCCGAAGCGGCTCGGGTGGTCGAGCAGAGCCGCGACGATCAGCAGCGTCCAGCGGTCGCCGACCGAGCTCAGGGCAGCGGCGAGGGCGGATGACGCGATCGTCTCCGGGGCGGATGGGGTCTCGGTTGTCGCCTGCTCGGGCACGATCAACGCACATGCTAGGCTAGCGACTTGCGATTTGCAAGTAACAATCAAGGGTTCGGATAGGAGTCTCGGATGAGCATCGATGAGGTCCAGTCGCTGATCGGGCGCCTCGCCCCCGAGAAGGGCCCTGCCGTGGTGGGGGTCGGACGGGGGTGGCGCGTCGGGTCGGGCACCGTGATCGGACCCGACAGGGTCCTGACCAGCGCCCACCGCGTCGGCCCCGAGGGCGCGACGATCAGCTTTGCCGACGACCGCCGCGAGATCGGCGAGCTCGTCTCCGCCGACCGCGAGCTCGACGTCGCGGTGCTCGCGGCGCCGACGGGCGACGTCGAGCCGCTCGCCTGGGCCGCCGACGAGGCCGCGCCCGGAATCGGCGCGCCGGTGATCGCGCTCGGCAACCCGGGGGGCCGCGGCCTGCGGGCGACGCTCGGGTTCGTCGCCGCGGAGCCGCGCAGCGTGCGCGGGCCGCGGGGCCGCCGCATCTCGGGCGCGATCGAGCACACCGCGCCGCTGCCGCGCGGCTCGTCGGGCGGCCCCCTGCTCGACCCGCAAGGGACGCTGCTCGGAATCAACGCGCTGCGCCTCGAGGGCGGGCTGATCATCGCGCTCGGCGCCGCCGGCGGACTGCGCGAGACGGTCGAGCAGCTGGCTCGCGGCGAGCAGCCGGACCGGCCCTTCCTGGGCGTCGCGGTTGCACCGCCCCGCGTCGCGCGCCGCATGCGGCAGGCGGTCGGCCTGCCGGAGCGCGACGGGCTCCTGGTCCGTGGCGTCGAGGACGGCAGCGCCGCGGAGCGCGCCGGCATCTCCCAGGGTGATCTGATCGTCGCGGCGGGCGGCGTCCAGGTCGACGGCATCGACTCCCTGCATCGCGCGCTCGACGAGTCCTCGAACGGGGCGTTGGAGCTGACCGTCCTCCGCGGTACCGACGAGCACCAGCTGCAGGTCGAGCTCGGGAGCACGGCATGAGCGGCCTCGAGACCACGACGCCCCGCAGCGACGACGTCGTGACGTCCGAGGAGCCGTCACGCGATCCGAGTGATGAGGCCCTCGACGCCTACTCGCGCACGGTCACCGGTGTCGCCGAGCGTCTCGCATCGACCGTCGCAAGCCTGCGCGTCCAACGCCGCACGCGCCGCGGCCGCGTTCCGGCGGGCACGGGCAGCGGCGTGGTCCTCACGCACGACGGCTTCATCCTCACGAACGCCCACGTGGTGTCGGGCCCGCGCGGCACGGGTCGGGCCGCGTTCACCGACGGGCGCGAGCTGCGCTTCAGCGTCGTCGGGCGCGACCCGCTGTCGGACCTCGCCGTCGTGCGGACCGACGACGGCGACCTGACGCCGGCGGAGCTCGGCGACGCCGACGGGCTGCGCGTCGGCCAGCTCGTCGTCGCGATCGGCAACCCGCATGGCTTCGAGGGGTCGGTAACCGCCGGCGTCGTCTCGGCGCTCGGGCGGGCGCTTCCCGCGCGAACCCGCGGCGGGGCTCGGATCATCGACAACGTCATCCAGACGGACGCGGCGCTGAACCCGGGCAACTCGGGCGGCGCGCTGGCCGACGGGAACGGACGCGTCGTCGGGGTCAACACGGCCGTCGCCGGCATCGGCCTGGGCCTCGCTGTGCCGATCAACGCCGCCACGCGGCGGATCATCGGGTCGCTGATAAGCGACGGCCGCGTGCGCCGCGCCTACCTCGGCATCGCCGGCGGCCCGCGGCCGCTGCCACCGCGCGCCAGAGGCCTCTTCGGCGCCGAGGCCGGCGTCGAGGTGGTCGAGGTCATCCCGGGAAGCCCCGCGGCCCGCGCCGGCGTGCGCGAGGGAGACCTGATCCTCGGCCTCGACGCCCGCGCGGTGGAGAGCGCGGCCGACCTCCAGCGGATGATGGTCGCCGAGCTGATCGACCGCCCCACGCCCGCGTCGGTGTGGCGCTCGGGCGAGACCATCGAGCTTGAGGTCGTCCCCGCCGAGCTGGACACGGGCGATGACGGGTCCGGCTGAGCGCATCGAGGCGGAGGTCTCCTCATGGCCCGGCGTCGATGTGGGGGCCCACCGCTTCGGCGGGATCGAGTTTCGCTACGGGCGCCGTGAGCTCGGCCACCTGCACGGCGATCGCTTCGCCGACCTCCCGGCCGGCAAGGGCGTCAAGCAGGAGCTGATCGCCGACGGCCGGGCTCGTCCTCATCACGTGCTGCCGGATTCGGGCTGGGTAACGGTCACGATGCAGGACGAGGCGGGGGAGGGGACGGTTCTCGAGCTGCTGCGCGCGAATTACGACCGCGCGCTCGCCCAGGAGCGCCGCCGCACCGCACGCCAGGGCAGCGGCGAATAGCCAGTCTGGCCGCAGAGCCGATCCCCGCTCCGGCGGCATTTGGTAGTCGACGGGCTACCAAATCGCGCATTAGGCTCGTCGGGCGTCCGGTCGGTATGCGAACATAGGTTCGTATGCGATGGGAGAACCTGGAGAGAGGAGCCAGCACGCAGGGCCTGCTGCCCGGACTGGGTGACGCAGTGGTTCGCACGTTCGACGCGCCTGAGGCGCTTGGGGTTCGTTTTTACGAGGTCCAGGCGCGCTCCGGGATCAATTCGGTCCCGAAGCGATCGAGGATGCCGTTCCGCTTCACGATCAACCCTTACCGCGGTTGCACCCACGCGTGCTCCTTACCTATT
>DASPWW010000048.1:0-9532 GCA_035637595.1 Solirubrobacterales bacterium | reverse complement strand
CCGCATCGCGAACCCCGCGCGCAGCTCGTCGAGAGTGAACATCAGCATCGCGGCAACCTCGGTGGGGTTGGGCTTGAAGTCGAGCCCCTCCGGGATCAGCCCGACGAACGGGTGGACCTTGTAGCCAGTGACGATCGTCGACACGGGCGGCAGTGCGCCCAGCACGTCGACCGCCTCAGGGTCGAGTCCGATCTCCTCCTCGGACTCGCGCAGCGCCGTCTGGAGCATGCCCTCGTCGGGGCTGTCGGGACGGCCGCCCGGAAAGGAGATCTCGCCCGCGTGGCGGCGCAGGTCGGGGCGGCGCTCGGTGAACACCAGGCCGCGGCGCCGGGATTCGCCGAACAGCGGCACCAGGACGGCGGCGTCGGCGCCGCCGTGGGCATCCATCGCGGCGGCATCATCAGGAGCCAGAAGGGCGGCGCGCAGGTCATCGAAAGAGTCATTCACGGGTCTATGCTTGATTCAACCAGCCCATCTCGGAAGGGACGGCGAGCGTGGCCGAAGCGCTTCTGATCATCGACTTCCAGAACGACTTCACCGCCGGCGGTGCCCTGGCGGTCCCCGAGGGGGACGACATCGCGGGGCCCGTGAAGCGCCTCGCCGGGCGCTACGAGCACGTCGTCGCGACGCGGGACTGGCACCCGCCCGATCACGCCTCGTTCGAGACCGAGGGCGGCCCGTGGCCGGTCCACTGCGTGCAGGGAACCCCCGGGGCCGAGTTTCATCCCGCCATGGAGGCGATCGACGTCGACGCGGTCGTCGACGTCGGGCGCGAGCGCGACGACGAGGGCTACTCCGGCTTCGAGAAGTCCGACCTCGCCGAGATCCTGCGAGCGCGGGGTGTGGATCGGGTGGCGGTGTGCGGGCTGGCGACCGACTACTGCGTGCGGGCGTCGGCGATCGATGCGTGCCGCGAGGGCTTCGACGTCACGGTCGTCGAGGACGCGATCCGCGGCGTCGACGTCCAGCCGGGCGATTCGGAGCGGGCGCTAACCGACATGAAGGCGGCCGGCGCTCGCATCGCCACCTCCGACGAGCTGCTGGGTGCCGGGGCGCCAGGGGCGTGATCTGATCGAGGAAGCAACGACCGCCCCCCTCTCGCATCTCACGGGGCATTCTGATGGGGACAAGTTGGGTGCCGTCCTGGATAGGGCTCCCATAGCGAGCCCGGGGCAGGACAGCTCCCCCCGAGCTCGGGAGCGAACGACACTCGCGAGCTGGCGCCAGAACGCCCCACAAGAAGCATTGGGGGGCGCTAGATGATGACCTGGACGGTGCCGCCGTCGACGCTCCAGGCGGCGCCCGCCACGTAGGAGGCGCGCTCAGAGCAAAGGAAGACGATTGCCGCCGCGATCTCCTCGACCTCGGCGAGGCGGCCGATCGGGCGCTTCGCGCCGGCGGCATCGAGCGCGTCGCCGCGGCTGTCATGCCCCGCCAGCGCCTGCGACTGGTCGAGCAGGCCCCCCTCGTTCATCCACAGCTCGGACTTCGTCGGCCCCGGGCAGACCGCGTTGACGAGCACGCCGTCGCGCGCGTGGCGGTCGGCGAACAGCCGCGACAGCGACAGCTCGGCGGCCTTGGCGACCGAGTATTCGGCCATGTTCGCCGACGGCCGCTTGCCGGCCGTGCTGGAGACGTTGACGACGCGCCCCCAGCCGCGCTCGGTCATGGCCGGGATCGCGGCGCGCATCGCGCGCAGCGGCGCCATCACGTTGACGTCCCACGCCGCCTGCCAGTCCTCGTCGGGGACCTCGTACATGTCCCGCCAGCGGGCCGTCCCGGCGTTGTTGACCAACACGTCGAGGGCACCGTAGCGGCGCTCGGCCTCGGCGACGATGCGCTCTCCGGCGTCGGGAGCGGTGACGTCGAGCTGTAGCGTCGCCGCCTCGCCACCTGCCCGTGCGCACTCTTCCGCGGCGCGCTCGAGCTCGTCGGCCGAGCGGGCGATCAGGAGCACGGGAGCGCCCTCGGCGCAGAGCTGGCGCGCCACCTCCCGCCCGATCCCGCGGCTCGCGCCCGTCACGGCGCACGCCTTGCCTGCCAGGCCGAGGTCCAACTAGCCGCTCACTGGGCGAGCTCGACGCGGTCGGTGATCTCGACCTCGCCGATCAGCGTGCGGTGGACGGGGCACTTGCCCGCGATCACCTTGAGGCGCTCGACCTGATCCTCGCCGAGCGAGGCGGGCAGCTTGACGGTGACCTCGAAGCGGGCGGGCTCACCGCGGGGCGGCTGCTCGAACTGCGCGCTGACCTCGATCCCGCCGACGTCCCAGCCCTTGCGATCCGCGTACATCACGATCGTGATCGCGGTGCAGGCGGCGAGGCTGGATGTCAGAAGCCGGGTGGGGGAGGGGCCGGTGTTCGTCCCGCCGACATCGGTCGGCTCGTCGACGGTGAGCTCGTGGCCGTCGACCTCGACGCGATGGGCGAGCCCCTCGGTGCGACGTGCCGTGGCCCTCACTCCGTCCCCTTGTCGCGGCCCTCGAACAGCTCGGGGTCATCGACGTCCGCGAACCTCGCCATCGCGTAGATGAGGTCGGAGGCGCGATTCAGGTAGCGCAGCACCGCCTCGGAGGCGAGCCCCTGCTCGTCGCGCAGCGCCACGGCGCGCCGCTCGGCCCGGCGCAGCACGGCGCGGGCGAGGTCGAGTTGCGCCGAAAGCTGCGTCCCCCCCGGGATGACGAACTTGGGCGGTAGCGAGACCTGGTCCATGTAGCGGTCGATCTCGGAGTCGAGAGCGTCCACCATCGCGTCGGTTATGCGGCTCACCTCGTCCTCGAGCCGGTCGCCGGCCTCGGGTGCTGTGGCGAGCTCGGCGCCCGCCACGAACAGCTCGCGCTGGACGCGCAGGATGTCGCGCGCCACGTCGGCGTCGCCGGGCCCGCACAGAGAGCGGGCGATTCCGAGCGCCGACCCTGCCTCGTCGAGCGCCCCGTAGGCCTCGGTGCGCGCGTTCGACTTCGGCACCCGGCCGCCGTACCAGAGCGAGGTCGTGCCGTCGTCGCCCTTCTTGGTGTAGATCCGCGTCATGACTCGTCAGCGGTGCGGGCGCGGCGCGCGATCGGAAGACCCGCCCACAGCGCGCCGAAGACCACGCTGGCGACGATTCCCGAGACCACCGTCATCGTGGTGCTGAAGACCACGTCGGCGATCAGCATCACGGCGCCGATCATCGCCAGCGCGAGGAACCCGAGCCCCGCGATCGCGAGCCGGTTCGACGTCAGTATCAGATGCTCCTTGTCCTTCTGGCGAAAGTGAAGCCGGTGCCAGGCCGAGGGGGCGATCAGCAGCGCGGCCGAGAGGGCGGTGCAGGAGAGGACGGCGAAGAAGAGGTCGCGTTGGAACGAGGTGGTCGAGGTAAAGCCCTGGGCGAAGGGCACGGTGAGCAGGAACGCGAACAGGACCTGGACGCCGGGCAGCGCGACGCGAAGCTCGTTGAGCAGCTCGATCAGCTCGCGGTTGATGCGCTCGCTCTTGGACTCCTCCTTGATGTCCCCGCCTCCGGCGTCGCTCATCGCCGTGATCTTCTCAGAAGGCCGGCGGGGGCCAGTGGTCAGCTCAGCGGGTTGAAGACGAGCCCCGTGAGGACCTTGGGGAAGAAGTAGGTCGACTTCGGCGGCATCGTCTCGCCGGCCGCCGCGACCTCGCGGACCTGCTCGACGGGCGTGGGGCGCAGCAGGAACGCGCAGTCGGCGCGCCCCGAATCGACCGTCGCCCACGCATCGCCGGCGCTGCTCGCGTAGGCGATGCCGCGCTTCGCCGCGATGTCCTCCTCGCTCAGCCCCAGCATGCCCTCGAGGACGAGAGCCTCGAGGATCGCCGCGTCGAGCCTGCGGTAGGCCTCCGACCTCGAGGCGAGCGCGGCGTCGAGCTCGCCCGTGTCGCGAAGCCGCAGCCGAAAGCCGCGCTTGAAGTGCGAGTCGACGTAGCCGAAGACGCCGACGCCCTGCTCGCCGCCGGGGTCGAGCCGCTCTATCGGGACCTCCTCGAGCTCGAACAAGCTCCGCAGTCCCGTGGCCAGGGCCTCCTGGCGCCCGGCGTCGAGCCCGCTCAGCAGCCGGTGGGTGGGGAATACGGTGAGCCCGGGGTCGTCCAGGGAGACCAGGTACATCAGCGTGTAGCGGTGGGGTCCGTCGCCCTCGATGCTGCCGGCGTAGGTGCGCGCCGTCTCGTAGCGATGGTGACCGTCGGCGATCAGCAGCTCCGCACCGGCGAGCGCCGCCGCCACCGCTTCATGGACCTCGGGGTCGCCGACCCGCCACACCCGGTGGAGCGTCCCGTCGGGGTCGGTGACCTCGCCCCAGGGGTCCCCGAGCGCCGGCGCGACGTGGCTCCAGGCATCGCCGGGGTGCAGCGAGAAGATCGGCGAGAGGTTGTGGCGCGTGGCGCGCGTGAGGCGCAGGCGGTCCTCCTTGGGGCCGGGCTGGGTGCGCTCGTGGGGCCGAACCCGGCCGGCGCCGTAGTCCTCGATCCGGACTCGGGCGAGGATCCCGTGGCGGGTACGCGTCCCCCCGCCGGGGGCGCTGTACTCCTGGCCCAGCGGCCAGATCGCGGGCGCGCGGTCCGCGGTGAGGACCCCCTCGAGCGTCCAGGCTTCGAGCGTCTCGTCGGCATGCTCGTAACGGTCACCGCCGCCCGGTGCCTCGGGCAGGTCGATCTCGACGACGTTGAAGGGCGAGCGGGCGAGCAGCTCGCCCCGCAGCTCGGGGTCGATCACGTCATACGGCGGGGCCGTGACGGCGCCCAGCGAGGGCACCGCGCCCAGGTTGTAGTGCAGCGCCCGCAGGGGGCGAACCTCCGCCACGGCGCGGAAGGCTATCGGTGCGGGGGCGCGGTCGGCTCAGCGCGTGAGCGCAGCGCAGACGGCGCGCCGCTCCGCCTTCTGGAGTGCCTGAAAGACCGTCGGGTCGCCGGCGTTGGGGCTGAGCTGCTCGTTGACCGAGACGGTGACCGAACGGTGGCCGTCGCGAGTGGCCGCGGCGAACTGGGTGTAGCCGGGGATGTTGCCGGTGTGGCCGAAGACGGTGCCGCAGCCCGTGCGATAGCGAAACAGCGCCAGCCCGGCGGCGTTGTTGCCGGGGCCGGGCGGCTCGGAGCTGCCGCCGTCGAGGAACTGGAACTGGGCGCCCCGCTCCTCCTTGTCGAACAGCCTGCCTCCGACGTAGCCGCGCACGAATCGGTTGAGATCGGCGGGGGTGGACTGGATGCCCCCCGAGGCCCAAACCACCGACATGCCAAAGACGTGGCTGACGTCTACCGGGGGCTCGTCGGTGAGGACGTCATAGCCGTGGATGAAGGGCTCAGGCAGTGCGGAATCCGAGGGCAGGGTCGTGTCGTTCATGCCCAGCGGGGCGAAGACATGGGTCGCAAGCAGGGTCTCGTACGACATCCCGGTCGCCGCCTCCGCCATCAGCCCGATGACGATGTTGTCGGAGTTCGAGTACTCGTAGGCGGTGCCCGGCGTGAAGTGAAGCGGCTCGTCGGTGACGTAGTCGAGCAGCTCGCGCGGCGCCACGTAGGCCTGCGGGTTGGCGCTGATGAACGCGAGGAACTCCGGATCGTTGGTGTAGCTCGGGATGCCGCTGGTGTGGTTGAGCAGGTCGCGCAGGGTCACAGCGCTCCAGGCGCTTGGCAGGTCGGGCAGCCGATCGGTGACCGTCGTGTCGAGGGTGAGGCGCCCCTCAGAGACGAGCGACAGCGCGACGGCGCCGCTGAACGCCTTCGCGACGCTCGCGATGCGCATGTGGTCGGATGGATGAGGCCGCTCGGTCGGCATCAGGTTGCCGAATCCGGCCTTGATCACGCTGCGCTTCGATCCACGCTGGATGATGGCGATCGCGCCGGGGGGGCCGAGTTGCTGTTTTACGACGCGCTTCAGCGCAAGCTCGACCGCGGCGTCGCCCAACTTGTTGATCTTCACGGCCTGGGCCGGAGTACAGGCCACCGCCAGCACGAGGCCCGCCAGCGCTGCGACTGCGAGGCGCCGGCTCATCGGGTTAGAAGTGAGTGGGGTGGCACTCGGCGTCGACCTTAGCTTGGGCGTCGGCGAGCTGCGCCTCGGCGTCCTTGAGCTTCTGCTTCAGCTTCTTGACCTTCTTGCGGTTGTGCTTCTTCTTCGCCTTCTTGATCTTCGCCTGGAGGTCGGCGACGGTCTGTGCGAGCGGGTCGGCGGCCGCCTCGGCGGCCACGCAGGCGTCGGTCACGAGCATGTCGAGCCCGATATAGGTCCCGCCGGTGGCGGTCGTCCCGAAGTCCTGCGTCGCCGTCGCGCCGCCGGTGCCTGAGCCCTGGGGAAGGCCCGGCGCGAGCCCGATGCCCACGGCCTTGTAATCGGGATCGAGCATGTTCGCGTTGTGGCCCGGGCTGTTGCGCCACAGGTCGAAAAAGCTCGCGGGGCTCCCGAGGCTGTCGTAGGCGATGTTCTCGCCGACCCCGCCGGGGTAGCCCGCGGCCTGTCCGCGATCCGTCGGCGTGGAGCAATTACCGGGGATGAAGACCGTGTCGCAGCCGGGCCCGCCGAAGTGGTTGAAGTAGTTGCGGTTGGCCATGTCCTCGCTGTAGGCGCGCGCCGCGGAGTGCAGGGACGCATCCTCGGGGAGCGGAGCCAGGCCGTTGTCGACCCTGTAGTTGTTGAGCAGGCAGAGCGAGCTGCGCTCGGACTGGTCGATGTTCGCGGCCGTGATCGAGTCGCCCTGTCCGACGCACATGTCGGCATGGGCGCCGCCGGGCGCCATCAACGCCGCCGCCGCGAGCCCCCCCAGGAGCACAAGTACGAGCCGCCTACCCAAGGCCGGATACGTTAGAGGACGTAGGCGGGGCGCGAGTCAGCGACGTAGGATCGCTCACCGACCGATGAAGCCCGCGAGTCATGTCTGAGGAGAACCTCGCGATCGCGCGCGCCATCTTCGAGGGCGGCGCCGGGACGAGCAAGGAGGCGATCCTCGCCGCGCTCCCCGAGGCGATCCCGGCGTTGATTCACCCCGACGCGGAGTGGGTCGAGGCTCCCGAGCGCGTCGACTCGACGACCTACCGGGGGCACGACGGGATCCGCGAGTCGTTCGAGCGCTGGCTCGAGCAGTGGGGCGAGTATCGCGTCGAGCCGCAGCGCTTCGAGGACCACGGCGAGAAAGTCCTCGTCGTTGTCCACGAGTACGGCGAGGGGCACGGCAGCGGTGCCTCGACCGAGGCCACGATCTACGTCGTCCTCACGTTCCGCGACGGCAAGATCAGCCGCTATCGCGAGTTCTACGACGAGGAGGCCGCGCGATCGTCGCTCGGATAGCGCCGGGCCGCGCCGAGGCCGGATAATCCGGAGCGTGGCGCAGGCCGCTGACGGCAACCAGGGTGAGTCCGGCGCGGCGCTCGCGGAGCGCACCGACAGGCGTTTGAGCCGGGTCGGCGGGCCGGCGAACGGCAGCGGGGCCTTGATCCTGGCCCTGTTCCTGATCTTCATCATTCCCACGACCCTCGACGCCGACGATCTGCGATCGCTGGCGCTCCGCAACGCCGTGGTGTTCGCGGTGACCGTGCCGCCGACACTCCTCGCCGGCTGGCGGTATGTCCAAAGACGTCCGTTCGCGCCGATCGCCCGCTGGCTGCTCGCCGAAAGGCCCGCGACCGAGGAGGAGCGGGTGCTGGTTCTGCGTTACCCCTTGACCTGGGCGCGGCGGGCGGCGGTTCCGTGGGCCGGTGCGGCGACGCTGTTCGCACTGCTCAACGTGGACTTCGGACTGGCCGTCGCGTTGACCACCGGGGCGGTCATCGTGCTCGGCGGCGTCACCGCGTGCGCGCTCCAATACCTGCTGGTGGAGCGGATCATGCGGCCGGTCACCGCGCGAGCGCTGGCGGGCGGGGGGCCGCCTCGCGTGACGATCCCGGGCGTCGCGGCCCGGATCACGATGGCCTGGACCCTGGCGACCGGCGTGCCGCTGCTCGGCATCGTGGCGATCGCGGTCGCGGACCTGGCCGGTGCGGACTTCGACGCCGGGCAGGTCGTCGACTCGGCGCTGTTCCTGGCATCGCTGGCCCTCGTCGTGGGGCTGCTGGTCATGCTGATCGCCGCCCGCTCGGTTTCCGACCCAGTTGAAACCGTGCGCGACGCCCTGGCGGGCATCGAGCGCGGCGAGTTTGAGATCCGCGTGCCGGTGGACGACGGCAGCGAGGTAGGACTGCTTCAAGCCGGCTTCAATCGCATGGCGGACGGGCTGGAGGAGCGTGAGCGCCTGCGCGAGGCCTTCGGCGCCTTCGTCGACCCCGAGCTGACCGAGCGAGTGCTCGAGCACGGCACCGATCTCGCCGGCGAGGAGATCGACCTCTCGATCCTGTTCATGGACGTGCGCGGCTTTACGAGCTTCGCGGAGCGGGCCGATGCGCACGACGTGGTCGCCCGGCTCAATGACCTCTACGACCTGGTCGTCCCGGTGATCCTCGAGCACGGCGGGCACGCGAGCAAGTTCATCGGCGACGGTCTGCTCGCCGTGTTCGGCGCCCCGGAGCGGCTCGAGGACCACGCCGACCGGGCCGTCGGGGCGGCGCTGGACATCGCCCGGGCCGTTCGCGAGCGCTATGGCGACGAGCTGCGGGTCGGTGTGGGCGTGAACTCGGGCCGGGTCGTCGCCGGGACGGTCGGTGGCGGCGGGAGGCTCGACTTCACGGTGATCGGCGACCCGGTGAACACCGCCGCCCGGGTGGAGGCAGCCACCCGCGAGACCGGCGACGATGTCCTGATCACGGCGGTGACGCACGGGTCGTTGGGTCGCGACTTCGGCGGCTGGGACGAGCGCCCGCCGGTGGCGCTGAAGGGCAAGCGGCAGGCGGTCTCGCTGTACGCGCCCCAGCTCGGTTACCAGCGATGAGTTTCGGGGTCTCGGTCGGTCTTAGACCCGCCATCTAGACGAGGTCACCGCCCAGAGGGGTGGAGGCCGAATCAGAAGCTCCCAGACGTGACCGTCGAGGTCCTGAAAGCTTCCGCCGGAAACTCGGTCGCTGACGCTCAGGTCTTGGCCCGGCTGGCGACCGGGGGCGCATGGAGCAGCGCGCGCACGGCGTCGACCGCCTGGTCGACGTCGGGCTCGCCGCCCGTGATCACGTCGTTGTAGAGGAACGACTCGCAGATGCGCACGATCACGTAGGCGAGCGCGTCGAGCTCGAGCGGCGGGTCGAGCGCTCCGCTTGTTGTCTGCTCCCCAAGCAGATCGCGGATCGCCGCGATCGAGCGCCGTTGCATCTGGCTGTGCTTCGAGGCCAGGACCCTGAGCGCGAACTCGGGATCCAGCTCGATGAACCGTCGCACCGGCTCGAATGCCATCGCCGCCCGCAGATAGCGCTCGACCACCTCCGCGATGTGGTCCGGGCCCGAGCCAGGGGCCGCGCGGGCCTCCTCGATGGTCGGCTCGGCAAACGACCACAGCACCTCGCCGAGCAATCGCTCCCGGTCGCCGACCCAGCGGTAGAGGGTCGCTCGGCTGACGCCGAGCTCGGCGGCGAGGGCGCCCATGTCGATGCGCCCGCTCGCGAGCCACGCCTGGCGCGCA
>DASPWW010000047.1:0-2265 GCA_035637595.1 Solirubrobacterales bacterium | reverse complement strand
CTCGGAGTGGACCTTGCGGTTGTACTCGTGCTCCACCCACGCCTGCGTCGCGTCGTTGAGCACGGGGAGCGTGAGATCCGGAACGTTCTCGAGCATCGCGAGGAGGCGCCCTTCGACCTGGGCCCAGAAGTTCTCCTGCTTGCCGTTCTGGTAGGGGCTGTAGGGGAGCGTCGTTTCGTGGGCGACGCCGAGCCGGGTGAGCCCCTCCGCGATCTCCTCCGCGGTCATCGGCGTGCCGTTGTCGCTCATGGCCGCCCGCGGCAGGCCGCGCTTCTGGATCGCCTGCGACAGCCCGTGTGCCACGTTCTCGGAGTTCTCGTGGAAGTACCACTGGAGGTGGCAGGCAACTCGCGAGCGGTCGTCGAGGACGCCGAAGAGGATGGGCGCCACCCACTCGCCGCGCGGGGTGAGCACCTTCTTCGAGCCGTGATGGAAGTCCCAGTGCCACAGCCCGTTCACGAAGGCGGCCTCGTAGCTGCGCACCTCGCGATCGTCGAGCCGGGCCTCGGCGCGCTCGGCTCCCTTGGTCCGGCGCGACGTGACGCGGCGCCGCCGGAAGAGGCCGTTCGCCTTCAGGAAGCGCCGCACCGTCGAGTACGACGGCACCGGTCCCACCTCGGACTTTGCCTCGGCGAGCGCGACGAGGTTGTCGCGGTGAAGCTGGGCGGTCCAGCCCTTGTGCGCCGCGTACTGCGCGAGCAGCGCTTGCTTCACCGCCTCGTTCATCGACTCCTGGTTCCCGGCGTCCTTGCGCACCTTGCGCCGTAGGACGCCCACCGGGTCGCGCGTCTCCCGAAGCGCCCGGTAGTACCAGCGCTCGATCGTGGAGACGCCGAAGCGGATCGGCTCGCCCGTCGCCGGGTGGCGCCACGTCCGCGCCGCGAGCCGCTCCAGTTCCTCGCGCAGCTCGCCCTTCTTCGGTGGCGCGGCAAGCAGCTGCCCCACCACCGAGAAGCGCAGGTGGGCCCAGGACTCGTGAATTCTCGGCTTTCGACTCCCCGTCACACCGCGCTCCCGTCTCGAAGGAGCGCGCACCGTAGTCGGCCGCCCGCCGCCGGATCGACGGGCATCTTCTGCGGGCGGGCGCGGCCCGTCAGCGAGCGTGCGCGGCGAACCCGCCGGTGATCGGGGCGAGGAGGCGCAGGAGGAAGACCAGCCTCGACTCCTCGTCTCCTGCGAAGCGCTCCAGGAGCGACGCGGGGAGGCGGCCCGTCTCGACAGCGGGAACGAAGCCCTGGGCAGCCTCCCGCCAGCACCGCGTCTCGGTGAAGGTGGTCCGCCACCACTCGCGCCAGCGCTCCACCGTCCGCCGGCTCACGCCGAGGAGATCACGCAGCGTCCGCATCCTCGCCGGGGTCGCTCCCTCCCTCATCGCCGAGACGAGCACCACCACCGCGCCGAGGTAGACTTTGCGCCCGAGGAAGCGAAGCGACGGAGGGGTCCGGCGCTTCCGACAGCCGTCCTCGGCGCAGCAGAAGCTGCACCGTCGCTCGTGATCCTCGCCGAGTCCCACGGGCCCGCCGCGGGGCTTGCGGCGGAACGCGGCGGAGTGGAGGACTCCTCCGCAGGCCAGACAACCGGCAGCCTTGATCTCGGCCGCCCGGTCCTCGTCACAACGGCTGAGGAGCAGGTAGAACCTCGGATCGCACAGCAGCTTCTGCCACGACAAGAGGACCTCCTTGAGCGCCGAAACTGTCCAGCCCCGGAACGAGCCGACCGCGTTCGACGCCGGCGCCGCCTTGGTCAAGAGCAGTCAATCATGGCAGCTCTTTCCCAACGGCCTGCTCGTGTTCGAACGAGTGCTCGGGCCGACCGGCCCGTCTCGCCTGCTCGTTTCTCGCGTCGACGTCTGCACGCAGCCGGGGTGCACGTGCCGCGAGGTGACGCTGGAGGCGGTCGAGCTACACCTCGACCGGCCTCCCGAGGACTACGAGATGTTCCGCCGGATGCTCGACGATGGCGAGAAGAAGGCCGCCATGATCGACCTCGATCTCGGGCTCGTCGGCCCTCTTCGGGCCACCGACCCTCGACCCACGCTCGGTGATGAGTGGCTCGCCTACCTTCGCACCCGCATGGACGGTGACCTCCTCGATAGCCTCCACGAGCGCTGGCTCCGAGCGAAGGGGCTGCAGTCACCACTGGGCTGGAAGACGATCGACTGGAGCAAACGCGATCCCGATGAAATGGTCATCTGGGAAGAGATGTTCCCGGACGACCGGGTCGATCACTTCCTCTCCGAGGACGAGCGCGTCTTCTTCGCGTCGG
>DASPWW010000046.1:0-12038 GCA_035637595.1 Solirubrobacterales bacterium | reverse complement strand
GCAAACGACATCGACGCATTCGCGCTCGGAGCGCAACCGGACAAGTCGCAGGGGCGGCCACCGAAAAGCCCGGGCTCGAAGCCCATCGTCCAAGAACCGGCCTACCCATCTTGCGTTCTCCCAGGAAGCCCCTGTCCCGGTGAGCCGACCGTATGGTCAGCCCCGGACGTCAGCTTCCGGGGAGGATTTTCATCTCCCGAGCAGCGAGCGTGAACGGTTACCTGGGTGGGCTCTCGGCGAGCCAGGCGAGCGCTCGTTCGGCGGCTTGGCCGGGAGGGAAAACCGGATACAGAGCCGCGTCGACCCTTCCCTGGGAGACGGCGAGCGTGATGCGCTTGAAGTACTTCTGGCCGTGAAACTCAAACGTCGGAAGGCTCAACGAAGCCGCGAGTTGCAGCCGCTCGTCCGATAGCAGCGGATACGGCAGCCGCAACCGGTCCACGGCGTCGCGCTGTTGCCCCGCCGGCTGACCGGAGAGCCCGAAGACCTCGACCCGCGCCGATCGGAAGGAGCCGAGCTGATCTCGAAACCCGCACGCCTCGGGGGTGCACCCGCGTGCCCCCGGTATGGCGGTCCATTCCTCGAGCAGAGCGTCGTCGATGCCCCCGATGCTCGGATATACGAAGACGACCGTCCGGGTGATCAAGTCCCTCAGCGCGACGCGCCCGCCGTCGGTCGAAGGCAGCTCGATCGCCGGCAGCTGCACCCCCGGCAAGTGAGCCGCAGCACCGTCGTCGTCCGGTGGCGGAAGCTCCTCGATCGGCGACGGATCGCTCACGGGCCAATTATCTCCGTAGCGTCACGCGCTTTCTGCTCTGCGCGGACACCAACAGCGCTAGTTTCAGGCTCTGTGCGGGTCAGCTAGTCATCCGCTGGCCGATTGTCACTCCTCGCCCGTCGCGCAAGGTGTTCCGTTTTCCGGCGATATTCCGCCACCGGGGTGAACTCGATCAGCTCCGTGTCCTCGAGTACAGCCGCGAGGTGACCGGCCCTTACGTAGAAGGCATCGCCAGTTTTCACGGTCAGCGCCTCGCCGTCTGCGAAGCGGTAGCGCAGCTTCCCCGTCGCCAGGTAGCACCAATGCTGGCAGGGACACATGTCGTCGGGCAGGCCTCGGTAAAACGGCGCCGAGTCGAAGCCTTGGGGGATCCGGTGGCGGGTTGCGACCATTCCGTCGAGCTCGATCGTCTCGGAGCTCATTGCACCGACCTGCGCTCGCTCCGCTTCGTCCCATCCCATTTCTTCCGGGATCTTGCCGGGAACCCGCGACTCCCGCTTCGCGAGGGCCACCCTGAGCCCTGGGTCCACCCGCCGACCGGGCGCTTCCGGGCTGCGAGAGGATGGCGCGCCATGGTCGCCGTCGTCCTCGCGATAGTCGTCTCCACCGCCGCCGGCGTGTGGGCGGAGCAACGCTGGGGCGGGCGCGCCGGGATCGCGTCGCGGCGCAGCCTGCTGTTCGTGCTCTACGTCGTGCTGCCCCCGACCACGTTCTTCAACCTCGCGGCGGCGCGAATCGACGCCGACGTCGGGTTCGGGATAGTGCTGGCGATCGTCGCGGTGGCCGCCGCGACGGGGGTCGCCTACCTCGTCGGCTCGCGGCTGCTGCGGCTCGAGCGCGCCTCGGTCGGATCGATGCTGTGCTGCGCCCTGGTCGGCAACACCGGGTACCTCGGCTACGCGATGGTCGCCGTGCTGCTCGGCTTCGACCGCCTCTCCGAGGCCGCCGTCTACGACATCCTCGTCGCCGCGCCTGCGCTGCTGCTCGGCGCGTTCTCGGTCGGCGCCGCGTTCGGGACCGAGGCCGGCGAGGGACCGCGCGAGCGCGTCGGCGCGTTCTTCACCCGCAACCCGCCGCTCTACGCGGCGCTGCTCGGGCTGCTCGCGCCCGACTCGCTCGCTCCCGACGTCCTCGTCGACGCCTCGCGGATCGCGATCGTGGCGGTGCTGCCGCTCGGCTTCTTCGCCGTCGGGGCGGCGCTCGCCGAGGAGGCCGAGGAGGGTGCGCTTCCGTTCCCGCCTCCGCTCGACGCGCCGGTCGCCGCGGCGGTGGCGATCAAGCTCGTCGTCGCCCCGGCGCTGCTCTTCGCGCTGGCCGTGCCGCTGATCGATCTGCCGGGCACCTACCTGCTGCTTGCGGCGATGCCGTGCGGGATCAACACGATGATCGTCACCCACGCCTATGGCCTCGACCTGCGGCTGACCGCGTCCGCCGTGGCGTGGTCGACGGCGATCGCGGTGAGCGCAGCCCTGGTGGCGTCGCTGTTGGCATAGCGGGACGTGCGATGCTGCCTGCGTGCTGCACCACGTCTCGCTCGAGGTCAAGCCCGACGACGTCGAGCGGTCGGTCGAGTTCTTCGGGCTGCTGGGATTCGAGCGCGTGCCCGCGCCCGAGCCGCTCGCCCCCTTCGTGACCTGGGTCGAGCGCGACGCCCACCAGATCCACTTCATCCACACCCCGGAGGCCACCGCGCCGCCGCTCGGCCATGCCGCGGTCGTGGCCTCCGACTTCGAGGCGACGGTGGGACGGCTGCGCGACGCCGGCTTCGAGGTCGAAGCCGCAGACGAGCTGTGGGGCGAGCCGCGCGCCTTCGCCAAGCTGCCCGGCGGCCACCGCGTCGAGATCATGGCCGCGCCGCCGCCGCCGACGCGGACCTGACCGCTCGGATCCGACGCCGGTCCCACGGCTAGGATCGCCCGGTGCGCTATCCGGTCGAGGCCTTCAGCGACGAGGAGCGGGCCCTGCTCGCTCCCCACGTGACCAACCTCGACCGGCCCGTCTTCTGCCTCACGAACCTCCCGGAGACGGTGAAGGGTGCCTTGTTCGCGCGCTACTCGCGTTACCCGGGGACCTTGCGCCGCCTCTTTCTCGACGAGTTCGCGGATGACGTTCCCGAGGCCGGCCGGCCCTTCGACGGACGCGAAGGCGAGCGCGCCGCGGGCCTTTACGAACGCGTCTTCATGGGTTACGGCGACGACTCGATCGCCCAGGTGGGGGGCGCTCACCTCGCCTGCGAGTGGGTCTCGAACGTCCTCACGAAGCTGCTCCAGCGCGGGCGGCTGGCCGCCTACCTCGAGCAGTCGACTCGCTACATCCCCTACGACAGCCCGCTGGAGGGGGACGCGCCGCCCGACGCCCCCGGACGCTGGCGCTACTACCGCGACGCGGAGCTCGGCGACGAGTACGTGCGCGCGATGGACGAGCTGTTCGCGATCTACTCGGCGAGCCTCGAGTCCGTGCAGGCGTGGGCCGGGGAGCGCTGGCCGCGCGGCGACGGGGAGCCCGAGGCGGCATGGCGGCGCTCGATTCGCGCCAAGGCGCTCGACCTGCTCCGCGGCCTGCTCCCGGCCTCGACGCTGAGCCACGTCGGGATCTTCGCCTCGGGACAGGCCTACGAGCAGCTCCTGCTGCGCATGATGGCCTCGCCGCTTCCCGAGGCGCGCGACTTCGCGGCGATGATGCTCACCGAGCTGCGCAAGGTGATCCCGAGCTTCGTCGCGCGCGTCGAACGCCCCGACCGCGGCGGCGAGTGGATCGAATACCTGCGCGAGCGGCGTGAGGCCACGGAGCGCTGGGTGGCGCGGCTGGAGCTCGACAGGCGCGCCGGCGCCGACCGCCCCTCGGTCGAGCTTCTGCACGTCGACGGAAGTGAGGAGGACCTGCTTGCCTCGTCGCTCTTCGAGCAGGCGGGCGTGTCCGAGGAGGAGATCCGGATGCGCGTCGACGCGATGGACCCGGCCGAGCGTGCCGAGCTTCTCGCCGCCCTGGTCGGCGAGCGCCGCAACCGCCGCCACCGCCCCGGCCGCGGCTGGGAGGCGATCCGCTACCGGTTCGAGATCGTCTCGGACTACGGGGGGTTTCGCGACCTACAGCGCCACCGCATGCTGACCTGCCAGTGGCAGCGCCTCGGGCCCGATCTCGGCGCGGGGATCCCGGGCGAGGTCTCCGAGGCCGGAGTCGGCGACGAGTACGAGCGCGCGCTCGAGATCTCGCGTGCCGAGTTCGATCGCCTCGAGGCGGCCGGGCTCACCGACGCCGCCCCCTACGCGCTGTGCCTCGGCTACCGGATCCGCTACGTCCTCGACATGAACGCGCGCGAGGCGATGCACGTCTGCGAGCTGCGCTCGGGCCGCGAGGGCCACCCCACCTACCGCGCCGTCGCGCAGGCGATGCACGAGCAGATCGCTGCGGTCCACCCGGCGGTCGCCGCGGCGATGAGCCACGTCGACAGCTCCAGCGAACCCCGCCTCGAGCGGATCATGAGCGAGATCCGCACCCACCGAAAGCGCATCGCGGCGGCGAAGGCGAGCTAGACCAGACCGGCGGGCGCCGCGCCGCGACTGGCTACGATCGGTGCCATGAGGGGCGCTAAGTGCCTGGTGTGCGGCTACATCGGGCTGACCATGGTGGCCGCGCCATCGGCGCTTTCGGCTGCTGAGCAAGACGTGGGCTCGGAGCCGACTGGCTCGGCGGGCGCCGTCGTTGCCCCGACCCCGGCCCCCGTGGGAGTCGAGGCAAAGCAGGAGGAGGCGTCGACCAAGCAAACGGACCACCAGGTGGTGATGCGCGACATCGCCTTCGTCCCGAAGACGATCACCGTCGATGTCGGCGACACGATCACGTGGCTCAACGAGGACTCCGAGCCGCACAACGCGATCTCGGTGGACGACGGGGTCTTCAGGACTCCGACCATCGAGAAGGGCGAGACGGCCTCGGCGACGATCGACGAGGCCGGCACGTTTCAATACTTCTGCTCGATCCACGCCGGGATGAAGGGCACCGTGAAGGCGGTCGGCGGCGGCTCGGGCGGCGGCGGATCGGGAGGGTCCGGTGGCTCGGGGGGCTCGGGCTCGTCAAGCGGCGGCTCGGGCGGCTCGGCGGACGACTTCCTCACCGACCCGTCGGCCACGCCGCCCACATCCCCCGGGGCGAGCGGCGGCGTGGGTACAGGAGCGGGGGGCGCGAACGGCTCGTCGAACCTCCCGCTGACCGGCAGCGACGATGCGCTGTGGCTCGCGCTCGCCGGAGCGTGGCTGCTCAGCGTCGGCGTGGCAATCCGCGCCGCGGCCGAGGGCGAGGTGCGCCAGCCCTAGACCGCGGTGGGCTGCTCGGCACCCACCGCGACCTCGATCACGGCGCGCATGAAGGCGGGCAGATCGTCGGGCCGTCGCGACGAGACGAAGTTGCGGTCGACGACCACCTCGGCGTCTTCCCAGTGGGCGCCCGCGTTGCGCATGTCGTCGGCGATCGCCGGGTAGGAGGTGACGCGCCGACCCTGGACGATCCCCGCTGACGCCGGCACCCAGCCGGCGTGGCAGATGAAGGCGATCGGCTTGCCGCGCTCGTCCATCTCCCGCACCAGCGCCTTGACGCCGTCGTCGGCGCGGAGCTTGTCGGGACCGAAGCCACCGGCGATCACGAGCAGGTCCAGGTCGGCGGCAACGAGGTCCGCGGCGGCGTTCTCGGTCGTCAGCTCCTGACCCTTCTTCCCGGTCAGCGTCTTGCCGCCCTCGGACCCGATCAGCTCGACGGCGGCCCCCGCCTCCTGGAGCCTGTAGTAGGGGTAGGTCGCCTCGACGTCCTCGAACAGCGGACCGATCATCACCGCGGCGCGCTTGCCTTCAAGCGGGACGAGGTAGTGATGGGTCATCGCTGCTGCTCCTGAGCTCGCTCACCTGGGGCGGGATCCCGATCGTACCCCTCGGCCCGCCAGCAGAGCGCCCGCGTGGGGGCGAGCCGCAGCACCGGCCCCGGCGGCGGGTCCTCGGTGTACTGCTCGTATTTGGCGGCCAGCGCCTCGAGCCCGGTGGCGGCCCGATCGGCCTCCAGTACCTCCACGTCGCCGAGGAGCTGGACCCAGGCGAGCGTCGACCAGTCGTCGTCGTAGCGGTCCACCGTGAGCGCCGCGCCGGGGCTGCGCTTCAGGTACCGCACCCGCGCCGGCTCGCCGCGCTTCGGCTTGCGGTCGACGGCGCTCCACACCGCCCGCTCGGCGACCGCGTAGGTCACCGGCAGGACCCTGGGGCGGTCGCGATCGTCGAGCAGGCCCAGCCTTGCGACGCGAGCGCTCTCGAGGAGCTCGCTCGCCCAGCCGGGCAGTGTTTCGAGCGGGGAATCCGCCACGGCCGCAAACGATAGGTATGCGCCGTTTCGGGTACCCGCTCGTCAAGCTGGCGGAGGCGCTCGGCAAGTAACCGCGTCGCGGGGGTTTGCGGCCGCCGCGCCGGGTAGATAGGTTGCCGGAAAGCCGGCGCGAGCCGCGACGATCAGGAGGAGAAGACGATGGCTGACGCCACCACCGAGGAGCGCTCCGGGGGACCCGAGCTGGACGTCCTGCTGGAGACCGAGCACACGTTTCCGCCGCCGGAGGAGTTCGCGGCGCAGGCGAACGCCAGCGACCCGGAGGTCTACCAGCGCGCCGACGCCGATCCCGAGACGTGGTGGGCGTCGTGGGCCGAGAAGCTCGACTGGACGAAGCCCTGGGACACCGTGCTCGACTGGTCGGACCCCCCGTTCGCGAAGTGGTTCGCCGGCGGGACGCTTAACGCCTCCGCCAACTGCCTCGATCGCCACGTCGAGGCGGGCCTCGGCGACCGGGTCGCCTTCCACTGGGAGGGCGAGGACGCGACCCGCAAGGAGGTCACATACGCCGACCTGCTCGACTCCACCCAGCGCTTCGCCAACGTCCTGCGCGGTTTCGGGATCGAAAAGGGCGACGTGGTCGGGATCTTCCTGCCGATGATCCCCGAGGCCGTCGCGGCGATGCTCGCCTGCGCGCGGATCGGCGCGATCCACAACGTCGTCTTCGGCGGGTTCTCAGCCGAGTCGGTGAAGGAACGGATGGAGTTCTCCGACGCCAAGCTGCTGGTCACCGCGGACGCGACGCTGCGGCGCGGCGAGCCGACCCCGATGAAGTCGGCCGTCGACGAGGTCGCGGGCGAGGTCAAGACGCTCGAGCACATCGTCGTCGTCGACCGCTGCGGCACCGATCCTCCGATGACCGAGGGACGCGACGTCTTCTGGCACGAGGCGGCGGCGGGCGCCGACCCCGAGTGCCCGCCCGAGCCGATGGACGCCGAGGACACGCTGTACATCCTCTACACCTCGGGCTCGACCGCGAAGCCGAAGGGGATCGTTCACACCACCGGGGGCTACCTGACCCACGTCACCGCCACCCACAAGCTGATCTTCGACCTCAAGGACGACACCGACGTGTTCTGGTGCGGCGCCGACATCGGTTGGGTGACGGGGCACAGCTACATCGTCTACGGGCCGCTCGCCAACGGAGCGACGAGCGTGCTTTACGAGGGCGCGCCGAACTACCCCAAGGAGGACCGCTGGTGGGAGATCATCGAGCGCTACGGCGTGACGATCTTCTACACGGCGCCGACCGCGATCAGGGCGTGCATGAAGTGGGGCGTCGAGCATCCCCAGACCCATGACCTCTCCTCCCTGCGGCTCCTGGGCACGGTCGGCGAGCCGATCAACCCGCGCGCCTGGCTGTGGTACCGCGAGCACATCGGCGGTGGCCGCTGCCCGATCGTCGACACGTGGTGGCAGACCGAGACCGGCGGGATCATGATCACGCCCCTCCCGGGGCTCACTACGACCAAGCCCGGCTCGGCGACGGTGCCGTTCCCGGGGATCGAGGCCAAGATCCTCGACTCCGAGGGCAACGAGATCGAGGAGGGGGGCGGCAACCTCGTCCTCACCCGTCCCTGGCCCGGCATGACGCGGACCCTGTACAAGGAGCGCGAGCGCTTCATCGAGACGTACTGGGAGCGTTACGGGCGCGACACCTACCTCGTCGGCGACGCGGCGCGGCTCGACGAGGACGGCTACTTCTGGATCGTCGGGCGGATCGACGACGTGATCAACGTCGCGGGTCACCGGCTCTCGACGATGGAGGTCGAGTCGGCGCTCGTCTCGCACGAGAAAGTCGCCGAGGCCGCTGTGATCGGCCAGCAGGACGAGGACACCGGCCAGGCGATCTGCGCCTTCGTGACGCTCGAGGGCTCGCACGAGCCGAGCGACGAGATGGTCGCCGAGCTGCGCGAGCACGTCGCGAAGAAGATCGGCAAGCTGGCGCGCCCCAAGCGGATCATCTGGGCCGACGACCTGCCCAAGACCCGCTCGGGCAAGATCATGCGCCGGCTGTTGCGCGACATCGCCTCGGGCGAGGCGCTGGGCGACGTGACCACCCTGCGCGACCCCGCGGTCATGGACCAGCTCAAGGAGAGGATCGCCGCCGAGGAGGCGAAGGAGGGCTAGCGGCGCCGCTTTCGCTTTCGGGGGCCTCCCTCGGCTGCCGACTCGGCGTCCTGCGAATCGTCCCCGGTCGGCGTGCCGCTGCCCTCGATCGTCGCGGCGAACTCGTCGGGATCGGCGGGCCGATCGGCGTCGTCGACCTCGGGCTCGTCGCCCGGGGTCGGCCAGGGCACGGCGCGCCCCTCCTCCCAGGCCGGGGGGCGGCCCCCGGGCCAAAGTCCCGCTATCAGCAGCCCAAGCGCGATGAAGAGGATCGAGAGTCCTATCTGGCCGAGGAACAGGACCGATACGCCGAGCGCCATGCCGAGGCTGCCCCAGAAGCGCGTCAGCAGGCCGACGCGCATCGCGTGAAGTGACGTGTACACGACTCCGACGACGAGGCCGAGCGTGCCGGCGAAGGCGAGACCCTGCGAAGCATCGTAGGTGCCCTGATCCTGGAGCACGTCGTCGGCGTAATCGTCCAACGGCATGTCGACGGCTCCGTGGTGTGCGAACTGGTCGGCGGCGCTATCGAGCGCGGCCCAGCCCAACATCACAGCCGCAGCGAGGAACAGAGGACCCGCGATGGTGATCCCGATCAGCGCATGTCGCATTTGCTCGCTACGAGCCGAGGCCGCTTCGAAGAGGTAGAGGAGCGGCATCACCAGTAACGCCAACCCGGCGGCCTGGAGAATCGCGGCCGTGAGCAGTGTGCCCCGATCGCCCGGGAAGGCCATCAGGACCTCGGCCTGGGAATCGCTCGTCGTCGCTCCGTGTCCCACCGCGAGCGAGGCGACCAACAGCGCAACCGCCGCAAACGCGGCGACGGCCGTCGGAAGCGCGCGAGATCGCTCGCGCTCGAGGATCTTCTCCGAGCTCACCGGTTCGCGACGGTCCTCAGCCGTCGCCGTGGCGCTCGGCGCTCGGCGCGGCGGCGCCCTCGTGCAGCTGCGACGAGTCGGCGCCCGATCGCACCGGGTAGTACTCGTGGTCCTCGGGCTCGACGATGCGCGAGATCCGGTCGCCGACGCCGAGCACGAGGTCGAGCAGAGGCGCCGCGGCGGCGATCAGTCCCTCGAACTGCTCGCGCAGGCGCTGCTGTCCCGGCGTGAGCTCGCTCATCCGCGTTCGTGGAAGAAGAACCCTGGCAGCGCTCCCTCGATGACCTCCGCCGTCATGCGCTGCGCCACCTCGAGGTTTCCGGTGCGCACCGCGATGTCATCGAGGGTCACGATCCCCACCAGCTCGTCCCCCTCGACGACCGGAAGTCGCCTGATCCTGTGCTGGACCATGAGCGCAGCCGCTTCCTCGAGGTCCATCTCGGGCTCTCCGGTGATCAGGGGCCGCGACGCGTGCTCGCGAACCGGCTCCTGCTGGGGTCGCTCATCGGCGAGGACTCGAACCGCGAGGTCGCGGTCGGTCACCATCGCGGCGGGCCCACCCTCGGCGTCGCAGATCACGACCGATCCGACCCGGTGGTCGCGCATCAGCTGGGCGACGGCGAGGACGTCGGTGTCGAGCTCGGCGGTGACGACGCCGGGAGTCATGATCTCTCGCAGCTGCATGGCGGCAAGCGTATACCGCCAGAACGGGGCGTTCATTCGTCGGCCCGGCACTAGGATCACGGCGATGGCCAGCGCGGCGCGAGGCACGTGAGCGGCGGCCGGCGCTGCCCGGCCTGCGGCGAGCCCCTCTACGGCTGGGTCGTGGTCGGATCGGACGAAGGCGGGCCGGGACCCGGGCGCGTGCTCGACCGCTGCGAGTCGTGTGGGCTGGGTATCGCGCACGAGTCCGGGGCGCCGCCGCTCGAGGTCCGTGGCCGGGAGCCGATCTCGCTCCCCAACCGGCGCAGCTGGCAGGCCGGGCTCGGGGGCGGGCACTGGGCGGCGCTGGCGCTAGCTCCCCGCAGCTCCTATCCGACTCCCGAGGCGCTCGGGCTGCTGCTCGACCGCGCCGGACTGGAGCCACTGCGGCTGCGCCAGCCGCCGCTCGGCGCCAACCAGCTCTGGATGTGGCAGACGCTGATGAACGCCTTCACCTTCCACGACGGGTTCGCGGTCCGGGTGCTGACCGGCCGTCTGGGTCCGCTCCGGGCGCGAAGCCGGTTGACGTTCGCCGTCGACGCCATCGTGTCGCTCGTCGCCGCCCTGCCGGTGGCGCTCGTCTCGGTGCCGCTGGAGCTGCTGGCCGTCGCCGCGCGCCGCGGCGGCCTGCTCGAGGTCGAGGTGCGCGAGCTGCGGGCCTAGCGCACCTAGCGTCCCGCCGACTGGCGCCAGATCCGCTTCGCGAGCGGCAGCAGGAACATGCGGGGCGAGTGCTGGCCGGCGACCGCGGTGGCCTGGTTGAGCATGCCCGGGACGACGACGCGGCGGCCCTTCTCGGCGCCGCTGACGGCCTGCTCGGCGACCTCGGCGGGCGACATCCAGAGGAAGCCCGGGGTGCGCTCTTCGGCGCCGCCGATCCCGGCGACGTCGGCGAACTCGGTGCGAACCGGGCCCGGACACAGCGTGGTCAGCGTCACGCCGCCGCCCTTGAGCTCCGAGTGGGTCGCCTCGCTGAGGCTGAGGACGAAAGCCTTCGTCGCGGCGTATGTAGCGTTCTCGGGCAGCGGCTGGAAGGCGGCCATCGAGGCGACGTTGATCACCGCCCCCCGGCCGCGACCCTCCATCAGCGGCACGTAGCGGCCCATCAGGTCGACGACCGCCTCGACGTTGAGCCGCACCATCTCGAGCTGACGCTCGCGCCCGAGCTCGACGAACGTGCCGAAACCGCCAAAGCCCGCGTTGTTGACGAGGATCTCGACCTCGAGCTCGCGCGTCGCGATCTCGGCCGCCAAGCGATCGCGCGCCTCCGGATCGGCGAGATCGCAGCCGAGGACCTCGGCGCGGACCCCGTGCGAGCCCTCGAGCTCGGTGGCGAGCTCTCGCAGGCGCTCCTCGCGGCGCGCCACGAGCGTTACGCCGTGGCCGCGGCGCGCCAGGCAGCGCGCCACCTCGGCGCCGATCCCGGCCGAGGCGCCCGTGATCAGGGCGGTGGAGGAGTCGCCGGGCGGCGGGAGGGCCACGGCCGGACCCTACTAAGCTTGGATCGATGGAAGGAAGCGAGCCCTTCAACCTGTTCGGCGGCGATCCCGACGAGCTGCGACAGCGGCTCGGCGAGCTGGCCGACCAGATGCAGGGGGCCCAGCGAGTCGCGTGGGCCGACAACGCGATCCGGCTCGCCGTCGAGATGACGGTCGCCGCCATCAACACGCTCGACCTCGAGGGAACGAGCGACCAGCAGGCGATCCAGGTGAGGGACGCGATCCGGATCGTCTTCCCCGAGGCGGTCACTCTCGTGCGCGAGGCGCGCGAGGGGCTTTCCTGAGCCGGCACAGCCGTCGCGCCATCGGTACGGACCCCGCGCCTAGCGTCGCCGTGTGGCGAGCAACGCGGCCCCAGAGCGCAGCGAGACCGATGGATGCGGTGGCCGGGGAGCCGCCTCGGTCGAGCACGTCGCGCTGGCATTGCTCGTCGCGCTGTTGATGCTCGCGGCCGTCGCCGCCCTCGCCGCGAGCCCGCCGGTCGAGGGAGGGCGTGAGCTGGGCTCGGCGCTGGCGCGCAAGCTGCGCTGCGCGCCGCGGCTTCCGGGACCGTGCTGGCGCGACGCCCTGACGGAGGCGTACGGGCGGCCGCTCGCCGGGCTGGCGCGCGCACTCGCCCCGCAGCCTGCGGCCCGCATCGGTCCCTCCGGGCTGCCGCTGCTGCCCGTGGACTTCCGCTACTGCCGCCGCGAGAGCTGCGCGGCGGCGGGC
>DASPWW010000045.1:0-24617 GCA_035637595.1 Solirubrobacterales bacterium | reverse complement strand
CGCGGCCTGCATGTCTCCAACCTCGTCGCCCTTCGCTGCTGCCTGGAGCGAGTCGCGGTGGATGGGGCGGCGTGCCTGGTCGATGGATTCCGGCTCCCCGGCTGCGCGGTCGAGCACCAGGCCGTCGTGGAGGGGGACGCGCGCAGCGCTGCGATCGCAGCTGCCTCGGTGGTCGCCAAAGTGACCAGGGACCGCTACATGCGCCGCGCGGACGGCGCCTACCCGGGCTGGGACTTCGCCGGCAACGTCGGCTACTCCACCCCCGAGCACCGCGCCGCGATCGCGGAGCTCGGGATCTCGGCCCTGCATCGGCGCTCGTTCAACTCGATCGCCTACAGCCAGCTCGAGCTCGCGGGGGACGACGCCGCGGAGCTGATCGAAGCCGCCGAGCTAGAAGGCGTCCCTGATGTGGTCGTAGGCGACGACTCGCCCGTCGCGGTCGAACACCACCCCGATCACGTCGAAGCGGAACGCGCGGACGCCGCCTAGGCCGCCGCGGCCGGCAAGCCACTCGCGCGCCAGCCGGCGCAGCTTCGCCTGCTTGGCCGGCCCGACCGCGAGCGCTGGACGCTCGGGCCCGGTGCGCGACCCAGCCGTCTGCGCCTTGACCTCGACGAAGGCGAGCACGTCACCGTCAAGCGCGACGAGGTCGAGCTCGCCGAGCCGGGTGCGCGCGTTTCGCTCCACGACGCGGCACCCGTCCCCGCAAAGCCGCTGGGCCGCGAGATCCTCGGCGGCGCGACCGAGCCGCTGGCGGGTTGCGGACACGCCGCGGACCGTAGGCGGAGCGGGCGCGCGGATCGTGCGCCGCGCGTGACTATTTCGCCACGCCTGGCGCCCCACGGATGCGCGTCGCCAGCCTACGGTCGCACGCGTGCTCGCCACGGCCCGAACCTTCACGCTGCTCGGCGTCAGCGCGCACGAGGTGATCGTCGAGGTCGACGTCCATCGCGGGCTGCCCGTGTTCTCGCTCGTCGGCCTTCCCGACGCAGCGGTCAGGGAGTCGCGTGAGCGCGTTCGCGCCGCGCTCACGAACTCGAACTTCGAGTTCCCGCTCCAGCGGATAACCGCGAATCTCGCGCCGGCGGACCTGCCCAAGGCCGGCCCGGGGCTCGACCTGGCGATCGCCGCCGCTCTGATCGCGGCCGCGGGCCAGCTGCCGCCCGAGGGCCTGGAGCGCTGGTGCCTGGCCGGTGAGCTGGCGCTCGACGGCGCGATCAGGCCGGTGCCTGGCGTCCTGGCGATGGCCGAGGAGGCGCGCCGTCGAGGCGCGGCCGGGCTGGCCGTGGCGGCCGACAACGCGGCCGAGGCGGCGCTGATCGAAGGGCTGCCCGTGGCTCCCTTGAACCGTCTCGACGAGCTTCCCCCGCTGGCCCGCGGCGAGCTGGAGGAGTTCGAGCCGAGCCAGGTCGTGTCGCGAAACGGCGCCGCCCCCGAAACCGTCCCCGATCTGTCCGACCTGCGGGGGCAGCCCGCGCTGCGACGGCTGCTCGAGGTCGCCGCTGCGGGGGGTCACAGCATCCTGATCACGGGCCCACCGGGCGCGGGCAAGTCGCTCGCCGCGCGGCGGCTGCCGTCGCTGCTCCCGCCGCTCGACCCGGCGGAGGCGATCGAGGTGACCCGGATCGCGAGCGTGTGCGGCAAGCCGCCGCCGCCGGGCCGCCTCGCGGCGCGGCCGTTTCGCGCCCCGCATCACACGATCTCAGCCGCCGGGCTCGTTGGCGGGGGCAACCCGCCGCGACCGGGCGAGGTGACGCTCGCCCACGGGGGCGTCCTCTTTCTCGACGAGCTCGGCGAGTTCTCGCGCTCGGCGCTCGAGGCCCTGCGCCAGCCGCTCGAGGAGGGCCGGGTCTGGGTGGCGCGAGTCAACCATTCGGTCGAGCTGCCGTGCCGGTTCATGCTCGTCGCGGCGGCGAACCCGTGCCCCTGCGGGCGCGGCGAGGACTCGCCACGCTGCAGCTGCACGCCGCCCGTGGTGCGCGGCTACCGGGCCAAGCTCAGCGGGGCGCTCGCCGATCGGATCGACGTCACCGCCCGGGTCGACCAGCCGAGCTCGGAGGCGATGGACGGGCCGGCGGGGGAGAGCTCGGAAGCGGTGCGCGAGCGGGTTCTCAGGGCGCGTGAGCTTCAGGCACTGCGGCTCGGGCCCGGGCGGGTCAACGCCTCGATGACCCCCGTGGAGACGCGCCGCTGCTGCCGCATCGGCCGCGAGGCCCGGGACATGCTCGCCGATGGCCACGCCAGGTTGGGGCTCAGCGGAAGGGGCCACGAGCGGGTGCTCAGGGTGGCGCGGACGATCGCCGACCTCGTCGGCGCGGAGCGAATCGACTCCGAGATGATCGGCGAGGCGCTGTCGATGCGCCGCCGCAACAGCGAGCCGTGACGGCCTGCGACGCCTGCCTGCGCCGTGCGCTGCTGCTCGAGCGGCTCGCCCCGTACATCGAGCGCGTCGCCACTGGGGCGCCCGGCTCCCGCGCGCCCGAGCTGCTGGCGCTCCGCGACGAGGCGTTGACGCGGGCCGTCGGCGGGCGCGATGCGGCGCGCCTGCTCGCCGAGTCCGAGGCGAACGACCCCGAGCGCCTGCGCCGAACGCTGGACGCCGCCGCGTGCTGGGCCACCTGCCGGCATCAACCCGAGTACCCCTCGACGCTGCACGATCTCGGCGACGAGGCCCCGGCCGCGCTCATCGGGCGCGGCGATGCGGTCGTCCTGCGACAGCTCGAGGACACGCCCGGCGTAACGGTGGTCGGCTCGCGCCGCGCCGGCGCCTACGGCAAGTCGGTGGCGCGCGACCTGGCGCGAATGCTCGCGGCTTCGGGGCTCCCGGTGATCAGCGGCCTCGCACTCGGGATCGACGCCGCAGCCCATCGCGGCGCGCTCGACGCGGGCGGCCCAACGGTGGCCGTCCTGGGCAGCGGCCCCGACCGCGCGTATCCGCCGAGCAACGGGCGTCTTTACGCCGAGATCCTCGAAGCGGGCGGCGCCGCGGTCTCCGAGCTCCCCCCGGGAGCCGCCGCCTTCCGCTGGACGTTCCCCGCCCGCAACCGGATCATGGCGGCGCTCGCGGCTATGACGGTCGTCGTCGAAGCGGCCGAGCGGTCCGGCTCGCTGATCACGGCGGGCTTCGCACAGGATCTCCAGCGGCCGGTCGGAGCCGTGCCCGGACCCGTCAACTCCTGGCTGTCGGCGGGGACGAATGCGCTGATCTTCGATGGCGCGCAGGTCGTCCGAAATGCCCAGGACGTGCTCGACCTCTTGCTCGGCGCGGGGGCGGGCGCGCCGCGCGGAGCTGGGCCCGCCCTCGACTCCGAGCTCGCGGTGGTCCTGGCTGCCGTGGAGGGCGGCCGGCGCACCGCCGACGACATCGCGCTCTCCAGCGGCGTCGACGCCCGCCGCGTGGCGTCCGCGCTGGCGCGGCTGGAGATGCTCGGCTACGTGGAGAGCGACGTCACAGGCGCCTACTCGCGCAGCCAGCTCGCGGTCCCTTCATAAGCTGTCCGTGTGGTGGACACGAAGCGCATCCCGGTGGCGATCACCATCGCCGGCTCGGACTCGGGCGGCGGCGCCGGCATCCAGGCGGACCTCAAGGCCTTCGCCCTCTGCGGCGTCCACGGGACGTCGGCGATCACGGCGATCACGGCCCAGAGCACGGTCGGCGTCGACGCCGTGCACAGCGTCCCGCCCGAGATCATCGTCGCCCAGGTACGGGCCGTGGCGAAGGACATCGGCATCGACGCCGTCAAGATCGGGATGCTGGGGACGGTGGAGACGATCGATGCAGTCGTCGAGGCGCTGGCGCTCGTCGGCGACGCGCCGGTGGTCCTCGACCCGGTCATGGTCGCCGAGAGCGGCGCGGTGCTGCTCGATCCCGAAGCCAACCGGGCGCTGGTCGAACGGCTGCTGCCGCGCGCGACGGTGGTGACGCCGAACGTACTCGAGGCGCGCGAGCTGACCGGGTCTGACGGCAGCGTCTCGCAGGAGGATCTGGCGCGCGCCGTGCGTGAGCTCGGTCCCCGGGTCGCCGTCGTCACGGGCGGCCACACCGAGGACGGCGCCGACGTCCTCTACGACGGAGAGGGCGAGCCGCTTCGCATCGAGGGCTCCGTGCACCCCGCCGGCGCCTCGCACGGGTCCGGCTGCACGCACTCCTCCGTGCTCGCAGCGCAGCTTGCCCGGGGAGCGGATGCCCGCGAGGCCGCGCGCGAGGCGAAGCGGATCACCTCGGAGGCCGTGGAGCGTGGCTTGCGGGAGATCGGCGCGGGAGTCGGGCCTGTGGACGTGCTCGGAATCACCGACCCGCTGGCATAATCGAAGCGGTGAAGCTGCTGCGCATGAAGCCCGGGCACGGCGACGTGCTGCTCACCGAGGGCGATCCCGGTGTGTCGGAGGACGAGGAGCGGCTGATCGAGGAATTCCGCCGCCAGCTCGACGCGGGCATGTGGGCCGCGGTGCCGACGGCGGCGCCCGGCGGGCGCCGCGAGGCGGTCATGGTGCGGGACTTCGCCGAGGTCCCGCGCGACGCAGAGCAGGTGATCTTCTTTCCGCCCGCGGCCGGCGGTTAGCTGGTGCCTGCCGCCGGAGCGCGACGGCAATGAGCGCCCTCGCCGCCAGCTCGATGTTCATCGTCCTCGCCGGGCTCGCCGCGGTCGCGTTCGGTCCGTCGGTGGCCCGCGGCCTGCTCGAGCGCCTGCCGCGCCGCCGCCGCGCCGAAGTCATCCCCGCCTACGACCCCGGGCGCGAGCGCCGCGCCGAGCGCCGCGCGCGCGAGCTGATGCGCTCCGTGGTCGGCCCCGAGGATTGCCGGATGTACGAGGATCTCGGATTCCTCAGGGTGCTGGGCCCGACGGCGGCCGTCGAGCAGGGCGGCTACGGCTACCTCATCTACCCGCACCGGCCGATCGTCGCCTTCGATGCCGAGAGCGGCGAGCTGTTGAGCGAGTACTGCGTCGCCTTCCCCGACGGCGGCCAGCCTCGCGGCGGCGAGCGCCTGCCCGATGCCGACGACGTGCTCGCCAAGTGGATGGCGTTGCACGGCGACGAGCACGGCCTGATCGCCGACGCGAACATGCACCTGGTCGGCCGCCAGGTGGATCCACAGCACGTTCGCCGCGACCTTCGGCGGCTCGCCGAGTGGGAGGCGCAGCGGATGCGTCCGCAGCGATGAGCGCCCCGCGCCCCCGCTCGAGCGCGGTCTTCGACGGCCCCGAGCGCGCGCCGGCGCGCGCCTACATGAAGGGGATCGGGTTCGATGACGACGCGCTGCGCCGACCCACGGTCGGCATCGCCAACACGTGGATCGAGGCGATGCCCTGCAACTTCCACCTGCGCGAGCTCGCCGAGCACGTCAAGCAGGGCGTGCGTGCGGCCGGCGGAACGCCGCTGGAGTTCAACTCGATCGCGATCTCCGACGGGATCACGATGGGAACCGAGGGCATGAAGACCTCGCTGATCAGCCGCGAGGTGATCGCCGACTCGATCGAGCTCACGGCACGCGGCTACCAGTTCGACGCTCTCGTCGCGATGTCAGGGTGCGACAAGACGATTCCCGGCTGCGTGATGGCGATGGCGCGGCTCGACATCCCGTCGGTGATGCTCTACGGAGGCTCGATCGCGCCCGGCCACTGGCGCGGCAAGGACGTCACGATCCAGGACGTCTTCGAGGCCGTGGGGGCCCACGCAGCGGGCGACATGTCCGACGCCGATCTGCTCGAGCTCGAGGACTGCGCGAGCCCCGGAGCGGGGGCGTGCGGCGGGCAATTCACCGCGAACACCATGGCGTGCGCATTCGAGGCGATGGGCGTCTCGCCGATGGGCAGCGCGATGGTCCCGGCGATGAACGGCGAGAAGGGCAGCGTCGCCGAGGACACCGGCAAGCTCGTCATGCGAATGCTCGAGGACGACCTGCGCCCCAGCCGGATCATCACCAAGGAGTCGATCGAGAACGCGATCGCGGCGATCTGCCTCTCCGGCGGCTCGACCAACGGCGTGCTGCACCTGCTCGCCGTGGCGCGCGAGGCGGGGGTGGGGCTGTCGATCGACGACTTCGATCGGATCTCCGGACGGACGCCCCTGCTCGCCGACCTCAAGCCAAGCGGACGCTTCGTCGCCACCGATCTCTACCGAGCGGGCGGGGTGCCGCTGCTGGTCAAGCGGCTCGGCGAGGCGGGGGTGCTCAACTCCGAGGCGCTCACCGTCAACGGTCGCCCGATCGGGGACGAGGCCACGCAGGCCGAGGAGGCCGAAGGCCAGGAGGTGGTCAGGCCCGTCGACGACCCGCTCAAGCCGACCGGCGGCCTGGCGATCCTGCGAGGCAACCTCGCACCCGAGGGCTGCGTGGTCAAGGTCGCCGGGACCGAGCGCCTCCAGCACACCGGTCCGGCGCGGGTCTTCGAGTCGGAGGAGGAGGCCTTCGCGGCCGTCGACAAGCAGGCGATCAAGCCCGGCGACGTCGTGGTGATCCGCAACGAGGGCCCCGCCGGCGGTCCCGGGATGCGCGAGATGCTCCAGGTCACCGCGGCGCTGGTCGGCGAGGGGCTTGGCGAGCAGGTCGCGCTGCTCACCGACGGGCGCTTTTCCGGCGCCACCCACGGCCTGATGGCCGGCCACGTCGCTCCCGAAGCCCCACGCGGCGGCCCGATCGCCGCGGTGCGCGACGGGGACCGGGTGAGCTTCGACGTCGATGCGCGCCGCCTCGACGTCGAGCTCTCCGACGACGAGATCGCGTCGCGCGTCGCCGCCTACGAGCCCCCGCCGCCCGCCTATACGTCGGGCGTGATGGCCAAGTACGCCCGCTCGGTCTCCTCGGCCTCCGAGGGCGCGGTCACCGCTTAGCCCGGCCGCCGGACACCTCTTAACCCGCCACCGGTCGCCTTTCTGGCCGCGCACGATCATGGGGTGGCGCCTTCTTAGCGATATGCGCGAATAAGGCGCCACCGTCGTCGGCAGAGCACGCTGCGGCGCGGTGCACTGGTGACGCGCCCTACTCGACCGTGTCCGCCTCGGGCGCGCGGCCGGTGGTCGGAGGAGCGGCGGCGTGGGCGAGCTCGCCGCCCTCGCCCTCGAGCCCCTCGGCGAGGAACTGCTCCAGCAGGCGGTTGAAGCGCAGCGGGCGCTCGAGCTGGGGGCAGTGCCCGCAGCGGTCGAAGATCACGACGCGCGAGTTGCGCAGATGCCTCGCGTATCCCTGCGCGTCGGCCGGCGTGACGATGCGGTCGTTTCGCCCCCAGACGATCAGGGTCGGGTCCTCGACGCGCTCGAGCCGATCGGTGAAGTCGTAGCCGATGAGCGCCTGGACCGCCGGCAGGAAGGCGGGCGCGCCCATCGCGGCGCGGTACTGCTCCCACAGCAGCTCCGGCCGCATGCGGTGGGGGGCGTGGAAGATGCCGCGGAACGCTGCCCAGCGCATCCGAGGGCGAAGCAGCGAGGTTTCCTGAAAGCGCAGCGCGAGCGGCGCCGCCGCGGCCGCCATCCGCGCCGCCATCTCGGCCGGCTCCTTGCGCATCCGCGCGTGGGTGATTCCCGCCGCCGACACCAGAACGAGCTTGTCGACCCAATCCGGCTCCGCGATCGAGACCTCCGCGGAGATGAAGCCGCCCATCGAGTTGCCGACCAGCGCCGCGGAGTGAACGTTGAGCTCGCGGCAGAAGTCGTCGACGACCCGGCCGTAGTTTGGGATGTTGGTCTCCCACTCCGGCATCGGGCTGCCACCGAAACCGGGCAGGTCGAGCGCCAGCACGCGATGGCTGCGCGCGAAATGGGGGATCTGCCCCAGCCAGTTCTGCCAGCACCCCGAGAGACCGTGGACCAAGACAAGTGTGGGGCCTTCGCCCATCTCGACGTAGTTGACCCGCGCGCCGTCGAGCTCGACGCTTCGCAGGTGCTCGCGCCAGTCGACCTCCAGCCATTCGGGATCGGGGTCCCCGTAGGGATCGGGGCCGTCCGAGGGCGTCGGCTTGGGCCGCCGCCCCACGCCCGTGTAGAACCAGTCCTTGCGGCGCTTGGGCCTGCGATCGCCGGCCCGCGCAGGCCCGGCGCGGCGAAGCCTAGGCATACCCCATCCGCTCCAGCACCGGGATCTCCCTGATCTGCGGCGGCTGGAGGTGGTCCCAGAGGATCCCGCGCGGGCGGTCGTAGGCGCGCTCGACCTCGATCACGGCGCGCGGAGTCGCGATCATGTCGACGGGCAGGTCGTGCCCGATGACGGGAAGGTTCTCGCGCAGGATCTGAATCGGGTGGACCGTGGTCGCGATCACGGTGTGCTCGTCGATCTTGCCCTCGTCGATCAGGATCCCGTACTCGAGGTCCGAGAAGCCGCCGCCCTTGCCGAGCCGGGCTCCGTTGAGGTTCACCGCGACCGAGCCGCAGAGCACGAAGTCGATCTCGGGGATCTCCTCCAGGGCGACCACGCGACCGTGGCGCAGCGCCCCCTTGATCGTCGCCGCTTCGCGGATCGCCTTCTTCGACAGCCTGCGGGGGTCGAGGACCCGGAACGGGTGGCGGTCGCGCAGGCGAGGCACGGCCATCACCACGACCTTGCCCTGCTCGAGCGCCAGGCGGCGGGCGTGGGTCTGCGGCGAGTCTGGGTTGGCCTTGACGACCTGAGCCCGCTTCCAGACCCGGTGACCGGCGAGCCGCTCCGCCGCGAGCTTCGCGCCTGCGAAGTTCGGGATCCTGCCCTCGGCACCGGGAAAGCGGGACACGCCCTCGCGATCCATCGCCTTCCAGACCGCCTTGCGGACCTGATCCTTGGAGCGCATTTAGTGCTCGCCGCCATCCACTTGGGTGGCGGAGGATAGCTGCGAGAATGGCGCGCGATGGCACCCGAGCGCACGCCGCTGTCCCCGGTCCCGCAGGCCTCCGAGGGGGACGAGGCCGGCGCAGCGCAGCTACCCGTCCGGCGCGACGCCGAGCGCATGCGCGAGCTGCTGCCGGCGATCGAGCCCGAGCGCCGGCTAAACGACTGGGGGCGCTCGGAGCGGATCGAGGGACTCCTCGATCGCACAATGATCGAGTTCTTCTACCGCTACTGGTTCCGCTGCGACGTCGAGGGGATCGAGAACGTCCCCGCGGAGGGGGGCGCGCTGCTCGTCTCCAACCACTCCGGAGCGCTGCCGCCCGACGCCGGGATGATCGCCAAGGCGATCCGCGAGGAGCATTCACGCCCCCGCCCGCTCAACATCACGGTCGAGCATTTCTTCAAGGGCTATCCGGGATTCTCGATGCTGATCCCGAAGGTCGGCTGCGTCGCCGCCCACCCGGCGAACGTCCACCGCCTGCTCTATGACGAGCGCCAGCTCGTGCTCGTGTTCCCGGAGGGCCGCAAGGGGACCGAGAAGCTGTTCAAGGAGCGCTACCGGTTGCGTCGCTTCGGGCGCGGCGGCTTCGTCGAGGCCGCGATGCGGGCCGAGGCGCAGCTCGTTCCGGTGTGCGTCGTCGGCGCAGAGGAGTCGATGCCGGTCTTCGCCCAGGCCAACCTGCTGCGCCGGATGACGGGCCTTCTGTACTTCCCGATCACGCCGACCTTCCCGTGGCTGGGACCTCTCGGGATGCTCGGCTATCTCCCCGCCAAGTTCAGGATCCGCTTCCTGGAGCCGATCGACACCGTGCAGATGGGGCCCGACCCGGCCTCCGACAAGGGGCTGGTGCAGACCGTCGCGCAGGAGATCAGGGCCCGGATTCAGGAGAACCTGCATGAGATGGTGGGGGAGCGGAGGTCGGTGTGGCTGGGGTGAGCCAGAAGGACGCCCCGATCACCGAGGACGAAAGCCCGGCACCGGCCCACCGCGCGCGCCGCGTTCTGGTCACCGGGCTCTCGACCTACTGGGGCGGGCGGCTCGCCCAGGCGCTCGAGTCGCATCCGGAGGTCGAGGCCATCATCGGGGTGGACAACCGCGACCCCACGCGTGAGCTGACCCGCACCGAGTTCGTCAAGGTCTCGAACCAGCACTCGCTGATCCAGCGAATCGTGATCGCCGCCGAGATCGACACCGTGGTCGACAGCCGGCTGGTCGTCGACTCCGTGACCACCGCCCCCCGCCTCGCCCACGAGAACAACGTGATCGGGACGATGAACATCCTCGCGGCGTGCACGGGTCGCGACTCGCCTGTCAAGAACTTCATCTTCAAGAGCTCCGCCCATTACTACGGCTGCGAGCAGGACGACCCGGCGTTCTTCACCGAAGACATGCGGCGCCCCCATCCGCCCCGCACCAGGATCGAGCGCGACATCGTGGAGGCCGAGACGGCGGTATCCGAGTTCGCCGATCGCAGCCCCCACGTGACGGCGACCGTGCTGCGGTTCTCGAACGTGCTCGGGCCCCACCTGCTGACCTCGCACGCGCGGATGTTCTCGCTCCCGCTCGTCCCGATGGTGCTCGGGTTCGACCCGCGCTACCAGTTCGTCCACGAGGACGACGTCGTCAGAGCGCTCGAGCACGCGGCCTTCAATCGGCTGCCCGGCACCTACAACGTCGCCGCCGACGGCGTCCTGGCGCTCTCCGAGGTGATCGGGCTGCTCGGCAAGCGGCCGCTGCCAGTGCTTCCGCCCTGGGGCACCGGTGCGCTGGCCGCTCCGCTGCGCCGCCTCGGGTTCAGGATCCCCGACGAGATGGTCAACCAGCTGCGCTTCGGGCGCGGGCTCGACAACCGCAAGCTCAAGGCGACGGGGTTTACCTACGGCTACACCTCGCGCGAGGCGGTGATCAGGTTCGGCGAGCACCTCCGCCTGCATCCAGTCCTGCGGGGGTCCGAACGCGAGTTCACGTACGAGAAGGAGGTCGAGGAGTTCCTGCGCTGGAGCCCGCACGTGCGCCGCACCGACCGCGGCACCGAGGAGCCGTTCGGGATCTGATCGCGGCTCCCCTTCCCTCGAGCGGGGGATGGCCGGCGCGCAAACTCGTTTGCACGCCGCCTTAGGCGGGGAGTCGATAGGTCGCCCCTCCTACACTGTTGACCCCTCCGTCGAGCCCCTGCCGAGCGTCGCGCGGAGGACTATGACGGAGCGGGCGGAAATCAAGCAAGCGTGGGACGCAAGACTCAGATAGCGATCGCCGTCAGCCTGGCGCTTGTGCTGCTCGCCGGCGGCGCCGTCTACGCCTGGGACTCGGTCAAGAAGGACGAGATCGCCGAGGGAGTCACGATCGGCGGGGTGGACGTCGGTGGCCGCACCGCCGATGAGGCGAGGACGCTGGTCCAGGCCGACCTGATCGAGCCGCTCGACCGCCCGGTCACCGTGACCTACGGCAAGGACCACTTCACGCTCGAGCCCGACGAGCTCGACATTCGCGCCGACGTCGACGGCATGGTCCAGGCCGCGCTCGCCGCCAGCCAGGAGGGGGGTCTGCCCAGCCGGGTGTGGCGCTATGCCACCGGCGGAGAGGTCGACGAGGACATCTCCCCGCAGATCGCCTATTCCCACGACACGCTCGACGACTTCATCAAGGGCGTCGAGCAGAACGTAGGTCAGCCGGCCCAGGACGCCTCGATCCAGCCGAGCGCCACCACGCTCGATCCGGTCCCGTCCCAGAACGGGATCGAGGTCCAGGTCGATGAGCTGCGCGCCGACCTCGAGCGTGCCGTCCAGTCGCCGCACTCGCGCACCGTCGAGGCCGAGGTCCACAAGGTCAAGCCCGAGGTAACGACCGACGAGCTGGCGGCCCAGTACCCGCACTACATCGTCATCGACCGCGCCAGCTTCCAGCTGCGCTACTTCGAGAACCTCAAGCTCGTCAAGACGTACACGATCGCCGTCGGGGCGATCGGCTACGACACGTCGGCCGGTCTGTACAGCATCCAGAGCAAGCAGGTCAATCCCACCTGGTACGTGCCGAACGAGTCCTGGGCCGGAAGCCTCGCCGGCCAGACCATCCCGCCGGGGCCGGACAATCCCCTCGTTGCGCGCTGGATGGGGTTCAACGGCGGGGCCGGCATCCACGGGACAAATGACATCGGCTCGCTGGGCAGCGCCGCCTCGCACGGCTGCATCCGGATGGCGGTGGGTGACGTGATCGACCTCTACGACCGCGTTGACGTCGGGGACCCGGTCTACATCCTCTGACGGCCGGTCAAGGCCCGACCAAACGGCTTTCTGGGCCCTGACGATCGGGCGCGCACACCGTTGCATCGGGGAGGGCTTCGCATCACGGATGGCGAAGCACACCCCATGGCCACGGATGTCCACGAAACGCTGAGCGCCGGCTGGAGGCGCGGACTTGAACGATTTGCTCGCGAGCTCGACGCCCGCGGCGCCTCGCCGAACACCAAGCGCGCCTACGGCTCGGACCTGCGACAGTTCGCCCGCTGGGCCTCGGCCCGCGACCTCGAGCCCAGCGACGTCGCCTACCGGGAGCTGCGCGGCTACGCAGCGGCGATATCGGAGGGAGGAGCCGCGAAGTCGACCGTCGCCCGCAAGCTGGCCGCCGTTCGCAGCCTCTTCGACCATCTCGTCGCGATCGGGGAGGTAGCGCAGAATCCCGCCGAGCTGCTGCCGAATCCCAAGCGCGATTCGCGCCTTCCCCGCACGCTCGGCCGCGACGAGGTCGACGCGCTGCTCGACCGCATCCCGGCGAGCGAGCCGCTCGATGCCCGCGACCGCGCGATGTTCGAGCTCATCTACTCGTCCGGGCTGCGCTGCGAGGAGGTGGTCAACCTCGACCTCGACTCCCCCGACTTCGACTCCGAGGTCCTGCGCGTCACCGGCAAGGGCAACAAGACCCGAATCGTGCCGATCGGCGAGCCCGCCCAACGCGCGCTGGAGCGCTATCTGGCCAGGGCCCGCCCGATCCTCGCCGGCGCGCGCGGCGCCGTCGAGTCCAGCTCGCCGAGCGCGCGGCGCCCCGATGCGCTGTTCCTGTCGCGGCGCGGTCGCAGGCTGTCTTCCTCGGACGTGCGCCGCCGACTTGCCCGCTGGGTGCGTGAGGCGGCGATCGCGGGTGGGGTCTCCCCCCACTCGCTGCGGCACTCGTTCGCGACGCATCTGCTCGAGGGAGGTGCGGACCTGCGCTCGATCCAGGAGCTGCTCGGGCACGCGAGTGTCTCGACCACGCAGATCTACACGCGCGTCGAACCAACGCGGCTACGCCGCCAGTACCGGCGCGCCCATCCTCGTGCCTGAGTGGTGGGCACCGGCGGAGCCCACTGACTCGCGGTGCCCACGCCTCGAAACAATGTCGCGGAGCGGGAACGCGACCTTGCACTCGCACGCCGAGTGGCGGCCAGATTGGCGGGAGCGGATAACGTTACGGACGCCCCGTGGGGTGGTGGGCACATGATGGAGACGAAGGTCAAGGCAGTCGAGCTCCGCGAGCTCTGGCAGCGCTGCAAGGAGGAAGGCGACGAGCGAGCCAGGGAGCGACTCGTCGTGGCGTATTCCCCGCTCGTCAAGTACGTGGCGGGGCGGATGGCGTCGGGTCTGCCCTCGCACGTCGAGGAGGCGGACCTGATCTCCTACGGCCTGCTCGGCCTGATCGGGGCGATCGAGCGCTACGACCCCGAGCGCGAGATCAAGTTCGAGACGTTCGCGGTGTCGCGCATCAAGGGGGCGATCATCGACGAGCTGCGCTCGCTCGACTGGGTGCCGCGCTCCGTACGCGCCCGCGCTCGCGACATAGAGAAGGTCCATACCAAGCTCGAGAACAACCTCCACCGAGCACCCACCGAGGAGGAGATGGCCAAGGAGCTGGGGATGAGCGAGGAAGATCTGCGCGACGCGCTGCTCGAGATCGCAAACTCCTCTGTGCTCGCCCTCGACGACCTGTGGACCGTCGCCGATCCCGCCGGCGGGCAGATCTCGCTGCTCGACACGATCCGCGATCCCAACGCGATCGATCCGCAGGCGGAGATCGACGCGGCCGAGCTCAAGGACCGGCTCGCCGAGTCGATCGAGTCGTTGCCCGACCGGGAGCGGCTCGTGATCGCCCTCTACTACTACGAGAACCTGACCCTGCGCGAGATCGGTGAGGTGCTCGGAGTCACCGAATCGCGCGTCTCCCAGCTGCACACCAAGGCCGTCCTCGGCCTGCGCTCGCATCTCCAGGCTCCGGCCATCTAGCCCGCCACTCGGCCTCCCGGCCCGCCCTTGACGGCGGAGATATATGTTTCGGTCGTGCCCCACCGCCCGCCCGACCGGATACGCAACGTAGCCCTGATCGGGCACCGGGGCAGCGGCAAGACCTCGCTTGCGGAGGCGCTCCTGTTCGAGGCGGGCGTCGTCAACCGTCTGGGCCGGGTGGAGGACGGCGCGACCGTCTCGGACTTCGAGGAGGACGAGCAGGAGCGGGAGATGTCTATCGGGGCGAGCGTCGCCTCGTTCGAGCACGACGGGCGCAAGATCAACCTGATCGACACCCCTGGCGAGTCGAGCTTCGTCGCCGACACGCTCGGCGCGCTTCGTGTGGTCGACGCCGCGGTGCTGATCGTCAATGGCGTGATGGGCGTCGAGGTCCACACCGAGCGGCTGTGGAACCGCGCCAACGACGAGGGACTGGCGCGGCTCGTGTTCGTGAACATGCTCGACCGCGAGCGCGCCGACTTCTTCCGCGCCCTCGAGTCGCTCAAGGACGCCTTCGGCGCGCACGTCGTCGCCACCGAGATCCCGATCGGCGCCGAGCACGACGTGCGCGGCGTGATCGACCTGATCGACATGAAGGCGTTCGAGTACTCGGGAACGGGGCGGGGGAGCGCCAAGGAGGTCCCGATCCCCGACCAGCTCGCCGACCAGGCGACCGAATACCGCGAGAACCTGATGGACGAGGTCGCGGAGAACTCCGACGAGCTCATGGAGCGCTACCTCGAGGGCGAGGAGATCTCGCACGAGGAGATCGTCACGGTGCTCAAGGACGGGGTCACCGGCGGCCGCCTGTTCCCGGTGACGTGCGGGGTGGCGACCAAGAACCTCGGCACCAACCGGTTGTTGGAGGCGCTGGTCGAGGACCTGCCCTCACCCGCGATGCGCGGCGCCACGCGGGCGCTGGATGCGGAGGGCGAGGAGATCTCGATCGAGCCGGACCCCGACGGCGAGCTGGTCGCCTACGTGTTCAAGACGCTCGCCGATCCCTACACGGGGCGAATCAACATGCTGCGCGTCTACTCCGGGGTCTTGAAGTCCGACTCCCAGGTCACCAACGCGACGCGGCGCACCAAGGAGCGCATCGGCCAGCTCGCGGCGCCGCGCGGCAAGGAGATGGAGTCCATAGACGAGCTCGGGCCGGGCGACATCGGCGCCGTCGCCAAGCTCAAGGAGACGCGCGCCGGTGACGTGCTCGCGAGCAAGGACTCGGGCATATCGGTCCCGCCGCTCGAGCTTCCGGCCCCGGTGATGGCGTTCGCCTACGAGGCCAAGGCGAAGGGCGACGAGGAGAAGGCGGCGGCGGCGATCCGTCGCCTCGAGGAGGAGGACCCGACGCTCGACGTCCACCGCGACCCCCAGACGGGCGAGCAGATCATCGCCGGGCTGACCCAGGTCCACGTCGAGGTGATCACCGATCGGATGAAGCGCCGCTTCGGAGCGGAGATCACGCTGAAGCCGCCCCAGGTCCCCTACATCGAGACGATCCGCAAGCCCGCCAAGGCCCACGGCCGCTACAAGAAGCAGACCGGCGGGCGGGGCCAGTTCGGCGACTGTCACATCGAGATCTCGCCCGCCGAGACAGGGGCGGGATACGAGTTCGAGAACGCGATCAAGGGCGGCGTGATCCCGACCAGCTTCATCCCCGCGGTCGAGAAGGGGATCGCCGAGGCGATGCAGGGCGGGGTACTCGCCGGCTACCCGATCAAGGACGTCCACGTGCGGCTCTTCGACGGCCAGCACCACAGCGTCGATTCCTCGGAGATGGCGTTCAAGATCGCCGGTTCGATGGCCTTCAAGCAGGCCGCCGAGCAGGCTGACCCGGTGCTGCTCGAGCCGATCATGCAAATGACCATCTCGGTGCCCGAGGACGCCGTCGGAGACGTGATCGGCGACCTGAACTCGCGCCGGGGCCGCCCGCTTGGCATGGAGCCGAAGGGCTCGGTGACCGAGGTCAAGGCCGAGGTCCCGATGGCCGAGGTGCTCGACTACGCGCCCGACCTGCGGGCGATCACCGGCGGGCGAGGTGACTACACGATGGAGTTCGAGCGCTACGAGGAGATCCCGGGCCACCTCTCCCAGAAGGTGATCGACGCGGCCAAGGCCGCCGACGAGGAGAAGGTCAAGGCCTAGCCTGCTTCCCGCAGGACATCGACCGGGCGCCGCATACGGGCGTTGCTACCGTGGGCGCGATGCCCGGGAACGGCCCACAACCAGAGGCCTGCGAGGTGTGCGGGCGCACGATCCTCAAGGGAGAGCGAACTCGGCAGTACGTGTCTCCCGACGGTGACGAACGCGCCATCTGCGACCTCTGTCGCGAGCGCGTCGAGGCCGCTGGATGGACCCGCGCGGGGCAGGCCGTCGAGCACCGGCAGGCGCCGCAGCGCCAGGGCGCGCGGCGCCCGGGACGGTGGCTCGCTGAGCAGGCCGAGCGCATGCGGGCGCGCGTCGAGGAGGCGAGGCAGACCGCCGAGTCCTCGGCCGAGCGATCGGCGCCGCAGATAAAGACGCGGCCCGACACCCCGCAACGCAGGCTGCGACGCGCGCTCGAGGAGTTCAACGACTCCGAGCACCGCCTTACGGTCGCGGGCCTGACGAGGTCGCTCGGGCCGCCGCGAGTGTCGGCCGTAGCGCCGCCCGAGACGCCGCACGACGTGCGTCTGACCGTCGCCTGGGACCTGTCCTGGTACCAGTGGGAGGTGCGACTGGCCGACGAGCCCGCGCGGGTGCGGGCGCTCGCCAAAGGCTCGGAGATCGGACAGCTCGGCAACGCCGACCGCGCCTGGAACGCGCGCGCCGCCGACGACGGCCGGCTCCAGCTCGGCGGCGCCCGAAACGGCTCCTCTTGAGCGTCCCCCACCGGCTGATCGTGAACGTCGACGGCGGCTCGCGCGGAAACCCGGGCCCAGCGGCGATCGCCGCCGTGATCGCGACGCCCGACGGCGAGCTGCTCGAGGAGCTCGGCGAGCGGATCGGCGAGGCGACCAACAACGTCGCCGAGTATCGGGCCGTGCTTCTCGGCCTCGAGCGGGCGCGTGCGCTCGGTGCGCGCGAGGTCGAGCTGATCGGCGACTCGGAGCTCATCGTGCGCCAGGTGCACGGCGAGTACAAGGTCAAGGACGAGACCCTGCGCGGGCTGCGCGACCAGGTCGACAGGGCGCTTCGGGAGTTCGATCGCTGGTCGCTGCGGCATGTCCGCCGCGAGGACAACGAGGCCGCGGACCTGCTCGTCAACGCCGCGCTCGACGCTCCCGACGACGGCTGAGGGCCGGCCCCCAGCCGCTATCCTGAGCCCCGCGCGCGGCTGTAGCTCAGTTGGCTAGAGCGTCTGCTTGCCATGCAGAAGGTCGTGGGTTCGAATCCCATCAGCCGCTCTTCTCCCGATGCTCGACCCAGTGCCCGGGTCAGAATTGATAGGAGCGCCGCATGTAGCGGTCGAACTGAGGCACGGTGAAGGCCGCGAGGCCATGCCCCGGCGTGTACAGCAGGCCCTTGTCGATCAGACGGGATCGCGTCGGACCAAGTTGCTCTGAGGTCCGCCCGAGCATCTTGGCGACGTCCTTGGCTTGCTGAGGCTCCGGTCCCAGTTCAGCCATTGCTCGCATGTAGCGGAGCTCGAGTTCCGTCGTTCGCTCGGCTCGAACCCGGAAGAAGCTGCCATCAAGCTTCGCTTCGACCGCGTCTCCCGCGTTCTGCACGTGCTCGAGCGTGATCGGCGGTTGATCGGTCAGGTCCCAAAGAACGTTGCCGTATTCCTGGATGAAGTAGGGATACCCCTCTGTGTACTCCACGACTGTCGAGACGGCCGCTTCGTCGTAGTCGACGTCGAGTGCCTTGGCGGGCTCGACCAACGCCCGCGTAGCCTCGGCCTCGCTCAACTCGCCGATGCGTGGGAACTTGAAGAGGCGCTCCGCGTACGACTTTGCCTCTCCTGCGAGCCGCGGGAGCTGCGGTAGGCCCGCACCCACCAGCGTGATCGGCAGGGCGCGCTGAACCGTCTTGTGCAACGCCGCGATCAGCGCCTCGAACTCGATTGTGCTCAGGAACTGGACCTCGTCGAACAGGAACACGATGCCCGTGTCGTGATCGCTCACCGCCTCGCCCAGCGCGACCAGCAGGTCGGTGAGGTCCTCGGCGAGCTCGCCGCTGTCAGCCACGCCTTCGAGTGCGTCGACGTCGATGCCCGCTGTCACAGCGCCGTCGGGGGAGACCGTGAGCTGGAACGACCTGAGCACGGCGGCGGCGCGCTTCGCTCGGTCCTTCCAGCGGGCCTTGGGTGCCGCTTGCAGCAGCGCCCGCCTGACGAGCTGCGCCATCCGTCCACCGAACTCTGTGTTCTTTGTGATCTCGGCTTCGACGGTCGTCCAGCCCCGTGCTCTGGCTCGCTCCTCGAACGTCGTCAACAGCACGGTCTTCCCGACCCCGCGAAGCCCTGTGATGAGCATCGACTGCTCCGTGTGACCTCGGCGCAAGCGGTCGAGCAGGACATCGAAGGTTTCTAGCTGGTCGTCGCGGCCGACGAGCAGTGGCGGACGGGCACCTGCGTTCGGGGTATATGGGTTGTCGTGCGGCCTCACGGGGAGAGAGCTTATCGATCTATTCATGGTTTATCGATGCGCGCTAAGACATGACCAACCTGATAAGTCGGGCAGGACAGCCGTCTCGCGGCCCGGCGCAATGGCCTCGACTGCCTACGCGCCACGAGTCTGTGCGGTGATCGAACCCCCGAGTTGCTACCAGCTCCGTCCGTCCGCGATGCCCTGGTAACCAGTAGCAGGTCTGTTCGCAGGCGCATGAGCAAGCCACCTGGCCATTCAACACATCAGCCCCTCTCCTGACCTCCGTCAGATCGCGACAGGGGCGAGTACCGCTTTGCGAGCCCGAACCAGGCGGAGTGTCGTGGCTCGGCCGGTAGTTACGAGCTGGCACAAGTGGTCGACAGCACCCTCGCGATGGAGCCGACCGGCGTCGGTCGCGCTTGCCCGGCGCTAGCGTGGGGGGTATGGCTCCGGGCTTCGGTGAAGGAGCGCTGCTCGCCGAGCGTTACCGGCTCGAGCGGGTTCTCGGCGCCGGCGGGATGGCGTCGGTCTGGCTCGCACGCGACGAACGCCTCGGACGGTCCGTGGCGGTGAAGCTGCTCTCCGACAGCCTCGCGCACGGCCAGTCCTACCTGAGCCGGTTCCGCCGCGAGGCTCGCCTCGCCGCAGGCCTTTCGCATCCGAATCTCGTCAAGGTCTACGACTTCGGTGGCGAGGACGAGCGCCCCTATCTGGTGATGGAGTACGTCGAGGGCGAAACGCTTGCCGCCCGGATCGCCGGCGGGACTGCGCTCGACCTGGATCCCGGGCGATTGGCGCGAGAGCTACTCGGCGCGCTCGAACACATTCACTGCGCGGGGATCGTCCACCGCGACATCAAGCCCGCAAACGTGCTGATCGCCCCCGACACCAGCGCCAGGGTGACCGACTTCGGCATCGCACAGCCGCAGGACGCGACCCGGCTGACGAGCACCGGACTGGTGATAGGGACCCGCAGCTACCTCGCGCCCGAAGTCCTCCACGGTGAGCCCGCGACCGTGCGCTCGGATCTCTACTCCTGCGCGATCGTGCTCGAAGAGGCGTTCGGCGACGTGCTGCCGGCCGGTCTCGCTGGGGTCGTTCGGCATCTCGGCGACGAAGATCCGGCCCGCCGACCCGAATCGGCCGCACGGGCGCTTGCCTCGCTCGCGGACCCCAGCGCACCGATCGTCCCGGGCGCGACCGCCACTGCCCCCACCGCGCCGCTTCCTCCGGACGGCACCGCCCCGACGATCCCGATCGGCGCCGCCCCCGCCCGGATCCCGACCCACCCGCGCTTCCTCGCTGGACTTGCCCTCCTCGCGGCCCTCGTCGTGGTGGGGGTCTTAGTGATGAGCGGCGGCGATGACGCACCCTCACCTCAGCGGCAGCAGGGACAGGCGGCCAACGCTGAGGAGCCCGCGTCCACCGGGGAGGCGACGGCGCCCGAGACCGTCCCCAGCGAGGCGGCCGAGACCGCGGAGCCGGCCGCACCGTCGGGCAAGCCCGAGAAGGCCAAAGGCCCGAAGCCACCCAAGTCACCGCCCGGCAAGGCCAAGGGTCTTGGCAAGCACTGAAGGCCTGTCCGCGGTCGACGCCCGAAAGCAGCAGCGGACTCGCGGCGGTCGGACCGGCGCGGTGGCTACCAGCAGGATCGACACTGCTACCAGTGCCGCTAGCCGTCGGCCCGCCAGGAACTGGTAGCCCGGCTGGTAGCAGCACGCCCGCAGCCCGCATGAACAAGCCAGATGGCGGGGATTTTCAACACATCAGCCGCTCTTTTCCGGACCTCCGTCAGATCGAGGCAGGCGTGATCTGAGGCGCTGAAGGCCTCGGTTGGGCTGCGTTTGGTAGCTGGGCTGGTAGCAGCCGCGTGCTTCAGCGCCCCTTGGTACCAGTCCCATCGAACGCAACCCGCAGAACGTGCGCGTCCACTACCTCCACTTCAACGATGTCGCGAATCGTGCTCGTTCAACGGTTCGATCTATCACACGCCGGATCACACGCCTCGGGTCGACGATGGCGGCGTCCAGCAACGACACGCAAGGAGAAGTCCGATGCAGCCCACACCAATGATCCCCACCCATGCCTCGCCGAATCCCGTCGAGACGCTGACCATCCGCATGGCGGTGCCGGGCGACGCGCCGGCGCTCAGGCAGCTGGCGCAGCTCGACTCGGCGCCGCCGCCCGAGCCGGTGCCGATGCTGGTCGCCGAGGTCGGCGGCGAGCTGCACGCGGCGCTTTCGCTCGACGGCGGGCCCGCGATCGCGAATCCCTTCCAGCGGACAGCCGAGCTTGTCGCGATGCTCGCGACGCGAGTACCGCAGCTTCAGACGCTGACGCCGCGCCCAGCGACACGGCGCTGGCGACCGATCCGCGCCGCGCGTTTGGCTTCCGCTCCCCGAACCTAGGGATCCAAGCTACGGCCGAAGCCCGCGGCTGGCATCCTCGGCGGTCCCATGTCGCTCGGCATCCATCTGCTCGGCAAGCCGCGGCTCGAGCGCTACGCCGAACCCGCGCCCTCACCCCGCGGGCGCAAGGCCTGGGGCCTGCTCGCATACCTGGCCCTGAGCCGCGTCCGCAACCCCTCCCGTGAGCGCCTCGCCGAGCTTCTGTTCGTGGGCGCTGACGATCCGCTCGGCGCGCTTCGCTGGAACCTTGCCGAGCTTCGCCGGCGAGTGGGCGCCTCGGCTCTGCCGCAGGGTTCGACGGAGTTCGCGCTTCCCCCGGATGCGTTCCTCGATGTGGATGCCCTGCTGCGGGGGACGCCGCAGGAGGCGGTCGCGATCCCGGGCCTCGGCCGCGAGCTCTTGGAGGGCATGGACTTCGGTTCCTCGCCCGCTTTCGAGACTTGGCTTCTCAGCGAGCGCCGCCGCCTGGTCGGCGCCGCCGAGGCGGCTCTACACGAGGCCGCGCTCGACCGGCTCGCAGCGGGGGAAGCGGAGGCGGCCGTCGCTCTCGCGATGCGTCTCGTGGAGCTGAACCCCTACGAGGAGAACTTCCAGGAGCTTCTCGTCCGTGGTTACGCCGAGGCCGGACATCGGGATGCCGCCCATCGGCAGCTCGCGGTCTGCGTTGACCTCTTTCGATCGGAGCTCGGCCGGGCCCCTAGCGCCTCCCTCCTCCGCGCGGCGGAGGCCACGGCGCCTACGCCCGTCCCCGCCAGCGGTGCCGCCGGAAGGCAGGCCGCCCGCGCCCAACTCGAGGCGGGGCGCTCGGCGGTCAACGCGGGCACCTTCGACGCGGGCGTTCGTTCGCTCGCTCGCGCGGCAGCCCAGGCGGAAGCATGCGGCGACCGCGCCCTCGAGGCGGAGGCCCGCCTCGCGCTCGGCACGGCGCTCGTCCACTCGGCCCGCGGCCGCGACGAGGAGGGGGCGGATGCGCTGCTTCGCGCCGCCTCGCTCGCCGAGGAGTCCGGGCTGGGCGACCTCGCGGCCGCCGCCAACCGCGAACTCGCCTACGTTGACATCCTGCAGGCACGTTACGCGCGCTGTCCTCAGCGCCTGGAGCGAGCGGCGGCCCTCGCCGACTCCGACGAGGAGCGGGCCGGGGTCGAAGCGATGCTCGGCATAGCGGCTGCGGACACGGGCGCACACGAGCGGGCGCTCACGCACCTGCGGCACTCGGTCCAGCTGGCTGAACGTGCCGGCAGCCGTCAGCAGGCCGCATTCTCGCTCTCCTTCGTCGGCCGCTCCCATTTTCTGCGGGAGGAGATCCAGGATGCTCGCGCCGCGCTCGAGCGCTCGCTCGCCCTTGCCCGCGAGACGAAATGGCTCGCCTTCGAGCCCTGGCCCGAGTCCTGGCTCGCCGATACCGAGCTCGCGGGCGGCGAGCTGGGCGCCGGGCGCGAGCGCTTCGAGCACGCCTGGGCCCTGGCATGCGAGCTGGGGGATCCCTGCTGGGAGGGAGCTGCTGGCCAGGGCCTTGGCCGGATCGCCTGCCTCGAGGGGGAGGTGCCCAGGGGGCTCCGCCTGCTCGAGGAGGCGCGACGGCGCGCGGGGAGCCTGCCTGACGCCTACGTGTGGGTGCAGGCTTACGCACTCGCGGAGCTCGCCTCCGCGGCAGTCGAGGCGGGGCATCGCAACGCGGGCAAGTGGGTGGAGGACCTCTCCGCGTTGGCCGCGCGAACAGGGATGCGCGAGCTCGGGGTCAGGGCGTGCGTGTTGCGCGCCGCACTCGGCGATCAGCGCTCGCTCGACTCGGCGGCGGCCCTCGTCGGAGAGGTCGAGAACCCCGCGCTCCGCGAGCGCGTCCAGGGGCTGCGCGCCACCGTTGCGGCCTGATCCTCATACGCGCCCCACACCGAGAGTCGACAGGCAGAACTGTCTGCGCCTTTCTACTCGCCTGCGTCAGCGCTGTTCAGCTGCTTCGCCCCGAACTTCACATCTGGGCACGAGCGACGACCAGCTCGATCGGCCTGCTGCGCTACCAGCCGGGTTGTCAGTCGAGCCACTGGACCGGTAGCGCCGCTGGTAGCTGTAAGCCCATAGATCGCATAGGCAAGCCACTTGGCGGGGATCTTCAACACATCAGCCGCTTTCCGCGTTTGGCTCGATCCGCTTCCCGAACCACCTGGGCAGACTTCTCGCGTCGACGGGAGTAACCATTCGGGACTCGCCGGCGCTACTTTGAGTGTCAGACCCGCGATACCGCATCGACACGGAAGGAGTGTGTGATGTCGCGCAAACACAGGATTGTCGCGCTCATTTCGGCGACGGCCCTGTTGGCGAGCACGGCCGGCGGTGCCGCCTACGGGACGACGCCGGAGGGCCAGAAGGGCTACGAGGGACAGCCCGGTAACCAGGGCGGCTTCCACCAAGCCGGCCAGCAAAGCTACGAGGGACAGCCCGGCAACCAGGGCGGTCACTAGACGAGCTGGGGGCGGCGGGGGCGTCCTACACGCCCCCGCCCGAGCCCCTCCTTTCGGGCTGGGTTCTCGTCCCGTCACCCGCTCTGCATGTCGAGCTCGCCGCGATTGCATGGAGGGGTGGCACAGGCGGCTGATTGTCGGCCCCGGCTGGAGCTCGGCTGACGCGGTCAGATCAGGGAACTGGCGACCAACACGATAGGCCGCGTGCTACCAGCCCCGTTAATGATCGACCGCGCCAGAAAGCAGTAGCCCCGCTGGTAGCAGCGCGCCCCAAGCGCGGATGAACAAGCCAGATGGCGGGGATTTTCGACACATCAGCCGCTCTTTGGAGCGCCTCCGCTCGGTCAGCCCTAGGCGTGAGCTGATCGGGGACGCGCGCGATTCGTGGTCCGAGTGGTAGCTCAGCTCGTAGTAGCCCGAGAAGCGGGCACGGCGTCCGGCGGCCATGCGCCGGTGCGAACCCGCTCGTAGAGCGTGTCGGGGGCCAGGTCGGCGCCACCGGGCCAGACGATGGTTCCGGTCTCCAGATCGACCACGACCTTCGCAAAACCCTCCGGCGTGCGGGCATGCTCGAAGACCGGCCCTCGCATTCGGTCAAGGACATCGACCTTGCCCTCCAGCCCGTCGCGGAAGGTCAGCTTGAGAACGCCGTGGCGAACGACGGCGGCCGCGGTGATGTCGTAAGCAGCTCCAGTCATCTAAGAGGCTCGATTTCCTTAAGTGTCTCACCCGCACGCGCCAGTCGCCAATTCTCGCTCAGCTCGTCCTGGTGGAGCTCGGCCCAGGCGAGGACGAACCGGAGTTGGCGGCGGGGGAGGGAGCCGTCGATGACCTCGAGGTTGTCGATGCGGATTTTGGCCTCCCCCTCCGCATGGCGGGCGTGGAAATGCGGATACCCGTGGTCGTCGAAGAACATCGCGATCGAGATTCCAAAGAAGCGGCTAATCGTCGGCACTCGGCGATCATGCGACCCCAGCCGGACACGACCTGCCGTGCTACCAGGCGACCGCGCCTACGAGGGTTCGGAACCGGTAGCTCGACTGGTAGCAGGGCACTGACGACCGCACTGCGAAGCCAGATGGCGGGGATTTCGCTCACATCAGCCGCTTCCCATTTCCAGAGGCGTATC
>DASPWW010000044.1:0-18412 GCA_035637595.1 Solirubrobacterales bacterium | reverse complement strand
AGCCGGCCGGAGCGCAGGACCTCGATCGCGAGCTCCTCCTCACGCGCGCCGAGGTCCGGCCGCGCCAGGGGGATCGGCTCGACGTCGGGGGCACTCATCACGCGGAGCCTAGTGGCCGAGTTCGCTAGCTTCCCGGCCGTGGGCGCCGTCTTCCACGCGCCGGGCGAGGGCGAGAACCATTCGATTGGCGGCTCCTCGCTGTCACTGAAGGCGACCAGCGATGACACCGACGGGACGTTCTTCTGCTCCGAGTCCGTGATCGAGCCGGGGTTTCCCGGGCCGCCCCTGCACGTCCACCACCGGGTCCACGACATGTTCTACGTGCTCGAGGGAACGCTGACGGTGCGGCTCGAGGACGAGACCGTCGAGGCCGAGTCCGGAAGCTTCGTCTGCGTGCCGCCCGGCACTCCCCACACGTTCTCGAACCCCGGCGACCGGCCGGTCAGGATGCTCAACTTCAACACGCCGGGAGGCTGGGAGGACTACATGCGGGACCTGGGCGCGGCGTTCGCCGAGCATGGCGGCCCTCCCCCACCCGAGGAGATCGGGAGGATCGCCTCGCGCTACGACTTCGAGGTCGTCACGCCCTCAGACGCGGGCTGAGCGTCGCCGACGGCTCGGGGCTGGAAGGCGTACTCCAGCGAATCCACGAGCGCCTCCCAGGATGCCTCGATGATGTTCTCCGATACCCCGATCGAGCCCCACGATTCCCGGCCGTCCGACGAGTCGAGCAGCACCCTGGTCACCGCGCCGGTCCCGTGGGCCTCGTCGAGGATCCGGACCTTGTAGTTGGTGAGCTCGATGTCGGCGAGGTGCGGGTGCAGCTCACCGATCGCGTCGCGCAGCGCGCGGTCGAGCGCGTTGACCGGGCCGTTGCCCTCCGCCGTGCGCAGCAGGCGCTGGCCGTCGACCCAGATCTTCACCGTCGCCTCTGTCTCGATTCCTCCGTCCGCGCGCTTCTCGGTCACGACGCGGAAGCTCTCGAGCCGGAACAGAGACTCGTAGTCGCCCGTTTCGCGGCGCAGCAGGAGCTCGAACGACGCGTCGGCGGCCTCGTACTGGTAGCCGCGGTGCTCGCGCTCCTTGAGATGCTCCACGGCGCGCCTCGCGCCGTCGTCGTCGAGCCGGATGCCGGCCCGCTCGGCGCGGCTCAGCACCGATCCCTTGCCGGAGAGCTCCGAGATCAGCACCTCGCGGCTGTTGCCGACCTGCTCGGGGTCCACGTGCTCGAACGTCCGCGCGTCAGCCGCGACCCCCGCCGCGTGCATCCCGGCCTTGTGGGCGAACGCGTTGCGCCCGACGTAGGGCTGGTCGGGGTCCGGCGCAACGTTGCAGAGCTCGTCGACGAAGTGCGCCGTCTCAGTCAGCAGGCCCAGGCGGTCCGTCGGCACGCACTCGTAGCCCATCTTGAGCTGAAGCGCGGGCAGGATGGAGACGAGGTTGGCGTTGCCGCAGCGCTCCCCGCAGCCGTTGATCGTCCCCTGCACCAGCCGGGCGCCTGACTCGACCGCGGCGAGTGAGTTCGCGACGCCGCACTCGGCGTCGTTGTGGGTGTGGATACCGATTGCGACGCGATCGCCGAGCGCCATGACGACGTCGGCGGTTGCCTCGGCCACCTGGAGCGGCAGGGTCGAGCCGTTTGTGTCGCACAGGGTGACGTTCTCCGCCCCACCATCGATGGCCGCCTCGAGACAGCGCAGCGCGTAGGCGCTGTCATCGCGCCAGGCGTCGAAGAAGTGCTCGGCGTCGTAGACGACCCGCTTGCCGGCTGCGGCGCAGAACGCGACAGCGTCGCGGATCATCTCGAGGTTCTCGTCGCGCGAGACCTTTGTGACCTTCTCGAGGTGAAGCGCCCACGTCTTGCCGACCAGGCACACGGCGGGCGCAAAGCTCGATACCAGCGACGCCAGCGCCGGGTCCTCGTCGGCTCGCGCATCGCGGCGACGCGTCATGCCGAACGCGACCACCTGCGCCTGCTCGAGCCGCTCGCCGGCGAGGATCTCGAACAGCTCCGCCTCCTTCGGGTTGGAGCTCGGGAAGCCGGCCTCGATGAACTGCACGCCGAGCCGATCGAGGGCGTGAACGACCCTCACCTTCTCGGCGGCGGACAGCGACCTGCCCTGGCCGCCCATGCCGTCGCGGAGGGTGGTGTCGTAGAGCTGTACGTGGGTCACGTGATGCCTTTCTGCTGAAGGGGACGGGCGGGTTGAGTGCGCGGCAAGGCCGCGCGGCCACGGCTCGTTACGCCGCGGCGCGGCTAATTCGCCCGATGACCCAACGCAGGGAATGCATCACGGAGTGACTTTACTCCGTTCGCCGACCACGTCCAGCCACTCCGCGTACTCATGCGCGCGGCCGTGCACAGCATCCTCGAACCTGGCCTGGATGATGCGCGTGATCTCGCCCGGCTCGCCCATGTCGTGGTCGTCTATCTCCCGCACCGGCACGAGCTCCGCGGCCGTGCCCGTGAGGAACATCTCCTCGGCGAGGTAGAGCTCGGCGCGCGCGATGTCGCGCTCCTCGATTGGGTAGCCGAGGTCGCGCGCGATCTGGATCACGGAGCGCCGGGTGATTCCGTCGAGGATCGACGCGGTGTGCGGAGGGGTGAGCAGGATCCCGTCGCGCACCAGGAAGATGTTCTCGCCCGACCCCTCGGAGACGCACCCGTTCGTGTCGAGCAGGATCGCCTCGTCGTAGCCGGCGTTGACGCTCTCGGTCTTGGCGAGAATCGAGTTGAGGTACTGACCCGAGGCCTTCGCGTGAGGGATCAGGCTGTCAGCCGAGAGCCCCCGCCACGAGGAGACCTTGGCGCGGATCCCGTGTCGCTTTCCCTCCTCGCCGAGGTAGGCGCCCCACGCCCACACCGCGATGATCACTTCGACCGGAGCGGCCGGCGCGTAGAGCCCCATCTCGCCGTAGCCGCGGAACGCGAGCGGCCGTATGTAGCAGGAGGGCAGTTCGTTGCGGCGGATCAGCTCGTGCGTCGCCTCGCGAAGCTCGTCGACCGCGTACGGGATCTGCATGTAGTAGAGCTCGGCCGAGCGCTCGAGCCGCTCGAGGTGATCGCGATGGCGGAACACCGCCGTGCCCCGCTCGGTCTCGTAGGCCCTGATCCCCTCGAATACCCCCGTGCCGTAATGGAGCCCGTGGCTGAGCACGTGGACCTTGGCCTCGTCCCACGGGACGAAGTCACCATTCATCCATATGAGCTCGGCCTTCTCCATCGACGCGCGTCGTCCCTTCCAGTCCCTATTGCGGCTGGCCGGGAAGTATGGCGTATCTACAGCGCCTCGATGACCGCCTCGGTCATCTCCGCGGTGCCGACCTCGACCTCGGCGGGCAGGTCGGACATCGGCGGGCGCTCGGCCTCGACCCACGACAGGTCGGGGGTGCGCAGCCCGCGCTCCAGCGCCGCCTCGACCGCGGTCTCGACGCGATCCGCGTCGCCCGGTCGATCGAGGCCGTGCCGCAGCATCATCGCGGCCGAGAGGAAGGTCGCGAGCGGGTTGGCAACGCCCCTGCCGGCGATGTCGGGCGCGGAGCCGTGCACCGGCTCGAACAGACCCGGGCCGCCCTCCCCGAGGCTCGCCGACGGGAGCATGCCCAGCGAGCCGGTGAGCATCGCCGCCTCGTCGCTGAGAATGTCGCCGAACATGTTCTCGGTCAGGATCACGTCGAAGCGTGAGGGATTGGCGACGAGCTGCATCGCCGCATTGTCGACCAGCATGTGCTCGAGCTCGACGTCGGCGTACTCGGGCGCCACCCCCTCGACGGTCTCGCGCCACAGCCGCGACGTCTCAAGGATGTTGGCCTTGTCGACGGAGGTCACGCGCGGCTTCGCGGCGCCCCGCGAGCGTGCCGCCTCGAACCCGACTCGAGCGATGCGCTCGATCTCGGCGATCGAGTACTCGCACGTGTCGAATGCGCCCGCGTCGCGGCGGCCGCGATCGCCAAAGTAGATCCCGCCCGTCAGCTCTCGCACGACGAGCAGATCGGTTCCCTGGATCCTGGCCTCGCGCAGCGGGCTGGCGTGGGCCAGGGCGGGGCTGGGCCGAACCGGGCGCAGGTTCGCGTAGAGGCCGAGCCCCTTGCGCAGGCCCAGCAGCCCCTGCTCCGGTCGCGGCGCATCCGGATCGGTGCTCTCCCACTTCGGCCCGCCGACGGCGCCCAGCAACACGGCGTCGGCGGCCCTACAGGCCTCGAGGACCTCGTCGGTGAGCGCCACGCGATGGGCGTCGATCGAGACGCCTCCGATCGGGTGCTCGCCGATCTCGAAGTCGCCGAGCGCCTCGAGCAGCCGCGTCGCGGCGGCGGTTATCTCGGGTCCGATCCCGTCGCCGGGCAGCATGGCGATCCGCGGCCTGCGGTCGGCCGTCATTCGGCGCGCCTCGCCCACATGTTGAGCCGCACGAAGCGCTGCTTCCCAGGGTCGCCGATCCTCGACAGGGTGGCGTCGATGAACGGCTCATGGAGCTCCGCCGGCAGCCGCGAGAGATGCACCGGGAGTCCAACGGTCCGGCTCCACTCGCGCGGATCGTCGAAGTCGACCAGCTTCTCCTCCAGCGTGCAGCGAACGTCCACGAACCCCGCGCGCTCGAGCCGGCCCGTCGCCTCCACGGGTGAGGGAAACACCCATGGATGCTCGATCCCGCGCAGGTGGGGCGCGAACGGCATCTCCCTCGCGGCGAGCTCGACCGCGCGCCGCATCTCCTCGACGTTTCCGCTTCCGCCGCATTGCGCCGCGAGCCGGCCCCCCGGCCGCAGCGCGCCGTGCAGCACCGCGAAGAGGCGGTCCTGGTCGAGGATCCAATGAAACGTCGCGGTTGAGAAGACGAGATCCAGCTCGTGCTCCAACTCGAGGTCGAGCAGGTCGGAGACGATCAAGGTCACCTCCGGGCCCAGGTTCTCGCGAGCCCGCTCGATCATGGAGGGGGAGGCGTCGGCGGCCATCACACGCCCGCGCGGCAGTCTCTCCGCGAGCAGCCGGGTGATCCGCCCGGTCCCACAGCCCGCGTCGAGCGCCACCTCGTCCCCTCGCAGCTCGACCCGCTCGAGAAAGCTGCGTCCCCACTCGAACTGCATGTCCGAGATCCGGTCGTAGGTCGCTGCGTCCCAGTCGGGGGGAGTGGTGCGGGTTCCCACGCGTCGCCCGCCTATGGGTAGATCGCCCGCTTGATGGCCTGCTTCATCTGGCGCTCGAGGTGCTCCAGGACGTCCTTGCCGTTCACAGGCTGGTCGTCACGGGGCCGCGGTCGGCGGCGCCGGACTGCTCGAAGGCGTCGATGTCGGATTCGCGTTGGAGCGTGATCCCGATGTCGTCGAGACCCCGAAGCAGGCGATGCTTGACCTCCTCGTCGATCTCGAAGCGCACCACCCCGCCCGCGTAGTCGACGGTCTGCTCGTCGATGTCGATCCGCGCCTCGCCCGCGGCGGCTATGCCGCGGCAGTGCTCCTCGTCGAGGATCACCGGCAGGAGCCCGATCTTCGTGCAGTTGACGTAGAAGATGTCGGCGAACGACGGCGCGACGATCGCCTCGAAGCCGAAGTCCTCGAGCGCCCACGGCGCGTGCTCGCGCGACGAGCCGGAGCCGAAGTTGCGTCCGGTCACGAGGATCGGGTTCGGTTCGAGCTCGATCTCGCCGGACTGGATCCAGTCGTAGAAGAGGAACTCGCCGAACCCGGTGCGCTCGACCCGCTTGAGGAACTGCTTGGGGATGATCTGGTCGGTGTCGACGTCGGCGCGGTCGAGCACCGAGACCTTGCCCTCGATTACGCCGACGGCCTTCACGGTGCCCACTCCCTGATGTCGACGAAGCGGCCCGCCACGGCGGCGGCGGCAGCCATCTGGGGTGAGACGAGGTGGGTGCGCCCGCCACGACCCTGGCGGCCCTCGAAGTTGCGGTTCGAGGTCGATGCGCAGCGCTGCCCGGGCTCGAGGATGTCGGGATTCATCCCCAGGCACATCGAGCAGCCGGCGCTGCGCCACTCGAAGCCCGCCTTGGTGAAGACCGCGTCCAGGCCCTCCGCCTCGGCCTGCTGCTTGACCTGCTGCGAGCCCGGGACGACCATCGCCTGGAGGCGTGGGTTGGCCTCGGCGCCCCAGTCGCCGAGCAGCCCGGCCGCGGCGCGGAGATCCTCGATGCGCGAGTTCGTGCACGAGCCGATGAACACGCGGTCGAGCTCGATCTCCTGGATCGGCGTGCCGGGTTCGAGGTCCATGTAAGCGAGCGCCCGCTCCGCCGACTCGCGGTCGGCGGGCGAGTCGATTCGAGCCGGGTCGGGCACCGAGTCGGTGACCCCGACCACCATCCCGGGAGTCGTCCCCCAGGTGACCATCGGCGAAAGCGAGTCCGCGTCGATCTCGACCTCGGTGTCGAACCTGGCACCCTCGTCGGTCGGCAGCTCGCGCCAGCGCTCGACCGCCGCCTCGAAGTCGTCGGGCAGCCCGGGGCGTCCCTCCATGTAGGCATAGGTGATCTCGTCGGGCGCCACCATCCCGGCCCGTCCGCCGCCCTCGATCGTCATGTTGCAGATCGTCATCCGGTTCTCCATCGACAGGCCCGAGATCGCGGGGCCCGCGTACTCGACGGCGTGGCCCACCATCCCCCCGGTGCCGAGCCGGCCGATCGTCGCCAGGATCAGGTCCTTCGCGGTGACGCCGTGGCCGAGCTCCCCCGAGTAGACGATTCGCATCGTTCGCGGTCGCCTCTGGACCAGGCACTGGGTGGCGAGGACGTGCTCGACCTCCGAGGTGCCGATCCCGAAGGCAAGCGCGCCGAACGCGCCATGCGTCGAGGTGTGGCTGTCACCGCACACGATCGTCATTCCCGGCTGGGTGATGCCGAGCTCGGGCCCGATCACGTGAACGATCCCCTGGCGGTCGGAGCCGAGCGAGTAGATCGGGATGTCGAACTCGCGGCAGTTGCCCTCCAATGTCTCGACCTGGACGCGCGACAGCTCGTCGGCGATCAGCCGCGCCGCGGGCGTACCGTCGGTGGGCACGTTGTGGTCCGCGGTCGCAAGCGTCTTGTCGGGACGGCGGACCCGGCGGCCTTCGAGCCGCAGGCCCTCGAAGGCCTGCGGCGAGGTGACCTCGTGGACGAGGTGCAAGTCGATGTAGATCAGCCCCCCGGCCACCTCATGGGCGTCCCAGATCTTGTCGAACAGCGTCTTGGCCATCAGCTCCTCCGCAGCCCGGCGGCAACCACGGCGAGAAAGTCCGCGGGCGTGTCGCCCTCATTCTCGAAGTGGTGGGGCAGATCGGCGTCGAACGTGACGCTATCGCCGGCTGCGAGGTCGTGGCGCTCGCCATCGATCACGAGTGTCACGGAACCCTCCAGCACGACAGCCGTCTCACGAGAGCCGGGTTCGTGGAGCGGCGGGTCGCCCGCACGGCCGGTCGCGGCACCAGGCTCCAGCGTGTGATGGGAGACATCGGCGCGCTGCCCGGGGATCGGCGGGGTCAGCTCGTCGGTGCGATGCCCGCCACGGCTGCGCGTCCGCCCACGACCGGCACGCGTGATCGCGACCTGCGCCCGCTCGTCGAGGCGAAGGAGCTGAGAGAGGGACAGCTCCAGCCCGGAGGCGATCCGCTCCGCTACGGCGAGCGTCGGGCTGGTGGTGCCCCGCTCGACCTGGGAAAGCATCGGCGCTGAGACCCCGCTGCGTTCGGCGAGGTCGCGCAGCGAGAGATCCATCCCCTCGCGAAGCGCCTTGACGCGTGGTCCCACCGCCCCGTTATGCGTTGCGGCCTCCATCCAGGGCTGTACGTTATCACGAACAGTTGTTTAGCTAAGGCGATTCCGCGGAACCGCGACCCTCAGCTCGTAGCCGGCCCGAGCCGGTCGAGGACTGAAAGCACAGCCTGCGTGTTCGCGCGAATCGCCGCGCCCATATCGTCGAGCCGGCTGGTGTTGCGGGTGGCTTCGTTGTGAAGATCGCCGAGCGCCTCGACGACCCGATCCTCGCTGCGGGCGAAGCGGTCGAGAAGGCGCCGGTGCTCGCGCATCAGCGCCTCGTGGCGCTCCGCTGCAAGGTGGTCCCGCTCGTCCAGCCGACGGAAGAGCTCCTCCATGTTGCGCCCGTGCTGCGCGAAACCCGCCTCCTGGCGCACGAGCGTAGCGTCCACGCGTTCGATCGCAGTGGTGGCGCGCTCGAGCAGGTCCCGATGCGGATCGGCCATGACAGGTCGATTGTCCCACGGCGAGTCCGGCAGAACGGACGCTGAACGTGCCGAAACGGCGACGCGGTGCTCAGCGCCGCTGGCCAGTGGGCCGGATCAGGACCTCGTTGACGTTGACGTGCTCGGGTTGGGAGACCGCGTAGAGGATCGCGTGGGCGATGTTCTCGGCGTCTAGGGTCGTGCCGATCTCCTCGCGCATCTTCTCGGTCGCCTGGACGACGAGTTCGTTGGTGTTGTGCCCCTGAAGCTCGGTGTCGACGAAGCCGGGCTCGATCACGGTGACCCTGGTATTCGAGTGCAGCGCCTCCTGGCGCAGGGCCTCGGAGAAGCCCGTCACCCCCCACTTGGTCAGGTTGTAGACCCCGACCCCGAGGTTGGCGGTGCGACCCGCCACCGAGGAGAGGTTGACGACGTGTCCGCCGCCCCGCTCGCGCATCAGCGGCAGCGCCTCCTGGGTGCAGTAGAGGAGTCCGAGGACGTTGACGCCGACCATGCGCCGCCAGTTCTCGGGGTCGTCGCCCTCGATCGGGCCGAGCAGCATCAGGCCGGCGTTGTTGACGAGGATGTCCAGCCCGCCGAGCTGCTCCGCCGCGCCGCGGACGAAGCCGCGCGCCTGCTGCTCGTCGGCGATGTCGGCCTCGATCGCGACGGCGCGCCCGCCGTCCGACGAGATCCGCTCGGCGAGCGCGTCGAGGCGGTCCTTGCGGCGCGCCCCGAGCGCCACCGCGGCACCCGCTCCGGCCAGCGCCACCGCCGTCGCCTCGCCGATCCCAGAAGAGGCTCCGGTGATCGCCGCGACCTTTCCGTCCAACGCGCCCGACATGGTGGCCGACTATAGCCCGATCACCACGGCGCAAGCGCCTGCTTCTGCGCCGCTGTCCTGGATTGGCATCGCATAGCGACTGCTAAGCAGGACAGCGCATGGATGTCGGTTCGCGCGTGGCCGCTCGCACGTTGTGGTCGTGCTTCCCGTGCCGCCCTACGGCCCCGGCGTCCGCTCCGCCGCCGCATCGGCGGTGAGCGCCTCGGCCTCGCGGATCGCCGCCCCCTCGAGCGCGTTGGACAGCGCCCGCACGTAGGCGCGCGCCGACGCCTCGAGGATGTCGGTCGAAACCCCCTGGCCGGATGCGAGCCGGCCGGCGGCGCGCAGCATCACCGTCACCTCGCCGAGCGCGTCCTCGCCCTCGGTGACCGCGGAGACGGTGTACTGGCGCAGCTCGCACTCCGTGCGAGCGGCCTTCTGGATCGCGCCGAAGATCGCGTCCACGGGGCCGTCGCCCGACGCCTCGCCCTCGGACTCCTCGCCCGAGGGCAGGGTGACCGCAACCCGCGCGTGCGGCTCGCGCCGCGACGAGGCCTCGACCTCGAACCACGCGAGGTTGTAGCCCTGAGCGCGCTCGCGGAACTCATCCGAGACGATCGCCTCGAGGTCGAGCGCCGTGACGTGCTTCTTCTTGTCGGCGATCTCCTTGAAGCGCTGGAACGCCTGGTTGAGCGCGTTGCCCTCGACCTTGAAGCCGAGCTCGGTCAGCGCGTCGCGCAGGGCATGGCGCCCCGAGTGCTTGCCGAGCACGATCTGGTTGGACTCCAGCCCGACCTCGGTCGCGTCCATGATCTCGTAGGTGGTGCGCTCCTTGAGGACACCATCCTGGTGGATCCCCGACTCGTGGGCGAAAGCGTTGCGGCCCACGATCGCCTTGTTGGGCTGCACCGCGTAGCCCGTGAAGCGGGAGACCATGCGGCTCGTGCGCGCAAGCTCGCGGCTGTTCGCTCCGGTGTCGAGCCCGTGGACGTCACTGCGCGTCCGCAGCAGCATCACGATCTCCTCGAGCGAGCAGTTGCCGGCGCGCTCGCCGATCCCGTTGATCGCGCACTCCACCTGCCGCGCCCCCGCCAGCACGCCGGCGTAGGAGTTGGCGACGGCCAGGCCAAGGTCGTCGTGGCAGTGGACCGAGAGCCGCACGTCGCGCAGCGCGGGGACGAGTCGGTAGAGCTCGGCGAAGTAGCTTCGGTACTCCTCCGGCGTCGTGTATCCGACCGTGTCGGGGATGTTGACCACGGTCGCCCCCTCCTCGACGGCGATCGCGCAGACCTCGGCGGTGAACTCGACGTCGGCGCGGGTGGCGTCCATCGGCGAGAACTCGACGTCGTCGCAATACGAGCGCGCCAGCGCCACCGCGGCCTTGGCCTGGCCCTTGACGTCCTCGCGGGTCGTCTGGAGCTGGTGGATGATGTGGATGTCGGAGGTTGAGATGAAGGTGTGGATGCGCGGCCGCGGCGAGTCCTTGATCGCCCCCCAGGCCGCGTCGATGTCGGCCTTGTGGGTGCGGGCCAGGCCGCAGATCACCGGCCCCTCGACGTTGCGGGCGATCTCCTGGACAGCTTCGAAGTCGCCAGGGGAGGTGATCGGGAAGCCGGCCTCGATCACGTCGACCCCGAGCCGCGCGAGCTGCTGCGCGATCTCGACCTTCTCCTGCGTGTTGAGCGAGATCCCCGGGGACTGCTCGCCGTCGCGCAGGGTCGTGTCGAAGATGTGGACCCTGTTCGACTCGGATGCGGGCTCGTGGCCGCTCATCTGTTTTCCTCCTTCTGCCTTTGACTTCGGTGACCTGTGAATCTGCGGCTGTCGCGCCGCCCAGCGCTATTCCCCCCGAAGGGGGAGCAGAAGGAGAAGCGCGAGGCTGTCGAGCCGCTGCGTCATCGAAGTTGTGCGGAGATTAGCGCAGGTAGTGGGTCCGGGACGCCCTCTAGCTTGCTCCCTGATGCGCTCCGATCAGATCGAGGCGCGGGCCGTGTCGAAGATCGTCTTCGTCGCCCTGTTCTGCGCCGCGCTCGCGGTCCTGCTCGCGATCGTCGTGCTGCACACCCGGACGACGCTGCAATGGGTCGTCACCGCGATCTTCCTCGCCCTGGCGCTCGACCCCGCCGTCGGGCTGATCGAGCGGGCACGAGTACGCGGCCGGGGACTGCCCCGCGTGGTCGCGATCCTGGTCGTCTACGCGGTCTTCTTCGCGGCGCTGGTCTTCCTGAGCCTGCACGTCTTCCCCGCCATCGTCAGGGACATCGAGGGGCTCGCCGGGAAGCTGCCGACCTACGTCTCCGACTTCGAGGACTGGGCCAGCAACAACAAGCAGTTTCAGGACCTCAACGACAAGTACGACATCACCCAGAAGCTCAGCCAGCAGGCGAGCTCGCTGCCGTCCAGACTCGGCGGCGGTGCGACGGAGCTGGGGAACATCACCGTCAGCCTGCTCGAGCATCTGCTGGCGGCGATCACGGTCTTGACCCTGACCTTCTTCCTGCTGCTCGACGGCCGCGGGATGTTCGACCGCGGCACCGAGCGATTGCCGCTGCCGCAGCGCGAGCGTGCCCGTCGCGTCGGAGTCCGGGTTGCGGAGGTGGTTCGCGCCTACGTCAGCGTCAACCTCCTGCTCGCCGCCGCCGCCGGGGTGCTGACCTGGCTGTTCCTGGAACTGGAGGGATTTCACCTCGCGATCGCGATGGCGGTCCTGGTCGCATTCCTGGACCTGATCCCGCTGATCGGGCTGACCGTCGGCGGCGCGACCGTGGCGATCGTGCTGCTGATCGACGGTGGCCCCGGCGACGCGCTGGTATGGGGGGTGATCTTCCTCGTCTACCAGCAGCTTCAGGACCGGGTGATCCAGCCGCTCATGTACAAGGGCGGCGCGCTCAAGGTCAACCCCGCGGTGGCGATCTTCGCGGTGATCGTCGGAGCAAACCTGGCCGGTGTGCTCGGCGCGCTGCTCGCGGTGCCGACGGCGGCCTCGCTCGGCGTGATCCTGGACGAGCTGGTGCTCGCCGGTCCCCCGAAGGCAGTCGCCGCAACGGCGGGCAGCGCTCAGCCTGAGCCGGCGGCGGACTGAGGGCCTCGCCTCCGGAAGCGGCCCGCGCGCCGCTCGTGAAGCTCGTGGCGCTCGATCGCGCGGTCCATCTTCTTGCCGCGGTAGAAGGCCCGCGCCCACGGCGAGTGCGGCTTGGCGAGGCGGAACGCTCCGACCAGCGAGACGGGCGAGAAGATCAGCCCGACGAGGCCCATTCCGAACTTCTCCTTCGCGAAGTTGATCAGCACGAGGACCAGATTGATCGCGCCGAACGCGCCGACCAGCGCGGCCACCGTGTCCTGGAAGCCGTGGGCCAGGTCGAGCCAGATCCGCACCCCCATGATCACCAGGGCCGCGAGCACGGCAGCGACGATCACCGCGTCGATCGAGCGCCGGCCCTCCTTGGACCAGTAGACGTCGCGCAGGTTCAGCCACAGCGCGAACTCGTCGAGCGTCAGCGCGGCGCCGATCCCGAACAGGACGGCGAGGATCTCGCGCCCCGGGCTGCCGGGCGCGATCGCGATGCCGACGTAGCCGACGGCGAGAACGATCAGGATCCCGAAGACGAGGTGGTGGACGTGGGTCCCCCCGACCGCCACGTTGCCGGGCCACCAGCTCACGTTGGCGCGGATCATGTGCGTGCTGAGGCGAATGAAGCCGAAGGTCAGCAGGAAGGCGAGCAGGAAGAACAGCTCCGACTCCTTGCCCGTCTCGACGAAGGCATCGTGGTAGGCCGTGCCGAGGCCCGCCACGGGCGGGCTCACGGGGTGAGCACCACCTTGCCGACGTTGCGCCGCTCCGCGATGAACCGGTGCGCGTCAGCGGCGCGATCGAAGGGAAAGGCCTCCGAAACGACCGGCACCAGCCGCCCCTTGTCGAGAGCCTCGCGCAGCGGCTCGACCGCGCGATCGAGGCTGCCCTCCCTGTCCCACCAGGAGAGCATGTTGAGGCCGAAGACTCCCTTGTTCTCGTTCATCACGGCCATGCTCTTCCACCACGGCATCGTCGCGGTGGGCATCCGGGCGAGGCCCTTGAGCACGGCTCGCAGGTCGCGGCTCTCGCCCGTCTGAAGCTCCGAGGCCCCGTACATGATCAGCCGCCCGCCCTGGCGCAGGGTGCGGTAGCTCTTGCGAAAGCTGGACGGGCCGATGGCGTCCATTACGACGTCGACTCCCTCCCCGCCGGTGATCCGCATCACCTCGGCCTCGAAGTCCTGGGTCCGGTAGTCGATCGCGTGGTCGACCCCCTGCTCGCGGATGGCATCGTGCTTCGAGCCCGACGCGGTGCCGAACACCTCGGCGCCGCGCGACTTGGCGATCTGGGTGGCGGAGATGCCGACGCCGCCCGCGGCGGCGTGGATCAGCGCCCGCTCGCCCTCCTTGAGCCCGCCCATGATCACCAGCCCGGCGTACGCGGTGGAGTAGTTGACCGGAAACGCGGCCCCCTGCTCGAAGCTCAACTTGCGGGGAAGCGGATAGGCCTGGTTCGCGGAGACGGTGACGAGCTCCGCCTGACCGCCGAACCGCGTCCCCGCCAGCACCCGGTCGCCCTCCGAGAAGCCCTCCACCCCGTCGCCGACCGATTCGACCTCGCCGGCGACCTCGTACCCGACTACGCAGGGAGGGCTTGGAGCGTCGGGATAGACGCCGGCGCGCGCCATCGTGTCGGCGAAGTTGATCCCCGCGGCGCGGACCGCGATCCGTATCTCGCCGGGGCCGACGGGGGGATCGGGTCGCTGCTCGACCCGAAGCACCTCGGGCCCGCCATGGGTCGTGATCACCACCGCGCGCATGGCGGGACTCTACTTCGCCGCTTCGCCGCCGGGAAGGGCCGCGCTACAGGTCGACGGCGCGCCCCGCCTCGAAGCCCTCCGACGACGCGATCTCGTCGACGACATCCTCCGGAACGGGGGCATCGGTCGTCAGCGCCATCACCGCCTGATCGGGGTTTGCCTCTGCGCTGACCGCCGCGGAGACGATGTTGACCCCGTGGCCCCCGAACGCGGTCCCGACGCGGCCGATCATCCCCGGCTGGTCGCGATAGCGAAAGATCGCCAGATGCTCGGCGAACGGCATGTAGAAGCTCTCTCCCCACACGCCGACCAGGTGGGCGAGCTTGCGCGGGCCCACCGCGGTGCCCGAGACCTCGACCGCGTCGTTGCCCGAGCCGATCCGGACGGTGACGAGCTCGGTGAACTCCTCCGAGGCGCGGTCCTTGAGCTCGACGAGCTCGATGCCGCGCTCCTCCGCCATCGCAGGCGCGTTGACGAGGTTGACCGGCTCCTCGGTGTGCCCCGAGAGGATCCCGACGAGCACCGCGATCCCGAGCAGGCGGGTGTCGTGGTCGGCGATCGCCCCGCGGAACTCGGCCTGCACGCGGGAGACCGAGCCGTCCCCCAGCCCCTGGGCGAGCGCGCCGAGCTTCTCGCACAGCGGGACGAAGGGCGCAAGGGCCTCCATCGCCTCGGGGCGCACGGCGTGGATGTTGACGGCGTTGGTGACCACGCCGCCGGTGAGTGCGGCGCGGACCTGCTCGGCGGTGATCACCCCTGCCCGGTCCTGGGCCTCCTCGGTGGAGGCGCCGAGATGCGGGGTCACCACGACGTTGTCGCGGCCGAAAAGCGGATGCTCGGTCATCGGCTCGGTGGGAAAGACGTCCAGCGCTGCGCCCGCCACCTTTCCGGACTCCAAGCCCTCGACGAGCGCGTCGAGATCGACCAGCTCGCCGCGGGCGCAGTTGACGATCCGCACCCCGTCCTTCATCTTCGAGATCGTCTCGGCGTCGATCCAGTTGATCGTCTCGGGGGTCTTGGGGAGGTGGATCGTGACGATGTCGGCGCGCGCGTACAACTCGTCGCTGGTGTCCGCACCCTCCACGCCCAGCTCGCGGAAGCGCTCCGCGGCGACGAACTTGTCGTAGGCGATCACGTCCATATCGAAGGCCAGGGCGCGCTTGGCGACGAGCTGGCCGATACGGCCGAAGCCGATCACCCCCAGCGTCTTGCCGTAGAGCTCGTTGCCGCCGAAGCGCGAGCGCTCCCAATGCCCCGAGACCAGCGACCCGTGGGCCTGGGGCACGTTGCGCGCCACGGCGAGCGCCATCGCGATCGTGTGCTCCGCCGCCGCGACGGAGTTCGACTCGGGGGCGTTGACGACGAGGATGCCGCGCTTTGTCGCCGCCTCGATGTCGACGTTGTCGACGCCAGTCCCGGCCCTCCCGATCACCTTGAGGCGGTCGGCGCCCCCGATCAGCTCGCCGGTGACCTTGGTCCCCGACCGGATCAGCAGCGCGTCGAACTCGCCGATTCGCTCCGCGAGCCCGCCGACGTCGAGCTCGTAGCCGAGCTCGACGTCGAAGTCGCGGCGCAGCAGCTCGATGCCGCGCTCGGCGATCTTCTCGGCGACCAGGACCCGGGGCGCGGACGGCTCCGGCGTTCGGGAGGCGGCCCCCGCCTCCCCCTCTGCGACCGCGGCGCGTGCCATCAGCCCACCGGCTCGGGCGCACCCTCGGCCGCGAACACGCGCTCCGCCGCCCCGGCCCCGGCGCCCGGCTCGGCGTCGTAGCCCAGATCGCGCAGCGCCATCCCGAGCGCCGTCAACGCGACGACGATGTCGAATGCTCCGTAGTAGCCGCAGTGCGCGATGCGGACGATCCGTCCCTTGAGGTGTCCCTGGCCGCCGGCGACGGTGACGCCGTAGCGGTCTCGCATCAGCTTCGGGACCCGCGCCCCGTCGATCTCGTCGGGCAGCGCCGCGGCGGTGACCACGTTCGCGCCGGGGTCGTCGGGTCCGAAGCGCTCGAGGCCGAGCGCCTCGATCCCGGCGCGCGCGGCGCGCGCCAGCACGGCGTGGCGGGCGAAGACGCGCTCGAGGCCCTCGTCGAGGATCAGCTCGAGCGCCACGTCGAGCGCCCGGAAGAGGTTGACAGCGGGCGTGAAGGCGCTGTTGGGGGGATCCTCAGCCTGTCCCGTCGCGGTGCGAGCCCAGCCGAAGTAGTAGCGCCGCCCCGGGTTCTCGGCGGCCAGCGCCAGCGCTCGCTCGGAGACCGACGCGAACGCGAGCCCCGGCGGGCACATCAGCGACTTCTGCGAGCCGGCGACCACGACGTCCACCCCCCACTCGTCCTGTGGCAGGTCCACCGCGCCGAGCCCCGAGACGGCGTCGACGCACAGCACGGCCCCGTGAGCCCTCGCCACCTCGTTGAGGCCCCTGACGTCGTGCACGACCCCGGTCGAGGTCTCCGACTGCGTCGCGAAGACCACGGCCGCGGGACGGTCGAGGCCACGCAGAGCCTCGTCGAGGCGGGCCGGGTCGACCTTCTCTCCCCACTCGGCCTCGACGGGCACGGTGCGCGCCCCGTAGGCGTCGCAGAGCTCCTTCCAGCGCTCGCCGAACTTGCCCGCCCAGCACGCGACGGCGGGCTCGCCGGGAGTCACCAGGTTGGCGACCGCGGACTCCATCGCGCCGGTTCCCGAGGCCGCGAAGCACAGGACAGGGTTGCGGGTCTTGAAAACGATCGGCAGCCGCTCCAGAACGCGGGCGTAGATCTCGATGAACGCCGGGGCGCGGTGATAGAGGACCGGCTCGGCCATCACCTGGGAGACGCGCGGCGGCAGCGGCGTCGGACCGGCGGTCATCAGGTACTGCTTGATGTAGGGGTTTGGATCGGTCATCGCGGGGCTGGGCTCAGGATACGCAGGGACGTGGATGATCCCCACTCCAGCCCCGATCTCGATAGGGTGGCCGCGCTCCAACAACCTAGCCTGGGAGGCCACATGTACCCGATCTCGTTCGCCGCCGACTACGAGGGCGAGGGCCGCAACCGCCTGACGACTCTCTTCCGCTACCTGATCGTCATTCCGTGGGCGATCGTCGGGGCGCTGTTCATCATCGGCGCCGAGATCTGCGCCCTCATCGCCTGGTTCGCGATCGTTTTCACGGGCCGTTACCCCGAGGGCCTCTACAACTTCAACGCCAAGGCAGTGCGGATGCTGGCGAGGGTCAACGGGCTCCAGCTGATGCTCACCGACGAGTACCCGCCGTTCAACGGCGACCCCGACGACGCCTATCCGATCCGCGTCGGCGTTGCGCCGCCGCTGCCCGAGTACAGCCGCGTCAAGACGTTCTTCCGGATGATCGTCGGGATCCCGGTCTTCCTGCTCTCCTACGTCCAGGGGATCATCGGCGGGGTATGCGCGCTCATCGCCTGGTTCGCGATCCTGTTCACGGGGCGGCTTCCCGACGGCCTGTTCAACCCGATTCGCTCCGCGCTCGCGTACCAGACGCGGGCGCTCGCCTACATCCTGCTGATGACCGAGGACTATCCGCCGTTCTCCTACGACGAGGCCCAGGAGCAGGGCGCGATCGCGGCGACGCAGGCTCCCCCGCTGGCGCCCCCCGCCCAGCAGGCGCCCCAGCCCGGCCAGGCCCCGCCCCCGCCGCCCCCGCCACAGCAACCGCCCCCCCAGCAGTAGGCGGCGGTACAGGCGCTCACGCCCGGGCCGACCCGCCTGAGACCTGATGGCCGACGAGGTCCACGAGGTCGTCGAGGGCGACGGATTCGCGGTCGCGTCGATCGACGGCCTCGGCGAGGGCTACGGGTTTCGCAAGGTGCGCCGCGAGCTCGGCGTGACCGCGTTCGGCGTCAACGCGGTGGTGCTCCCGGCCGGGTATGAGACCGGGCGCCACTACCACGAGGAGCAGGAGGAGCTGTACTTCGTCCACCGCGGCCGCGTCGAGCTCGAGCTCGGCGACGGCTCCAGTTACGCCCTCGGGCCGGGCGGCATGGCGCGTGTGGATCCCGCCACCGTCCGCAAGATGAAGAACGTCGGCGACGGCGACGCCGTGATCCTGATCGCGGGCGGCAAGGGCGGCTACGTAGGCCGCGACGGGCGCCTGCCCGAGGGAGAGGAGAGCCCGCGCGGGCCCGGGTTCGACGGGCCACCGGGCGCGGGGCCGCCGCTCCCCGGCGAGCCCTCGTGACGGCACATACCGTCTACCGGACCTTCAACACGGACCAGCGCCGCGAGTTCATTCGCATCACCGAGGACGTCCAGGCGGCGGTCGACGAGTCAGGGATCCGCGAGGGCCTGGCGCTGGTCTCGGCGATGCACATCACCGCGGGCGTGTGGGTCAACGACGACGAGCCCGGGATCCAGGCAGACGCGCTCGAGTGGCTCGACAAGCTCGCGCCGCCGAGCTGGTCCGAGCCCGCAAACGACGTCGCACGCGAGCTCATGCCCGAGCCCGGCGACTATCGCCACCACCGGGGCGGAGAAGACAACGGCGATGCCCACCTCAAGAACCTGCTCGTCCACCACCAGGCGATCGTCCCCGTAACCGACGGGCAGCTCGACCTCGGCCCCTGGCAGGCGATCTTCTACTGCGAG
>DASPWW010000043.1:0-14934 GCA_035637595.1 Solirubrobacterales bacterium | reverse complement strand
TCTACGGGGCTAGCGAGCCTGGCGCTCTCCCGACGGCGGTCGGCTTCTCTTTGCGCTGTCGGGTATCAGAGGACGGCCTCCCTTCGGTCGGCCTTTCCCTCTCAATCCCGCAAACAGCGAGGGGAGGTTCTCCTATGAGCGAGCTGACGACCTACGACGTCGACGAGGCCGGGGTCGCCCTGCTGCGCCTCGACCGCCCAAAGGCGCGCAACGCGATCAACACGGCGATGCTCGAGGAGCTGCTCGCCCACCTCGCGAGCGCCCGCGACGACGAAGCCGTCCGGGTGCTGGTCCTCTCCTCGACCGATCACATGGGCCTGTCGGCGGGGGCCGACATCAGGGAGAAGCTCGACGAGGAGGGAGGAGTGGCGCGCATGGAGCTGTTCTCGCGCCTCTACGACGAGATCACGGCGTTTCCCAAGCCGACCATCGCCGCGTGCCACGGCGACACGATCGGCGGCGGGGCGGAGATCGCGGTCGCCTGCGACATGCGCGTCGGCGGCTCGAACCTGCGGATGCGCTTCCCCGGCGCGGCGCTCGGCGTGCCCGTCGGGCCGGCGCGCCTGGTGACCCTGTGCGGGCTCGCGACCGCCAAGTACCTGCTGCTCAGCTCGCGGATCGTCAGCGCCGACGAGGCGCTGCGCCTCGGCCTCGTCAACCGCGTCGCGCCCGCCGCCGCGACCGAGGACTCGGCGCTCGAGCTCGCCGCCGAGGTCGCCGCGCACCCGGCCGAGGCGGTGGCGCGGCTCAAGGCGATGCTGCACCGCTGGGATGACGTCGAGGAGCGCTCGCGCGACGAGGGCCGCGGCCAGGTCGAGTGGCAGCGCTCGGGGCCCGGGCTGGGGTACAAGCCGTAGCGCTTGTGGGGAGCTTGCTCCAGCGCTACGCTGCAAGCACGTTACGGGGAAGAACATGGGGTTGCGGGACGCGGCGTGCGGGGTCGATGTCGTTCGTCGCGGCGATCGCGATGCTGCTCGTTCTCGCGCCGGCGGCCGGGGCGGTGACGTTCGAGGTCAACAGCACGGCCGACACCGCCGACGTGAGCCTCGACGGCGTCTGCGACGCCGATGCGGGCGCCCCCGTCGTCTGCACGCTGAGGGCCGCGCTCGCCGAGGCCGAGAACACGGTCGCCAGCGATGACATCCGCTTCGACGAGACCGCCGTCATGGGGCAGACCATCACGGTCGTCGCCACGTTTCCGGCGATGACGCGGCCGATCAACCTCAACGGCTGCCTCGATCCCGGCGAGGTCGACGGAGGGAACCCCAACTCCACGCAGCCGTGCGTCGGCCTGCGCTGGGACAACGCCGGAACCGGCCTCGGCACCGCGCTCAACTTCAACGCGGGAGATGCCGACATCGTGATCCGCGGCATCGCCTTCACGCGCTGGAGCGGGGCGATTCGTTTCTCCGATCTGACTGTCGGCCTCAGCTCGCTCGAGGTCCAGAACAACTGGTTCGGGACGCAGCTCGACGGCACCACCCAGGAAGCGAACTCGAGCGCCATTGCCGTCGGCGGGGACAACGCAACGATCGGCGGCGATGAGAACGGAAGCGGCCAGACGGAGCGCAACGTGTTCAGCAACAACACGGGCACCGCGATCCAGATCGCTTCGGCCGACAACGTTCAGGTTCAGGGGAACTACTTCGGCACTACGCCATCGGGGACGGCGGCATCGTCGCCTGGCAACGGCGAGAACATCGAGGTCATCCAAACGCTGGCCCCGATGGACGACGTCCCCAACAACAACACGATCGGCGGCACGGTCACGTCCGGGCAGGCGGCGACCCCGGCGTGCGACGGCGTCTGCAACGTGATCGCCGGCGCCAACGGGGTGACGACGGGGCTCGGCTCAGGCATCGATCTCCAGGGTGAGAGCGCCGTGAGCGAGGCCCCCGCCGGTCAAACCACGATCGCGGGCAACTTCATCGGCCTCGCCGCCAACGGCACCGCGGCGATCGGGAACAGCACCGGAGTCCGCATCGGGACGGCGAGCGACATCACGATCGGGGGCGCCGGCATGGGCGATCCGGCGCGTGACCGCAACTACGTCACGGGAGGAAGCACTGGGATCAGCACCCTCGGCTTCAGCGGCGGAAACAACAACCTGTCGATCCAGAACAACTTCCTCGGCCTGCGCTCCGACGGCACCGCGGCGCTCTCGCCGCCGGCCACGTTGGTCGACCTGGTCGTGCCGGCAGCCGGCTCGCTACCCACGCCGCCGACATTCGCCGGCAATCGGCTCGCCGCCGCAACCGGAGGCCAAGGGCTCATCCTGGGCGGCGGGCATGCGACCGGTCCCCCGACGACCGTCACCGGGAACGTGTTCGGGGTCGGCGTCGGCGGCCAGAACGTGGGCGGCGGGTTCAACCCGGTGCGGATCGTGCAGGCGCAGAACGTTCAGCTCGGTGGTGCGGCCGCGGGGGCCGGGAACACGATCGGGAACTCGACCGGACGCGCGGTCTCGATCGAGGGATCGACCAACATCACGGTCGAGGGCAACTTCATCGGCACAGACGCGACCGACGATCCGCATCCCAACACCGGCGTGGGAATCATGATCGACGAGTTCTTCGGTAGCGCGTCGACCGGGAACGTGATCGGCGGCGACACGGCGGCCCAGGAGAACGTCGTGTCCAACAGCGGCAGCGACGCGATCCGGATCGTCCACGACACGAGTGACAACAACGAGATCAGGCGCAACCATGGGTCCGGAACGGGCGACCTGTTCATCGACCTCAACGACGACGGACCGGGGAACCCGGGCGACGTCAACGGCGGCGTGCAACCGCCTGGGATCGACGTCGCCAACGCCAACGCCGTCAGCGGGACGGCGACGTCGGGATCGAAGGTACGGGTCTTCGCGGCATCCTCGGCTGACGGGCAGGACATCGCCTCATTCCTCGGCGACGTGACGGTCCCGGTGTCGGGCACCTGGACCGTGACCTACGGCTCGCCGCAGGCCGACGGTCAGCGCGTCGTCGCCACGCAGACCGTGCCCTCCAGCGGCACCTCCGAGCTGTCGGGCGTCGCCACCACCGATGCGGTGTTCCCGACTACGACGATCGACGACGGGCCGACAGGGGTCACCAACGACCCGACTCCGACCTTCGCCTATTCGTCGAACGACGCCACCGCCAGCTTCGAGTGCAGCATCGATCAGGGAACGCCGGCCTTCCAGCCCTGCCCGGGAACAGGCACCGGTACGTTCACGCCGCTCACCGGCCTGGCCGACGGTGCCTACACGTTCCGCGTCCGCGCGACCGACCCCAACGCGAACACCGACCAGTCCCCTGACACCCGCGGGTTCACGGTCGACACGGTGTTCCCCGAGACGACGATCGACTCCGGGCCGAGCGGGACCACCAACGACCCGACTCCGACCTTCGCCTATTCGTCGAACGACGCCGCCGCAACCTTCGAATGCAGCATCGATCAGGGAACGCAAGCCTTCCAGCCGTGCCCGGGAACAGGCTCCGGTGCGTTCACGCCGCTCGCCAACCTGGCCGATGGCGCCTACACGTTCCGCGTCCGTGCGACCGACCCCGCCACCAACACGGACCAGTCGCCGGAAACCCGCGGGTTCACCGTCGATACTGCGCCGCCGCCGTCCCCCGCGGGTGACACCGACCCGCCCGAGACGACGATCACCGGCGGCCCCAAGGACAAGACGAAGAAGAAGACCGCGAGCTTCTCGTTCTCGTCCGACGAGCCCGGCTCGACGTTCGAGTGCAAGCTCGACGACGGCGGGTTTGAGTCCTGCGCCTCGCCGCTGACCGAGAAGGTCAAGAAGGGCAAGCACACACTCGAGGTGCGGGCCAGGGACGCGGCCGGCAACGTGGATCCGACCCCGGCCACCGACGACTGGAAGGTCAAGAAGAAGAAGAAGAAGTAGCGCGGGCCACGCTCAGCAGGCGGTCGCAACTGCGAGCGCCCTGCAGACCTCATGCATGCGGGCGGGCGAGAGCGTCGTGATCCGTTCGACGAGCATCGCCTTCGAGACGGTCCGGACGTTGTCGAGGCTGAGCACGCACGGTTGGGGCATCCCGTCCTCCTCGTCAAGCGCCACCTCCGTCGGCAAGTCTCGCACCGTGGTGGTGGCGAAGGTGACCAGGACGCGGCGGATTCCCGAGATCGCCTCGGGTCGCGTCAGCACGCATGCCGGCCTGCGCCCCGCGGCGGGATGCTCGAACCACCACACCTCCCCGCGGGTCACCACGGCTCCTCGCGGATTGCCTCGATCCCGCTCAATTCCGCCCAGCGCATCTCCTCTTCCGTCTCGGGCACGCGCCTGTAGCCCTCGATGATCCGCCGGTCGATCTCGGCCTCGGCCTCGTCGTGGAGGTGCGCCTCGATCGCCTCGCGGATCAGCGCCGAACGCGACTTGCCGGTGCGTGACGCTTCACGATCGAGAAGCTCCACGAGCTCATCCGTGAGCTGAACCAGCGTCTGCTTGCGCGCCACGACCATATGGTAGTCAAATGGTCAGGCGCCACAGCGTAGAATGCAGGCACGGCCGCGCGTCGAAGCGGCCGCGCCTTCGGCCGGACTGGGTGTCCGGTCGTTCGTCGTGCCATCGGGCCGAGACATCGAAGGAGTGAACCGCCCGGCGTGTCGCTGCGCCCCCTGATCGAGATAGCAACCCGCGACGAGCGCTTCGGCTCGCTGGCGGTGGCTGCGCGCTCCGCGGCCGAGCGGGGCGGGCCGGTCGCGGCTCACATGTCGGCCGCGATCCGGCCCTTCCTGCTGGCGGCGCTCGTCGAGGTCGAGGCCGGGCTCGGCGACCGCCCCGCCCTGCTCGTGACCGCCGACGACCGCTCGGCGCGCGACATGGCGGGCGAGCTCGGCGCCTACCTGGAGCCGCGGCGGGTGCGCTACTACCCCTCGCGCGGCACGGGGTACGCGTCGCACGTCGCGCCGCCGCCGCACCTCGTCGGGCTGCGGCTCGCGGCGCTCGACTCCCTGGTCGCCGGCGGCGGGTCGAGCCCGCCGCTCGTCGTGGCGAGCGCGGTCGCCCTCGCCGAGGCGGTACCCGACGCCGCGCTTCGGCCCGGGGGGCTCGTTCTGCATCGCGAGGACAGCATCGACCTCGACGACGTCTCCTCGCTGCTCGTCGAGGCCGGCTACGAGCGAACGGACCAGGTCGAGGAGCGCGGCCAGTTCGCGGTGCGCGGCGGGATCCTCGACGTCTTCGGAGCGACCGAGGACCGCGCCGTTCGCGTCGAGCTGTTCGGCGACGAGATCGAATCGCTCCGCTGGTTCTCGACCTTCACCCAGCGCTCGCTCGGCGAAGCCGAGCGCGTCGAGCTCGATCCCGCGGCGGAGCTCGCCGCCGAGCACCGCGAGCTGGCGGAGATCGCGCTCGACGAACCCGACGAGCGCCCCGACGTCGCGGAGCTGCTGCCTCTGGAGAGCTTCGGGGCGGTCCTGGACCTGATCCCGGCCGAGACCGCGATCGTCTCGACGGCCTCCGACGAGATCGCCCAGGCGCTCGCCGATCACTGGGAGGACGTCACCACCGCGATGCACGACGACGACGCGCGACGGCTCTATGTGGAGGTCTCGGGCCCCCTGGCGAGCCGCTCCTGCCTCGCGGTCTCGGCCGCGTACTCCGACCAGGAGCACTCCTTCCGCGCCCAGCCCCCGGCCTCGGCGGCGCGCAGCATGCAGGAGGCCGAGGGTGAGCTCTCCAAGCTGCTTCGCTCCGGTTATCTGACCGTCGTCGCCTTCGAGCACCGCGGCGAGGCGGAGCGGGCGCGCTTCGCGCTGTCGCGGGTCGAGCCGATTCTGCTCGACACGGCGGGCGGCAAGCCGGCGCTCGACGGCCGCGAAGAGGTGGCCGAGCCACCGTTGATCTTCGCCGAGGCGCAGCTATCCGAGGGCTTCATCTCGCCCGATCTGCGGCTCGCCGTCATCCCGCACCGGCGCCTCGTCCACGGCCGGCGCGCCGCCGCGGCGGCTCCGCGAACCCGCACGCTCGCGTCCTTCACCGACCTGCACGTCGGCGACCACGTGGTCCACACCGACCACGGGATCGCCCGCTTCGCCGGCTTCGAGACCAAGACCGTCGCCGACGTGACGAGGGACTACCTCTACCTCGAGTACCGCGGCGACGACAGGGTCTTCGTCCCCGCCGACCAGCTCGCCAAGATCAGCCGCTACATCGGCACCGGGGGCGAGCCGCCGCAGCTCTCGGCGCTCGGCGGAAAGCGCTGGGAGAACCTCAAGGCGCGGGCAAGGCGTGCCGCGCGCGAGCTCGCCGGCGAGCTTCTGAACCTCTACGCCGAGCGGCGCACGCGCTCAGGCCACGAGTTTCCGCCCGACGGCGAGTGGCAGCTCGCATTCGAGCGCTCGTTCCCGTTCCGCGAAACCGCCGACCAGCTCGACGCCGTCGACGCGGTCAAGGCCGACATGGAGGCCGACACTCCGATGGATCGCCTGATCTGCGGCGACGTCGGCTACGGCAAGACGGAGGTCGCGCTGCGCGCCGCGCACAAGGCCGCCTCGGACGGCAAGCAGGTGATGATGCTGGTGCCGACCACCATCCTCGCCCAGCAGCACCTCGGCACCTTCCGGGAGCGGCTCGCCGACTTCCCGTTCCGGGTCGAGATGGTGTCGCGACTGCGGCGTCCCGCCGAGGTCCGCGCGACGCTCGCCGAGTTCGCCGACGGCAAGGTCGACGTCCTGATCGGCACGCACCGCCTGCTGTCGCGCGACGTGCGAGCCAGGGACCTCGGGCTCGTGATCGTCGACGAGGAGCAGCGCTTCGGCGTGCGTCAGAAGGAGCTCCTGCGCCAGCTCAAGCTGCGCGTCGACGTGCTGTCGCTGTCCGCGACCCCGATCCCGCGCACCCTGCAGATGAGCCTCGCGGGGCTGCGCGACATCTCGGTGATCGAGACGCCGCCCGAGGGACGCCGGCCGATCCGCACCTACGTGGGCCCCTACGAGGAGGACCTCGTGCGGCGCGCGATCGAGCGCGAGGCCGCTCGCGGCGGGCAGGCGTTCTACCTCCATAACCGCGTCGAGACCCTGCACGACGTCGCGGAGGGGCTGCGCGCGGTATGCCCCGGCGTGCGGTTCGCGGAAGCACACGGCCAGATGGATGAGCGCCGGCTCGAGGAGGCGATGCTCGCCTTCCTGCGCGGCGAGGCGGACTGCCTGGTGGCGACGACGATCATCGAGTCGGGCCTCGACATCCCCCAGGCCAACACCCTGATCGTCGAGCGTTCCGACCACCTCGGGCTCGCCCAGGCGTACCAGATCCGGGGGCGCGTCGGGCGCTCCCGCCAGCGCGCCTACGCCTACCTGCTCTACCCGTCGGAGGAGGGCCTTTCGACCGAGGCGGGCTCGCGGCTCGCGACCCTCTCCGACCACACCGAGCTGGGCTCGGGGTTCGCGATCGCGATGCGCGATCTCGAGCTGCGGGGCGCCGGCGACCTGCTCGGAGAGGAGCAGTCGGGACACGTCGCCGCGGTCGGCTTCGAGCTCTACGTCTCGCTGCTCGACGAGGCCGTCGAGCAGCTTCGGGGCGGCGACGGCGCGGGGCCCGAGGAGACGGTGCGCCTCGACGTCGACGTCGACGCCTACCTCCCGGCCGACTACATCCCTTTCGAGGTCGCGAAGATCGACCTGCACCGACGAATCGCGGGCGCTCGCGAGCCCGGCGAGCTGCGGGCGCTCGCCGAGGAGGTGCGCGATCGCTTCGGCCCGCTCCCGGCTCCGGTGGAGAACCTGATCTCGCTGCAGCGCGCGCGGATCGAGCTCGGACGCTCGGGTGCGAGGACGGTCGAGATCCGCGGCGGCAGGCTCTCGGCCACGCCGATCGACCTCGACTCGGCGCGGATCGCCGCGGTGCGCGAGCGGATACCGGAGGTCGTCCACGACTGGCGGCAGAAGACGCTGTCGCTGCGGGTGCCCGACGAGCCCGAGGCGCGGCTGGCCGCGCTGCTGGCGCTCGCCGAGGCGCTTGCCGCCGAGATCCCCGAGCCGGCGACCGCTTGAGCAGCGCGGACGAGCGGGGCTGGCGAAAGCCCCACCGCGCTATTCTCCCCGCCTCGTGAGCCAGGAAACGACAAGGCGGGTCGTCGCGCTCGTGCTCGGAGTACTGCTGGTGGTCGCGTTCGCAGCGTTCGCCGGCGGGCTCTCCGATCCCGACATCCCCGACAACGCGATCGCAGTGGTCGAGGACGTCGACGACGGCACGATCACGAACAAGGAGTTCGACACGGCGCTGGAGCAGGTCGCCGCCTCCCAGGGCCTGAAGGGCGGGGTGCCGAAGTCCAGTGACCCGCAGTACCAGCAGTACGTCGACGCCGCCGCCTCCGACCTGATCCTCGAGCGCTGGATCACAGGCGAGGCCGAGGACCTCGGGGTCACGGTCTCCGACCGCGAGATCGACCAGCAGCTCGAGCAGATCAAGAAGCAGAACTTCGGCTCCGAGGCGGAGTTCCAGAAGTTCCTCGAGCAGTCCGGCTTCAGCATGGAGGACGCGCTGAAGCGGGTACGCCTCACCGTGCTCAGCCAGAAGATTCAAGACCAGGTGGTCGAGGGCTCCGACAAGGTCGACCAGGAGGACATCGAAACCGTCTACCACCAGCAGATCACGCAGTTCACGCAGCCCGAGACGCGCGACGTGAGGGTGATCGTCAACCAGTCCAAGGACAAGGTCGAGCAGGCAAAGTCGGAGCTCGAGAAGGACGACTCCGAGGAGAACTGGAAGCGCGTCGCGGCCGAGTTCTCGACCGACCCCAGCTCCAAGGACGGCGGGCTTCTCCCCGACGTCCAGGAGGGTCAGGGCGATCCGGCCTTCGACGACGCCGTGTTCTCGGCCGGCGAGGGGGAGCTCACCGGGCCGTTCAAGACGCAGACCGGCTGGGAGCTCGCCGAGGTCGCCAAGATCACGCCCGAGAAGGTCGCGCCGCTCGACGAGCAGGCCTCGAAGTCGATCGAGCAGCAGCTCGCCACCGCCCAGCAGCAGGCTGTACTCGACGCTTTCCAGAACGACCTCGAGGCCAAGTGGCGCGATCGCACCTTCTGCTCCGACGAGCTGCTGCCCGACGATCCCGAGGCTGCCGCGCAGTCCACGCTCACCTCGCGCTGCGCCAACTTCGAGCAGCCCCAGGTCGACACCTGCTCGATCGACGATCCCAAGGAGCGAAAGCAGGCCGCCCCCGAGCAGCTCTCGCAGGGCTGCCCCGCCGCGGTGACGGCGCGCAACCCCGCCACTCCCCTGGTCCTGACCGAGGAGGAGCAGAAGGAGCGCCAGACGGCCCAGCTCCAGCCGCTCCAGCAGCCCTGGATACTCGTGCCGGGGAGCTTCCCGCAGGGGCTCCCGCAACGGGCGCTGCCGCCGCCGGCGACCCAGCCGCTGCCGGGGGCTCTGCCGCCCGGGGCCGTGCCGATCGGCGGGACACCCGGTGCCGTGCCGCCGACGGGTGCCGCGCCGCCGCCGACCGGAGCCGCGCCGCCGCCGACTGGAGCCGCGCCGCCCACCGGCGGGGCGCCCCCCGCCGCTCCCTAGCCGCGGCGCGTTCCGCGTGGGCGCCGACGCGGCACTTGAGCGCCTCGACGAGATAACGCGGCGCCTGCGCCGCGAGTGTCCCTGGGACCGCGAGCAGGACGAGCGCTCGATCGTCCCCCACACCGTCGAGGAGGCCTACGAGCTCGCCGACGCCGCTCGCAGCGGCGATGACGCGAAGCTGCTCGACGAGCTGGGCGACGTGCTGTTCCAGGTCTTCTTCCTCGCGCTCCTGCTCGAGGAGCGCGGAGCGGGGAGCCTCGAGCAGGTCGCCGAGGGGATGACCGCGAAGCTGATCCGGCGCCACCCCCACGTGTTCGGCGAGGCCGAGGCCGAGACGGCGGGCGAGGTGCTGCGCAACTGGGACCGGATAAAGCGCGAGCAGGAGGGGAGGGGCGCGTCCGAGCCCTTCGCGGACGTTCCCGAAAACCTGCCGGGCCTGCTCTACGCGCGCAAGATCCTTCGCCGTGCCGAGCCCGAGCGCGGCTCGCCGCACTCCCAGGATCCGGCGCTCCGCGATGCCGCCGAGGCGTGGATCGGGGAGCTCCTGCTGGCGACGGTCGGGGTGTCGCGGAGGTTGGGCGTCGACCCCGAGTTGGCGGTGCGCGGCGCCGCCGAGCGATTCCGCGAGCAAATCGAGGAGACTCCGCGCTGACCATGGCGACGATCGCATCGATGCACGCCCGCCAGATCCTCGACTCGCGGGGAAATCCCACCGTCGAGGTCGAGGTCGCGCTCGACTCGGGCGCCCGGGGCCGCGCCGCCGTTCCCTCGGGCGCCTCGACGGGCGAGTTCGAGGCGACCGAGCTGCGCGACGGCGGCGAGGCGTGGGGCGGCAAGGGCGTCTCGAGGGCCGTCCTCAACGTCAACGAGACGATCGCCCAGGCGCTCGAGGGCGCTCGCGCCGGCGACCAGTCGGCGATCGACCGCACCCTGATCGAGCTCGACGGGACGCCGAACAAGTCGCGGCTCGGTGCCAACGCGATCCTCGGCGCATCGCTGGCGGTGGCCCGGGCGGCGGCAGCCGATGCCGGCGAGCCGCTGTACCGGTATCTGGGCGGCGAGGACGCCCACGTGCTGCCGGTCCCGATGATGAACGTGCTCAACGGCGGCGCCCATGCCGACAACAAGGTCGACTTCCAGGAGTTCATGGTCGTGCCGGCGGGAGCGCAGAGCTTCCAGGAGGCCCTGCGCACCGGGACGGAGGTCTTCCACGCGCTCAAGCGCACGCTGCACGAGCGCGGGCTCTCGACATCGGTTGGCGACGAGGGCGGCTTCGCGCCCGACCTCGACTCCAACGAGGCCGCGCTCGAGGCCCTCGTCGAGGGGATCGAAGCGGCCGGCCACGAGCCCGGCGACGACGTCCTGATCGCGCTCGACCCGGCCACCAGCGAGGTCCACCGCGACGGCGCCTACGTGCTCGAGCACGAGGGGCGGACCCTGTCGTCCGAGGAGATGGTCGGCTACTGGGACCAGATCACCGGCCGCTACCCCGTGATCTCGCTCGAGGATGGCATGGACGAGGAGGACTGGGAGGGGTGGCGCCTGCTCACCGAGCGTCTCGGCGAGCGCCTCCAGCTCGTCGGCGACGACCTCTTCGTCACCAACCCGGAGCGGCTGCGGCGCGGGATCGAGCAGGGCGTCGCCAACTCGATCCTCGTCAAGGTCAACCAGATCGGCACCCTGACCGAGACCCTGGAGGCGATCGAGATGGCCCGCGACGCCGGCTACACGGCGGTGATCTCGCACCGCTCGGGCGAGACCGAGGACACGACGATCGCCGACCTCGCGGTAGCCACCGGGGCGGGGCAGATCAAGACCGGCGCTCCCTCGCGCTCGGATCGGGTCGCCAAGTACAACCAGCTGCTGCGCATCGCGGACGAGCTGGGCGAGCGGGCAGCCTACCCCGGGCGCGATGCCTTTCGGCGCTAGCACCAGCGCCGCCGCTGTCCGGCGCGCAAGAGATCTTGCAGGACACGGGGCGGGGCAGGCGGCCGCGGCCCGCCGCAGAAGGCCCCCGCATGAGCGCTCGCGCGCATCCGAATCGTGCCTACGCGCGCCCGAGCGCGCCGCGGCGGTACCGCGCCAGGCCGGCGCCCAGGGCGCGGTCGTCGGTGCGGCGCACGCGCATCGACTGGGAGCGCCTCGGCAGGCGCGCGCTGGTGCTGGTCCTGTTCGCCGTCCTCGCCTCCTACCTGAACCCGATCGTCAACCTCGTCGACGACTGGCGCGACTCCAAGAGCGAGCAGCAGCACTTCGCCGCCCTCCAGCGCGAGAACGCCCGGCTCCAGGATCGCGCCCAGGCGCTCGACGATCCCGACGCCGCCGAGCGCGAGGCGCGCTTGCTGGGGATGGTCGGGCCGGGCGAGCGCGCGTACGTGATCCGCGGCCTCTCGCACTGATCCGCGGCAGCGCCGGGCGGCGGCCGCGAGGGGGCACGGCTCTCCCGTGCCCCTGAGCACCGACGACTACCTGCTCGGAGTCGCCGAGCTCGCGGTGGTCGTCGCGGCGCTCGCGTTCGGCGCCGTCAGGGTGCGGCTCTGGCTGCTGCCGGGCTGGACCGGTGCGCCGGCGCGGCTGGTCGAGGCGCTGGTCGGGGTGGCGGGGCTGATCTGGGTCTCCGAGCTGCTCGGAGCGATCGGCTATTACCGTGAGATCCCGCTCGTCGTCGAGGCGGTCGTGGTCGGAGTGGGGGGAGGAATGCTCGCCGACGGCGCCGCGCGAGCCCGGCGCCGCCCGCGGCGCCAGGTCCCGCCCGCCCCGGCGCCGAGCCGCGTCGCTCTGTGGATCGCGGTCGCGGCGGGTGCGCTCGTCGCCGCGCACTGGAGCGTGTCGGTGCGCTCGAGCTTCGCCCACGGCATGTACGGCTACGACACGACCTGGTACCACATGCCGTTCGCGGCGCGCTTCGTCCAGGAAGCGTCGCTCACCCAGCTCCATTTCACCTCGACCTCGTTTCTGAGCTGGTTCTACCCGGCGAACTCGGAGCTCTTCCACAGCGTCGGCATCCTGACCACGGAACGCGATTACCTCTCGCCGCTCCTCAACGTCGGATGGCTTCTGCTCGCGATGCTCGCGGCATGGTGCATCGGGCGGCCCTGGGGCCTCGGGCCGGCGAGCCTCGTCGGCGCCTGCGTGGTGCTCGGCGCCGGGGTGTTCGTGGACCAGCCCGGCGAAGCGCGAAACGACATCCCCGCAACCTTCTTCCTGCTCGCCTCGGCTGCCGTGCTCGTCAATGCCGCCGCGCCCCGGGAGCGTCCGCGGCTCGAGCTCGGGACGGCGCCGGTGGCTCTCGCCGGGCTCGCGGCCGGGCTCGCGATCGGGACCAAGCTGTCGCTGCTCGCCCCGATCGGGGCGCTGACGCTCGGGATCGCGGTCGCGGGCAGGCGCCGCGCCCCGACCACCGCGATCTGGGTCGCGGGCCTGCTCGCCGGCGGCGGCTTCTGGTTCGCGCGCAACCTGTTCGCGGTCGGCAATCCCCTGCCCTGGCTGAGCGCCCTGGGGCCGCTGCCGCTGCCCGGCCCCGAGGAGGTGCTGCCCAACGACCGCGAGCCGTTCAGCGTCTTCCACTACGTGACCGACAGCGGCGTGTGGAGCGACTGGTTCTTTCCCGGACTCGCCGACCGGCTCGGTGACCTGTGGCCGCTCGTCCTCGTTCTCGGCGCCCTGGGGGCGCTGCACATGCTGTTCAGGGAGCGCTCGGCGGTGCTGCGGGTTCTCGGCTTCACGGCGCTGCTCGCCGCGGTCGCCTACCCGTTCACGCCGCTGACCGCATCGGGCTACGAGGGCGAGCCGATCGGCTTCGCCTCGAACCTTCGCTATCTCGGCCCCGTGCTGGCGCTGGCGCTCGCGCTGGTCCCCGTCGCCGTCCGCAAGCTCAGCCGCCGCTGGCAATGGGCGGCGCTCGGCGCCCTGCTCGTCGCCTTCGGCGTGGCCTTCGCCGGCGACGCCCTGCGCTCGGGACTCGTCCTTGGGATCGCGGTCGTGGGCGGGGTCACGCTGCTCGCCGCGCTCGCGATCAAGGTCTACGGGCAGGCGGCGCTGCCGCGCCCCGCGGTCCTCGTCATCGCGGCCCTGGTCGCCGTGGCCGCCGTCGGGGTCGGCTACCGCGTGCAGCGCAACTACCTCGAGCACCGCTACGCGACCGAGTACGGGATCGGCGAGCCGGGCCTCGAGGCCGCGTTCATCTGGGCGCGCGACGTCCGCGACGCCCGGATCGCGACGATCACGATCCGCCAGTACCCGTACTACGGCAACGACCTCTCGAACCACGTCCAGTACGTCGGCCACCGCGGCGCCGACGACTCGTTTGAGCCGATCACGAGCTGCAACGCGTGGCGCCGCGCGATCAACGCCGGCGACTACGACTACGTCGTGACCGGCAGCAACTTCCCCGCACCCGGCGCCGACCGCCCGTTCGAGGCCGATTGGACCGGTGACGATCCCGCCGCCAAGGAGATCGTCAGCGACAAGGCGACCTCCGTCTTCCGGCTCGACGGCGAGCTCGATCCGGAGGGGTGCTCGAGAGCCGGCTAGGCGGCGAGCCTGACCGGTTAGGGGGGCGAGCCTGACGTTTGACCCCGTCATAGGGGGAAAAGTGCACACCTCGACGTCGAGCGCGCCAGTACCCTGCCGCGATGCTCGCGATCCTCGCCGCCGCGGCGCTGCTCTGCGCCGCCTCGCTGATCGCGGGGCGGGCCCTTCTGGTGGCCTTCGGGCGCCCCGAGTGGACGTGGCTCTCGGGGCCGGTCGGGCTCGCGGTGCTGATCGTCGTCGCCCAGCCGCTCGTGCGGTTGCCGGGGCGCGGGACGACCGCCGCGGTCGTCCTCGCGGTCGCGCTGCTTGCCTGCCTGGCCTACGTGCGCGGCCGCTGGGAGGGGCCGCGCCGGCGCGACGCGATCGTCGACGCTCTGCCCGTCGCGCTCGTCGTGATCGTCGTCGCCTCGCTGCCCTTCCTGATGAACGAGCGCGTCGGCGTCCTCGGGGAGGGGATCTACAGCAACGATCAGGCGGCGCAGCTCTACTGGGCGCAATGGCTCGCCGACGGGTTCGGGCCCGAGCCGGCGGGAGTCGCGCTCGGCTACCCGCTCGGCCCCCAGTCCCTGATGGCGGCGCTGTCGGGGGGGACGCAGATCTCGCTCGAGGCGGCGTTCAACGGCCTGCTGCTCGCGATCTGCGTGCTCACCGCCTGGACTGCGCTGAGCGCGCTCGACGCCGTGCCGCGCGTGCTGCGCCTCGGCGCGGCGGCTCTCGTCGCGCTGCCCTACCTGGCGGTTTCGTTCCTCGCCCAGAGCGGCTTCAAGGAGACCCTGATGGCGCTCTTTCTGCTCGCCTTCGCGCTCGCCCTGCGCGACCTCGTTCCGGCGAGCCGCCTCGATCCCAGGGAGCTGCTGCCCTCCCGCCGCGCCGCCAGGCGA
>DASPWW010000042.1:0-45067 GCA_035637595.1 Solirubrobacterales bacterium | reverse complement strand
CAGGAGCTTGCCTTCACGCTCGCCGACGGCTTCGCCTACGTGGACGCGGCGCTGGAGCGCGGGCTGGACGTGGACGAGTTCGCGCCTCGCCTGTCCTTCTTCTTCAACGCGCACATCGACTTCTTCGAGGAGATCGCCAAGTACCGCGCCGCGCGCCGGATCTGGGCGCGCGAGCTGCGGGATCGCTACGGCGCCCGCGACCCGCGCTCGTGGCTAATGCGCTTCCACACGCAGACCGCCGGCGTGTCGCTCACCGCCCAGCAGCCGCTGGTGAACGTCGTGCGCACGGCGCTCGAGGCGCTGTCGGCCGTGCTCGGCGGAACGCAGTCGCTGCACACCAACTCCTACGACGAGGCGCTCGCGCTGCCCAGCGAGGAGGCGGTGCGCCTCGCGCTTCGCACCCAGCAGGTGATCGCACACGAGAGCGGGGTGGCGAACACCGTCGATCCACTCGGCGGCTCCTACTTCATCGAGACGCTGACCGACGAGATGGAGCGCGCGGCGTACGAGTACTTCGCCCGCATCGACGAGCTCGGCGGCATGGCCGAGGCCATCAAGCAGAGCTTTCCGCAGCGCGAGATCGCCGATGCCTCGTTCCGCTACCAGGCCGAGGTGGACCGTCGGGAGCGCATCGTGGTCGGGGTCAACGAGTACCGCTCCCAGGACGAGGACGACCTGCCGATCCTGCGGATCGACCCGGCGCTGGAGCGCAAGCAGGTCGGCCGGCTCGCCTCGACGCGGGGGCGCCGTGACTCAACGGCGGTCGAGCGTGCGCTCGGGGATCTCAAGCGCGCCGCGGCGGGCGACGAGAACCTGATGCCTCACTTCATCGTGGGGGCACGCGCCCGCGCCTCGGAGGGAGAGATGATCGCGGCGCTCCAGGAAGTCTTCGGGACCTATACGGAAACGCCGATCTTCTGATCTTCGCGGGCTACGCCGCGCGCTGCTGCCCCGACTCGACGATCAGGACCATCTCGCCGCGTGGCGAGGGGTCCGACCCGCACAGGAACATCCTGCCGACGCGCAGGCGCCGGGCCTCGGTGCGGGCGATAGCCACCGCGCTGGCCCGGCCCACCCCCGCGGCGAGCACGCGGTGGCGCTGGCTGCGATCTAGATATACGACGTCGTACATGGGTCCCCCATTGATCGCTCTCTGCTTCCGGCCCGGATGATCCGCCCCGAGGCGGACCGAACCGCTGCCGTATGGGTTCGACCCCCTAAGGCCATCTCATGCCCCTTCCCGCACGGGCTTTAAACCCGGTCGCCGCGGGCGCCTTGACGACTACGATCGCGGCCGTGGGCCGCCTCGCGGTCATCGCCGGACATACCCTGCTCGACGCGGAGCCGCCGCCCGGCGCGGCGCGGCGCGACGTGGCGACCCCCTGGGGCCCGGCGGCTGTGCTCGAGGCCGGCAACCACCTGCTGCTGCAGCGCCACGGCCTCGACCAATACGTGCCCCCGCACGCGATCGAGCATCGGGCCAATCTCGCCGCGCTCGCCACGCTGGGGGTCGACCGTGTGCTGGCGATCGGGTCGGTCGGCGCGCTCAAGGCGTGGATGGCGGTCGGCTCGTTCGTCTCTCCCAACGACTTCATCGCGCTCCATCTCGGCATCTCGACCTCGGGCGCCGCGGGGCACCGCGTCCCGGGCTTCGACCCCGGGTGGCGGGCCAGCGTGGTCGATTCCTTCAAGCGCTGGGACGAGCTTTCGATCCACGATCGCGGGACCTACTGGCAGGCGATCGGTCCGCGGTTTGAGACCCCCTCCGAGATCGAGCTGATCAGCGCCAGCGCCGATGTGATCGGGATGACGCTGGCCGCCGAGTGCGTGATCGCGGGGGAGCTCGGGCTCGCCTATGCGCCGGTGTGCACGGTCGACAACCTCGCCAACGGGATCGGCCCGGCGGCGCTGACGCTGACCGAATACGAGGAGGGGCGCGACATGAGCCGCCGCCGGATGCGCGAGGCCCTCGAGCAGGTCGTGCCCGAGCTCGCGGGAGCCGGGTGAGCCTCACCGTCACCGGAGCGTCGCTCGACGGGCGGCGCGTCGGCCTGCGCGTCGCGGACGGGACGATCGCGGAGCTCGGCGAGGGGGTAGCCCCGCGCGACGGCGACGAGGTCATCGACGCCGGCGGGATGGCGCTGGTCCCAGGCCTCGTCAACGGCCACACCCACGCCGCGATGACGCTGTTTCGCGGCTACGGCGACGACCTGCCGCTGATCGAATGGCTCGAGGAGCGGATCTGGCCGATCGAGGCGCGGCTCACCGGCGAGGACGTCTACTGGGGAACGCGCCTCGCCTGCCTGGAGATGGTTCGCACCGGGACGGTGCGGTTCTGGGACATGTATTGGCAACCGGACGCCACCGCGCGCGCCGTGCAGGACGCCGGGCTTCGCGCGACGATCGGTGCGCCGCTGATCGACGTCGGCGCCGCCGGGCGCGGGCAGCTGGAGCGCGACGCCGTGGAGAGCCTGGAGGCCCTGGCCGGGCGTGAGCGGATCGATCGGGCGCTCGCGCCGCACTCGATCTACACGGTCTCCGAGCCCTCGCTGCGGTGGATCGCCGAGCAGGCGGCGGCGCGGGACCTGCCGATTCACATCCACCTATCGGAGACCGAGGCCGAGGTGGCCGATTGCGTGCGCGACCATGGTGCACGCCCCGCCGCGTATCTCGATCGCCTCGGGCTGCTCGGCCCGCGCACCCTGCTGGCCCACGGGACGTGGCTAGACGACTTAGAGCTCGACCTGATCGCGGCGCGCGACACCACAGTGGTGACCAACCCGGTCGCGAACCTGAAGCTCGCGGTTGGGCGGGTGTTCCCGTTCCGGGACGCGCGCCGCCGCGGGATCCCGGTGGGGCTCGGAACAGACGGCGCAGGCTCGAACAACTCGCTGGACCTGCTCCAGGACGTCAAGATCCTCGCGTTGCTCCAGAAGCACGCGGCGCGCGATCCAGCGGCCGTCCCGGCCGCCGAGGCCTGGGACGTCGTGACGGGTCGCGCCGCTCCGCTGCTCGGGGCATCGGGCCGCCTCGAGCCCGGCGAGCCGGGCGACTTCCTGCTGGTGCGCACCGACTCCCCTGAGCTGAGCCTCGGTGATCTGGTCGCGAACCTCGTCTACGCGGGGTCGGGATCGATCGTCGACACCATGGTCGTCGCGGGGCGGGTGCTGATGAGCGGCGGTGTGGTTGGCGGCGCGGACGAGGTGCTCGAGCGCGCGGTCGAGCGCGCCCGGCGGCTCGGGATCGTCTAGCCGGCGGCCACGCTCAGACTAGGCTTACGGCATGCCCGACGAGTCGAACGCCGCTGGCGGGGGTGGCGATGACGATCGCAAGATCCGCGTCGTCGTCGCGAAGCCGGGACTGGATGGTCACGATCGCGGCGCGAAGATCATCGCCAGGGCGCTGCGCGATGCCGGCATGGAGGTCATCTACACGGGCCTTCACCAGACACCGGAGCAAATTGCGGCGACCGCGATCCAGGAGGACGCCGACGCCGTCGGCCTCTCGATCCTCTCGGGAGCTCACATGACGTTGGTGCCCCGTGTGGTCGAGCTGCTGCGCGAGCAGGGGGCCGACGATGTCGTCGTCACCGTCGGCGGCACGATCCCCGCGGACGACATCCCGGAATTGAAGGAGCTCGGGATCGCCGCGGTGTTCACGCCCGGGTCCTCGACCGAGGAGATAGTCGAGTTCGTGCGTGGTGCGGTGAGCGAGCGCGCCTGAGCGCGAGAGGGGCCGCGCCAGCGCGGTTCCACCCGCTCTTCCAGCACGACTGGACGAGCTTCTCGATCGTCGACTGAGGGCGTCGCCGGTCTAGCTGCGCACGCAGACCAGCGACGGCTTCCACTGCAGCGTCGTCGCCGTGAGGTTGACGACGCCCTCGTACCACGCTCCCGAGAGCGTCGGGCGATCGGGATCGGGGCTGACCCGCGAGGAGTTCGAGATCGCCAGCCCGGGGGTAGCCGACAGCACGCCGCCGGTCAGCGGCTGCCGTTTCGCCGGGCAGCGGATCTCGTAGAGCTCGTCGCCGCCCGGCACGACGGTCTCGAAGTTGACCGTCGTGTAATAGCTGAGCTTCGCCGACTTGGCGCTCGCGACGGCCCCAGCGGCGGCGCGACGCGGTCCGATGCGCTCGAGCTCCGCCCGGCGCAGGACCGTGACGTCGCGGCTCGCGACGATCGAGCTCGCCGCCGGGACCGAACCGCCGCCGGTGCCGGTCGCGGCCGCTGTCAGCGTCCCGGCGAGGGCGGCCGCGGCCGCAGCGACGGCCAGGAGCGCCCGGCGAGTCCTCACCGGCGGCGCCCGCAGGTCACGAACGGCTTCCACTGCAGGGGCTCGGCGGTCACGTTCATGACCGCTTCGTACCACGCGCGCGGGTTGGTGGGGAAGTCGGCGCTCGGGCTCGTGCGCGAGGAGTTGACCATGATCAGCCCGGGGACGGCCGCCAGCACGCCTCCGGTCAGCGGCTGCTCGCCCTCTTTGGGGCAGTGGATCTCGAAAAGCTGTGCGCCGCCCGGCGCAACCGTCTGAAGGTCCAGGCTGACGTAGTACGTCAAGACGAGCCGGGACTTCCCGGGCGAGCCTGCCCCCGAGAGGGCGGACTCGCTCCGGGTGGCCGGCCGCAGCTCGCTACCCGAGATGGTCCCGCCTGGCTGGTAGCCCGCCGCAATGCGGGCCGCTGGCGGGCTCGAGCCTCCGCCGGGGGCCGGCGGCGAGAAGGTCAAGAGACCGATCGACAGCGCGGCGAGCGCGGCGCCGAGCGCGCGACGCATGCACGCCCGGAAGGGAGCAAGAACACGGCGCCCCCGCGCGGATGCGCGGGGGCGCCGCAACACTCAGATCGTCCTGAGGGCGTCCGCTACTTGCCGATGCAGGTCAGGTGCACCTGCCAGGTCAGAGGCACGGCCGTGACGTTCGTGACCTCCTCGTACCAGGCACCCGACAGCGTCGCGCCCGACGGGTTGTTTCGCGACGAGTTCGTGATCGCGAGCCCGGGGGCCGGCGTCGAGCTGCCGCCCGTGGCGGGCTGCTGCTTCACGGGGCACCGGATCTCGCGGAAGTCCGCAAAGCCCGGCTGCACGGTGAACGTCTCGACGCTGATGTAGTAGAAGAGCTTCGCCGACTTCTTGCTGGCGTTGGCGCCGCTCGAGAGCGGGGCCTTCTCGGTGTCGACCAGCTTCAGGTCGTTGCCCGAGATCGTGTCGCCCTGGCTGCGGGTGATGTCGATCGAGCTTGCCGGCGCGACCGCGCCATCGCCGACGCTTGACGAGACGAAGACCCCGAGTCCGGCGGCGGCAAGTACCGACGCCAGCACGATCAGCTTGGATCTGTGCTTCATAAATTCCCTCCGTAGTGAGTTGATGACCTGCCGTGCCGGTCGATCCTCCCACGGCGTCTGACCGCGAGTCAACCGGTCGGCGCACTATATGGGCAATCGCGGCGGCGCGCAGCCGTGCGACGGGGCGGGGCGCTGGATTCTCAGAACCGTGTCGAGCGGCCGCCCGACGCCGTGGAGCGGTGGATAAGATCCGCCGCCCCGATCCCCGGACGCTCACAGCTTGAAGATTTGGAGGCTCACAGCTTGAAGATCTGCTGCCTTGTAAAGGAAGTCCCCGACGCGGCGGTCCAGAAGCGGATCGACCCGGGAACCAAGCGGCTCGACCGTTCCGGCGAGAAGAACCTCAACCCCTTCGACACGCACGCGATCGAGGCCGCGATGCAGGTCAAGGAGGGGGGGGCGATCGACGTCGACGAGGTCGTCGCCGTGACGATGGGCCCAGAGAGCGCAGTGCGCGCCCTCCACAAGGCGGTCGCGCTCGGCGCCGACCGCTCGGTGCACCTGACCGACGACGCGCTGGCGGGCTCCGACGTCGCCGCGACCGGGTACGCGCTCGCCAGGGTGCTCGAGAAGGAGAGCCCGGACCTGGTCCTGCTCGGCCAGCAGTCGGACGACGGCGAGTGCTACACGATCGGCGCCGTGGTCGCCGATCACCTCAAGATGCCGTCGCTGACCCAGGTGATCAAGATGGACGTCGCCGACGGCAAGCTGCGCTGCGAGCGCCAGGCCGAGTACGGGTACGACACGGTCGAGGTCGAGCTGCCCGCCGTGATCAGCGTCGGCGACGCGATCAACGAGCCGCGCTATCCGTCGCTCAAGGCGATCATGGGCGCGAAGAAGAAGCCGCTCGACACCCACGCCGCGTCCGATGTCGAGATCGAGGCCGATCGGGTCGGCGAGCAGGGCTCGCGGACCACGGTGCTGGCGATCAACCCCCCGCCTGAGAAGGAGGCCGGGGAGATCATCGAGGACGAGGACACGAACGAGACGGTCGAGAAGCTCGTGTCCTGGCTCGAGGAAAGGAAGCTCTTGTAATGCCCGGGATCCTGGTCTACGCCCTCCATGACGACGAGGGCAACTTCAACAAGAACTCGCTCGGGGCAGTATCCGAGGCCGCGAAGCTCGCCGGCGAGCTCGGCGCGGAGGCCGCCGCCGTAGTCGTCGGGGACATCCCGGACGACGCCTGCGCCGGGCTCGGCGCCTACGGCGCCAAGAAGGTCTACCGCGCCAAGGACGTCCCGGAGGGGCTCGCCCAGCCGGTCATCGACGTGATGGCCAAGGTGATCGCGGACGATGGCTACTCCTACGCGCTGTTCGGAGGCGGGCTCCTCGGCTTCGAGGTCGGCGCCGGCCTCACGGCCCGCCTCAACGCCGGAGTGACCATGGAGGTGACCGAGGTCAAGGTCGACGACGGCAAGCTGGTCGCGGTCCGCCCCGTGCTCCAGGACTCGGCCGTGGTCGACGTCGGCTACGTGGACGAGCCGGGGATCATCATCGGACGCCTCAACGCGTTCGACGCCACGGAGAGCGACGGTGGCTCGGCCGAGGTGACCGACGTCGACGTCGAGCTTTCGGAGTGGTCGAGCAGGGCCAAGATGGTCCAGCGCGGCGAAGCGCGCGGCGAGGACGTCAACATCGAGGACGCCGAGATCCTCGTCGGGGGCGGCCGCGGGCTCGGCAAGGCCGAGGGATTCGAGCTCTGCGAGCAGCTCGCGGATACGCTCGGCGGCGCCGTCGCGGCGACCCGGGCGGTCGTGGATGCGGGCTGGTACCCGTATGCGGCCCAGATCGGGCAGACGGGAAAGACGGTGGCGCCGAAGCTCTACCTGGCGGCCGGGATCTCGGGCGCGATCCAGCACAAGGTCGGGATGCAGAGCTCCGAGAACATCCTCGCGATCAACAAGGACCCCAACGCCCCGATCTTCGAGTTCGCGGATCTCGGGGTCGTGGGCGACCTGCACAAGATCCTGCCCAAGCTCACCGAGGCCGTGAAGGCCAAGAAGGGCGGCTGACCGCCCGCCGGATCGTCGTCTCCGCGCGGTCCGTAGGATCGCGTGTCGACCCGGGGCCGCCCGCGGCGGCCCGGCCACGCAACCAACAGGAGGTGGGACCTGATGAACACGCTCAAGGATCGCCTGCGGCTTCCCTCGCCGGCGATCATCGTCGCGGTGATCGCGCTCGTCGCCGCGATGGGCGGCGCCGCATACGCGGTCAAGAAGATCGGGCCCGAGGGCCTCAAGAAGAACGCCGTCAAGACGAAGAAGATCGTCGACAAGGCGGTGACGACGTCGAAGCTCGCCGACGAGGCGGTGACGACGGTGAAGCTCGACACGCCCGAGCGCTCGGAGGCCTTCTTCACCAACCAGGCCGACGCGACGCCGGTGTCGACTACTGCGCCGCCGTTCACGGACGCCGATCGCGTCGCGTCCCTGACCCTGGCGACCGGCGGCCACTACGTGGTCACCTCGAGCGTCGACCTCGCCAGCGGCGGTGGTGGCGCAATCATCCAGTGCGCGCTGCGTGACGACGGTACGGTGATCTCCCGGGGCAGCGCGAACACGGCGGGCACCGAGTTCAGCCAGACCATCGCCCTGACGGGCGTCGTCGACGGCGGCTCGATCGACCTCGTCTGCCTGTCCTCGGCAGCCGCCCAGGCTCGCAGCCGCGTGATCGTCGCCAACCGCGTCGCGAGCGCGACGACGCCGTAGCGGCGAGTCGCCGCGCATTCGCGCGCGTGGAGTGGGCCGGCGGAAGCCGGCCCGCTCTCGTTTCGGCGGGCGACCCCCGGGGTAGCCGAGGCGATTGACTGGTCAATCAGCCAGCATGCGCAGTTAGAATCTCGCCGCCATGGCCGTAGCCCCGGAGCAGTACCCGCCCCCCGTCGACCCCGCCGAGGAGTTCGTCGGCCCCCCGACCGATTCGCCCGACGACCGCATCGAGGTCGGCGTGGCGATCGTCGGCGGCGGACCGGCCGGCCTGGCCTGCGCGATCCGCGTCATGCAGCTGCTCGAGGACGAGCCCGAGCTCGCCGAGCGCCTCGGCGAGGTCCCCGTGGCCGTGATCGAGAAGGGCAAGGCGACGGGTGCGCACCTGCTGTCGGGCGCCAACATGCGCCCGTCGGCGATGCGGGAGCTGTTTCCCGACCTCGATCCCTCCGACTGGCCTGTCTACCAGGAGGTCACCAAGGACGCCGTCTACCTGCTGACCAGGCGCCTGGCGCTGCCGCTGAGGCCGATGCCGCCCAACTTCCGCAACCACGGCAACTACGTCACCTCGATCGCCAGGCTCGGCAGATTCCTGGGTGAAAGGGCCGAAGAGGCCGGCGCCTACCTGCTGACCGAGACGGCCGCCGACAGGCTGCTCGTCGAGGACCGCATCGTCAGGGGCGTGCGCTCCGGCGACAAGGGCCGCGGTCGCGACGGCGAGGAACTGGCCAACTTCGAGCCCGGGTCGGACGTGGTCGCCAAGGCGACCGTGCTTGCCGAGGGCACCCAGGGCCACCTCACCGGCGCCGCGATCGACTACTTCGACCTCCACGGACACCAGCCGCAGCGCTGGGAGCTCGGAGTCAAGGAGGTCTGGGAGGTGGAGAAGCCGCTCGACCGCGTGCTTCACACCATGGGGTGGCCGCTGCGCAAGCGCAAGAAGTGGAACGAGGTCGGCGGCAGCTTCATCTACCCGATGGGGGAGGACAAGGTCTGTCTAGGGCTCGTCGTAGGGCTGGACTACACGGACGCGACGTTCTCGGTCCACGACGCTCTCCAGCAGCTCAAGACCCATCCCTTCGTGAGGAAGATCCTCGAGGGCGGAAAGCGGGTCGCGTGGGGGGCGAAGACGATCCCGTCGGGCGGCTACTGGGCGATGCCGCGCAAGCTCTCGGTGCCCGGGATGGTCATCGTCGGCGATGGCGCCGGCATGGTCAACATTCCAGAGCTCAAGGGCATTCACTACGCGATGCACGCCGGGATGTACGCCGCGGAGACGATCGTCGAGGCGCTCAAGAAGGACTCGATCAACTTCGAGGCCTACGGCGAGCGGGTGGAGAACAGCACGATCGGCGAGGATCTGTACCGGTCGCGCAACATGCGCCAGGCGCTAGGCAAGGGCTTCTTTGCCGGAGGCGTGTTCGCGAGCGCGATGGTGATGACCCGGGGGCTGTTTCCCGGCGGAATGTGGAAGCAGCATCCGGACGCCGACGACCCGGTGGCGATCGACGGCGCCGCGGCCACGTATCCAAAGCCCGACAACAAGTACATCTTCGACAAGCTCTCGTCCGTGTTCGCGTCCGGCAACGCGACGCGCGACGACGCCCCGAATCACATCCGCCTACAGACCCACGTGCCGCGTGAGATCGCCCAGGCGTGGGTCTCGATGTGCCCGGCGCAGGTCTACGAGATCCCCGACGACCAGCAGGAGAACGGCGCGGCCGACGTCGACCTGACGATCGTGCCGTCGAACTGCGTCCAGTGCGGAGCGATCACGGCCAAGGGCGGCCGCCTGACGCCCCCCGAGGGCGGCGACGGGCCGCTCTATCAGGAGACCTGACGCCCACCAGGCCGGAAGGCCGGGCCGCTCAGGCGGGGGCCGGCTGCGGCGCGGAGGGCTTTGGCGCCCGCGCTTCACGCCGCTGTGGCGGTGCCGCGACGCGGTTGCGCCCTTCTCGCTTGGCGGCGTAGAGCGCTTCGTCCGCGGCCGCGAACAGGCGCTCGTACTCGATGCCGTCTCCGCGCGCCACGGCGACGCCGAGCGAGGCCGTGACGTCGACCCCGCCGGGGCAGGTGCGCTCCACGACTTCGCGCAGTCGCTCGGCGACCCGCAGCCCCTCTTGGAGATCGACGCGAGGCAGGACGACCAGGAACTCCTCGCCGCCCAGCCGGTAGATGAGCTCGAAGGAGCGGAGCGCCTTGCGCATCTCGTAAGCGGCATCGCGAAGCACGGCGTCCCCGCGCTCGTGACCGAGCGTGTCGTTGACCCGCTTGAAGTTGTCCAGGTCGGATGCGATGACGCACACCGGCGCGCCGCTCAGCCTCGCCTGCTCCTCGAGCTCGGCGAAGCGCGTGCCCAGCGCCTTGCGGTTCAGCAGTCCGGTGAGAGGATCGAGCACCGACTCGCTGCGATGCTCCAGCTCCGCGCCCTGGATCGCCATCGCGATCGCGACCACGTTGCCGAGCAGCGCCAGGGTGACGATGGTGAGCCCCGGATCCTGGATGAGGGCGGTGGCGTCAACCGCGGCGCCCACCCCCACGATCGTGAGCGCGCCGACCGCCGCGCCGACCGCCACGACGCGGCCTCGAAACCGCGCCGGCATCATCCCCACGGGGAGCACGAGCATCGGCAGCAGCGGGCTGTGCGGACCGCCGGTGATCACCGCGGCTGTAGCGAGAATCGCCTCGGTGAATGCCATGCTGGCGGCCGCGTGGAGCTCGGGGCGCTCCGAGCGCGCCATTCGCCGGTCGAGCGTGACCATGTTGAGGGTCGATATCGCGAACAGCCCCAGCAGCCACCAGCTCAGGATCGGCGCCAGGACGAGCACCCCGACCCCGGCGAAGGCCGACCCGAGCAGGCGCGCGCGACGCACACGAGCGCTGGTGTCGACCGCGCGCTGGCGGTCGACCTCGGTCGGGCACAGCCATCCGGGGCTCATCGAACGGTCAAGCGTGCCGCTACGGGCACGCGAGCTCCTTGAGGCCGCGGTTGTAGATCTCCATCGTGGGTAGGGAGGGGGCGTGGGTCTTAGGGGATATCGACGTCCCAAGCACGATCCTTGACCGCGCTCAACGTCTGCGCAGCTATGCGGTCTCGCGAACGAATGCGCGGACCAGCTCCGCGAGCCGCTCGGGCTGATCCTCGGACACGAAGGTCCACGAGTCCTCGATCCGCTCCAGGCGTGAGTCGGGGATCGCGGCCGCGAGTCGCTCCGCATAGGAGAACTTGAAGAAGCGGTCCTCGGGAGCCCACGCGATCAGCGTCGGGCGGTCGAAGTCCGCAAGCCGTTCGGCGGCCTCGAGCGTGTAGCGGTTCGAGATCCCCTTGAGGACCTTGGCGACGTCACGGCGCACCGCGCGGCTGTGCAGCGAGGGCTCGAGCCAGGCGCGCGTGACCTCGGGGTCGGGACCGTGCTTCGACAGCCACCCGAACGCGTTCGGGGCATGGCGCAGCGGGGTCAGGCGCAGCGACTGAGCGACGGGCCAGATCGAACCCGGAATCCGTGCGATCGCCTGGAGCGGCCGGAACATCGGCGGCAGGAAGTTGTCGTAGGCGTCGCAGGGAGTGAGCACCAGCCGCCCGATTCGCTCCGGATGACGGGTGGCGACCAGCTGGCAGATCGCCCCGCCCGTGTCGTTGCCCACCAGCGTGACGGTCTCGAGCTCGAGCTCGTCGATGAAGTCGGCGATGATCTGCGCGAGGCCGGGCGGGGAGAGGTCCGCCGACGGGTCCATCGCAGCGCGGTGGGAGCCGAGCGGCCAGTCGGGGGCGATGCAGCGCAGCTCCGGCTCGAGCAGCGGCACGACCTTCCGCCACAGCGTCGCGTCGGCGAGCAGGCCGTGGACGAAGAGCAACGGCTCGCCGCTGCCGTTGTCGCGATAGCGGATCGTCCCCGCGGGAAGGGTGGCCGTCGACTCGGGACTCATCTCGTCACAGCTCCGGCCTTGAACCTATCGCGCCGCTCGATGCCGCGGGGCGCTCGGGTTGGAGCGGTGACGGGCCCGAGGCCGCCCCCCCCGGGGCCGGGGCGACCCTGAACGGAATTCTGGAGGGGCTGGCTAGAATCGAACACGATGAAGGCGGGAATCCACCCCGAGTACACCCTCGCGCACGTGCGCTGCTCGTGCGGGAACGAGTTCTACACACGCTCGACGAAGCCCGAGCTCCATGTCGAGATCTGCTCGGCCTGCCATCCCTTCTACACGGGCAAGCAGAAGCTCGTCGACACCGGCGGCCGCGTCGAGCGCTTCAAGCGCCGCGCCGCCAGGCGCGCCAAGGGCTAGACCACCGCGATGGGGCGGCCCATGGACGGCGAGGGCGCCCCGACGCTCGGCAACGCTCCCCGGATGCCTGACGGGATGCCCGTGGCGGGGCGCGACGCGCCGCTCGGGGGTCAGGCCGTGCTCGAGGGCGTGATGATGCGCGGCGTCTCGACCTGGGCGGTCGCCGTCCGCGAGCCCCAGGGCGAGATCGAGGTCACCTCGGAGCCGCTCGTCTCGTGGGCGAAGCGCCACCGGGTGTGGCGGCTGCCCGTGATCCGCGGCGTCGTGGCGCTCGCGGAGTCGCTGAAGATCGGCTTCCGGGCGCTCGCCATCTCCGCCAACGCCCAGCTCGAGGAGGAGGAGGATTCCGAGCCGATCGGGGGCTTCACATGGGGGTTGACGATCGCGCTGTCGCTGATTCTCGCGATCGGGCTGTTCTTCGTGATCCCCGTCGGCGCGACCAGCCTGATCAAGGACCAGCTCGGCTCGCCGCTGCTCTTCTGGCTCGTCGAGGGAGTCCTGCGGACGTCGATCTTCATCGGCTACATCCTGCTGATCAGCCGGCTGCCCGACCTGCGGCGCGTGTTCGAGTACCACGGCGCCGAGCACAAGACGATCTCGTGCTTCGAGGCCGGGGACCGCCTCGTTCCGGTTCGCGCGGCGCGCTACTCGCGGCTTCACCCGCGCTGCGGGACGAGCTTCCTGCTGATCGTGATGGTGCTGGCGATCTTCGTCTTCGCGCCGATCGGGCTGCCCGCCTGGTACTGGCTGCTGGCCTCGCGCGTCCTCGGCATCCCGCTGATCGCGGGTCTCTCCTACGAGGTGATCAAGTGGGCGGGGCGCAATCGGCGCAAGCGCTGGGTGCGGGCGCTGATGTGGCCCGGGCTGATGCTGCAGAACCTCACTACGCGCGAGCCCGACCACGACCAGCTCGAGGTCGCGATCCGCGCGCTCGAGGCCGTGCTCGCCGTCGAGAGCCCCGAGGAGGAGGCCGAGGAGGCCCCGATCGAGATCGTCGCGTAGGGCCGAGGCAACCTCTTGATGGTTTGAGTACCCCATGGGGTACCGGATCCATCAGAAGTTGAGTTCGGGGGCCACCGTGGTAAGGCGCCTCCTTACCCAGCCAGGCGGGCCGGGATTCGGCCAAAGGCCGAGCCCCGCGTCACACTTAGGGCCATGATCGATCAGCTCGTCGAACAGATCGAGGAGCGCCACGCCGAGCTCGAGCGGCTGATGTCGAACCCCGAGGTGATCGGGAACCGCGAGCGCTACGCGGAGGTGGGGCGCGCGTACCGCGAGCTCGAGGCCGCGCATCGGCTCGCCGCCGAGTACCGGAGGCTCAGCGACGATCTCGAGGGCGCGCGCGAGCTGCTCGCCGAGGACGGCGACGACCCCGAGCTGCGCAAGCTCGTGGCGGAAGCGCCGAGCCGGCTCGACGAGCTCGGCGAGCAGATCCGCCTCGCGATGGTCGAGCGCGATCCCAACGATGCCAAGAACGTGATCGTCGAGATCCGTGCCGGCACCGGCGGCGACGAGGCCGCCCTGTTCGCCGGCGACCTCTACAAGATGCTCACCCGCTACGCGGACGCGCTCGGCTTCGCGACCGAGGTCCTCTCGCAGTCCGCGGCCGAGGTCGGGGGCTTCAAGGAGGTGACCTTCGCGGTCAAAGGTGAGGCTGCCTACTCGGTGTTCAAGTACGAGGGCGGCACCCACCGGGTCCAGCGCGTCCCGAAGACCGAGTCCCAGGGGCGCATCCACACCTCGACGGCGACCGTCGCCGTGCTGCCCGAGGCCGAGGACGTCGAGGTCGAGGTCGATCCGAACGAGCTCGAGATCGAGACGTTTCGCTCCACCGGGCCGGGGGGCCAGTCGGTCAACACCACCGACTCCGCGGTCCGGATAACCCACGTGCCGACCGGGACGATGGTCTCGATGCAGGACGAGAAGTCACAGCTCCAGAACCGCGAGAAGGCGATGCGGGTCCTCCGCGCGCGCCTGTACGACCGCGCGCTGGCCGAGCAGCGGGCGGAGATCGCCTCCGAGCGCCGCGCCCAGGTTGGGAGCGGCGAGCGCTCCGAGAAGATCCGCACCTACAACTTCCCCCAGGGTCGGGTGACCGACCACCGCGTCAAGCACACCTCGCACGACCTCGACGCCGTCCTGGGCGGCAACCTGCGGGAGTTCACCGACGCGCTGACCGCCGAGGAGCGTCGCCGCCGACTCGAGGCCCAGGCCGCCGAGGCCTGAGCATGGCCGTCGCGGCCGCCCCCCTTCGCGAGGCGCTGGCCGCCGCGACCGACGCCCTGCGGGCCGCTGGAGTGGAAGCGCCCCGGCTCGACGCCGAGCTCATGCTCGCCGAGGCGACCGGGACCGATCGAGCCCGCCTCGCGGCCGAGCCCGAGGCCCCGATCGAGCCCGCCGCGGGGCGCGCCTTCGCGGCGATGGTGCGGCGCCGCATCGCCCGCGAGCCGCTCGCCTACATCACCGGGCGCAAGGGGTTTCGCGGCCTCGAGCTTCAGGTCGACCGACGGGCGTTGATCCCGCGGCCCGAGACCGAGCTCCTCGTCGAGATCGCCGTCGAGCGGGGGCCCGCAACGGTGCTCGACGTCGGCACCGGCTGCGGCGCAGTCGCCCTGGCGATCGCCGACGAGCTGCCCGAGGCCGAGGTGATCGCCACGGACAGCTCCTCCGCGGCGCTGGAGTTGGCGGCGAAGAACGCCCACCGGCTCGGCCTCGCGGCGCGGGTCGAGCTCCTCGCGGGGACGCTCCCGCAGGGGCGATCCGTCGAGCTGCTCGTCGCCAACCTCCCGTACGTGCGTGACGGGGAGTGGGAGGAGCTCGCGCCCGAGATCCGCGCCTACGAGCCCCGCGAAGCGTTGGTCGCCGGGCCCGACGGGCTCGATGCGATTCGCGGCCTGATCGCGCTGGGCCCCGACTGCGACGCGATCGCGCTCGAGGTGGGCGCGGGGCAGGCCCCGGGCGTGCAGGAGCTGCTCGCCGACGCCGGGTTCGGGGAGCTGGAGTCCCGCCGTGACCTGGCGCAGATCGAGCGGGTCGTCGTCGGTGTGCGGTGAGTGAGACCGTCTCGATCGAGCGCGACAGCCCCGAGCGTGCCCGTTCGGCGCTCGAGGCCTGCATCGGCTCGGGCGGCGTCGCGGTCTTCCCGGCCGACACCGTCTACGGACTCGCCTGCGATCCGCTGCACCCCGATGCGGTGCGCAGGGTCAACGAGCTCAAGGAGCGCCCGGACGCGAAGCCGGCGGCGGTCATGTACTTCACGCCGCTCGCGATGCGCGAGCTGATCGGCTCCCTGGGCCCGCGAACTCGCGACGCGCTCACGGCGCTGCTTCCGGGGCCGGTGACCGTGGTCGTCGCGAACCCGGAGCGGCGCTACCCGCTGGCTTGCGGCGACCACCCCGAGCGCCTCGGCCTGCGGCTCATCGAGGGGCCGCTGAAAGGCGCACGTTGCGCGGTGCTGCAGACGAGTGCGAATCGTTCCGGCGCTGAGGCTCCGCGATCGCTTGACGAGGTTGAGGAACGCCTGCGCTCGGAGGTGGATCTGTTGGTCGATGGAGGAGAGCTTCCGGGAACCGCTTCGAGCGTGATCGACCTCTCTGGGCTCGACGGGCGGGGTGGATGGAACCTGCTGCGCGAAGGTGCAATGCCGGCGGCACGGATAGAGGAGGCGCTGGCGCGATCTTCCGGCAGCCGGTAGGCGGCCACCGCGGCGCCATCTCCACTTCTGATGGATTCGATACCCGATGGGGTACTCAAAGCGTCAGGAGCTGTCGGCCAAGCATGCGAAGCGGCCCCGCCACATCCCCGTCCCCGGGATGCGGGGGGACCGCCCGCAGCTTTGTGGATTCGCGTCGTCAGGCGGCGAGCGCCGCGGCGTGACGATCGAGCGCCGCGCTCTCGACCGCCTGGTCGAGATCGAGGTACGTGCGCGTGCGCGCGATCTTCCCGTCGCGGAACTCGAGCACCCATCCGACCGGCGAGGTCACCTCGACGCCGCTGACCCGCCCGCGGTAGCGCAGCCTGCCGAGTGCGAGCAGGGTGCCGTTCGCCTCACGGAGCTCGATCGCCTCCTTGCGCACGCCCTCGAACGCCGCGTCGGTGGCGTCGAACCACTGACGGATGCCGTCGGTCGTGCGGTAGGGGGCGTCGTCGTCGCGGGCCCTCAGGAAGGGCTGCCACTCGCAGTCGGGGTGGCAGACCTCGAGGAACGCCTCGACGTCGCGCCTGTTGAAGGCCTCTATTCCCTTGTGGAACACCTCTGCCTTGCCCATGTGCGGGTTTTCGGTGCCTGGGCGGCTGGCCGAGACCGATCGCCCCTTTTCCCGGACATGCGTCCAGCGCACCGCGTGGCCCGCCGGCAGTCGGCGGACGCCGATGCCGGGCGGTCTCGCCCAGGGCCGCTGCTATCGTCGGCCGCGTGACCCCACTCGACCTGCCCGATGACTTCCAGACCGCGCCACTGGCGGAGGTCGACCCCGAGATCGCGCGCGTGCTGCGGCGCGAGCTCGAGCGCCAGCAGGGGACGCTCGAGATGATCGCCTCGGAGAATCTCGTGCCCCAGGCGGTGCTGGAGGCCGTCGGCTCGGTGCTGACCAACAAGTACGCCGAGGGCTATCCCGGGCGGCGCTATTACGGCGGCTGCGAGGAGGTCGACGTCGCCGAGCAGCTCGCGATCGACCGGGCCAGGGAGCTGTTCGGGGCCGAGCACGCCAACGTGCAGCCTCACGCCGGCGCCCAAGCGAACAACGCCGCCTACATGGCGCTGCTCGAGCCCGGCGACAAGATCATGGGCATGGCGCTCGATCACGGCGGCCACCTGACGCACGGGATGAAGCTCAACGTCTCGGGCAAGCTCTACGAGGTCGTCGCCTATCACGTGCGCCGCGAGGACCTGCGCTGCGACATGGACGAGGTCGCGCGGCTAGCCGACGAGCAGCGACCGAAGCTGATCGTCGCCGGCTGGTCCGCCTACTCGCGCCAGCTCGACTTCGCGGCGTTCCGCGAGATCGCCGACTCCGTCGGGGCGCCGCTGATGGTCGACATGGCGCATTTCGCCGGACTCGTCGCCGCCGGCGAGCACCCCAACCCGGTCGAGCACGCCGACGTCGTGACGACGACCATCCACAAGACCCTGTCGGGGCCGCGCAGCGGAATGATCCTGTGCCGGGAGGAGCTCGCCAAGGAGATCGACCGCGCCGTCTTCCCCGGCGAGCAGGGCGGCCCGCTGATGCACGTGATCGCTGCCAAGGCCGTGGCGCTCGGGATCGCGCAGACCGAGCCGTTCGCGGAGCGCCAGCGCCAGACGGTGCGCAACGCCAGGGCGCTCGCCGCCGAGCTGATCGCGGGCGGCGTCGACGTGCTCACAGGGGGCACCGACGTGCACCTCGTGCTCGTCGACCTGACCTCGACGGGGCTCGACGGCAAGACCGCGGAGACCCGCCTCGAGCAGGTCGGGATCACCGTCAACCGCAACGCGATCCCGTTCGACGAGCGCCCCCCGATGAATCCGTCGGGGCTGCGGATCGGCACGCCGGCGCTGACCACGCGCGGGCTCGGCGAGGACGAGATGCGCGAGATCGCCCAGGTGATCTGCGCCGCGCTGTCGGACCGCTTCGATTCCGAGCGCGACGCGCTGCACGAGCGCACGCGCGCGCTGATGGACCGCCATCCGCTCTATCCTCAGCTCTCGCCGGCTGCGGTCTGAGCTCCCCGCAACCGCGCCCTCGCGACTGAGATTCTGGGTTGACATGAGCGGCCCCGCGCACGTGCTCGTGCTGCGGCCGATCATCGAGAGGCTCGAGGCGAGCGGGCACCAGGTCGAGGTCACATCGCGCGAGTACACGCAGACCGAGGAGCTGCTCGAGCTGCATGGGATACCGCACACGTCGATCGGCCGCCACGGCGGCGCGTCGCGGGCGGTCAAGCTGGCGCGCCTCATCGGGCGAACGCTCGGCATGCGCCGGTTCGGGCACGGGTCGGGATTCGATCTCGCGATCGCGCACGGCTCGAACGACCTCGCGCTCGCCTCGCGCTGGCTCGGGATCCCCGAGGTCAACATGCACGACTACGAGTTCGCGGTCGCGCAGCATCACATCGGCTGCCGCCTGGCACGGCGCGTGATCTTTCCCGAGGCCGTGCCTGCCGAGCGATTGCGCCGCTTCGGGGTGCGCGCCGAGAAGCTGCGCCAGTATCCGGGCCTCAAGGAGGAGTACTACCTGTCCGACTTCGAGCCCGACGAGGGGCTCCTCGACCGCCTCGGGGTCGACACCGACCGCGTCGTCGTCGTCCTGCGACCTCCACCGGACGTCTCGCTTTACCACCGCAAGTCGAACCCGCTGTTCCCCCAGGTCCTGCTTCACCTCGGGGGCCACGAGGGAGTTCACGCCGTCGTCCTTCCACGCACCCCCGCGCAGCGCACCTACATCACGAGCCTCGAGCTTCCCTCGCTCATCGTCCCGGAGCGTGCGGTTGACGGTCAGAGCCTGATAGCGCTCTCCGACCTGGTCGTGTCCGCGGGCGGGACGATGAATCGCGAGGCGGTGGCGCTCGGGACCCCCGTTTACACTACCTACGGCGGCCGGCTCGGAGGAGTGGACGAGTGGCTGATTCGAGAGGGGCGCTTGCGACCGCTCACTGACGCTCGCGCGCTCGACCTCGTCAAGCGCTCCCGCCACGGCGACCGGACGCGACGCGATCCCGCCCTGCTGATGGAACTGATCCTGGGGACCTTGCAATGAGCGTGCGGCCTTCGGTGCGCGAAGCCGATCCTCCCAGCGCCCCGGCCGAGCAGACGACCGACGAGCGCGCCCTCGTCCAGGGCTACTCCCAGCTCGCCAGCGCGTACGAGTCGCGCACCGTGGACGTGGTCCTCCGGGGGCTGGACCTGACGATCGCGGCATCGATCCTCATCGTGCTCTCGCCGCTGCTGGCCGCTGTCGCGCTGCTGATCCTTGTCACCTCGGGGCGCCCGGTGCTCTACAGGGGCCAGCGGGTCGGCCAGGGGGGCCGCGTGTTCAAGATGTACAAGTTCCGCACCCTGCGCCCCGATGCCGAGACGCGGCTCGGCCCGTATCTGGGGATCGAGCTGACGCGTCGCACCGAGCTCGAGGTGACCGCGGTGGGGAGGGTGCTGCGCGCGTCGCACCTCGACGAGGTCCCGCAGCTGTGGAACGTGCTGCGCGGCGAGATGAGCATCGTCGGGCCCCGCCCCATCCGGCCCCCGTTCTTCGCCGAGCTGTGCCGGCGGATTCCCCAGTACTGGCAGCGCCTGGTGATCAGGCCCGGCGTCACCGGCTTCGCGCAGATGCGGATCACCCGCGAGGAGGACTGGTCCTACAAGCTCGCCCACGACATGGAGTACATCGCGGACCGCTCGGTGCGCCTCTACCTGCGCGTGCTCGGCGCCACCATCCTGCGCATCGCGCATCGCAGCCTGCGACGCTGAGCCGGCCGCTGGCGCGCGGCTCTTAGGGCCTCTTAGACTGGCGCCATGTGCGGGATCTGCGGTCTCGTCTCGCTGGACGGGGCCACGCCCCCCGATCCGGACGTCCTCGCCGCGATGAGCGAGACACTCGTGCATCGCGGGCCCGACAGCGAGGGAGCCGTCGTCGACGGCCCCGTGGGGCTCGCGGCGCGCCGCCTGTCGATCATCGATCTCGAGGGCGGAGATCAGCCGATCGCCAACGAGGACGGCACGATCCACGTCGTCCAGAACGGCGAGATCTACAACCATCGCGCCCTGCGCCGCGACCTCGAGCGCCGCGGCCACCGGTTCGCCACCGCATGCGACACCGAGGTGCTCGTGCACCTCTATGAGGAGCGCGGCCCCGCCTTCGTAGAGGAGCTGCGGGGCATGTTCGCCATCGCGCTGTGGGACTCGCGGGCGCGGCGCCTCGTCCTGGGCCGCGATCGGTTCGGGATCAAGCCCCTGCTGTACCGGATGCACGAAGGGGTGCTCAGCTTCGCCTCCGAGCTCAAGGCGATCCTGCGCCAGCCCGGCTTCGCCGCGACGGTGGACCTCGAAGCGCTCGGCGCGTTCCTGGCGTTCAACGCGATCCCGGCGCCGCTCACGATCTTCGAGAAAGTGCGCAAGCTGCCGGCCGGGCACGTGCTGGTGTGGGACGGCGGCGAGCCCCGGGTCTCGCGCTACGCGCGGCCCCGACCCGCCGATCCCGAGGACGTGCGCGACGAGCCGATGGAGGTCCTCGCCGCGGAGCTTCGCGACCGGTTGCGCAACTCGGTCCGCGCCCACCTCGTCTCCGACGTGCCGGTCGGGGTCATGCTCTCGGGAGGGGTCGACTCGTCGGCGCTGACGGCGCTCGCCTCCCAGGAGAGCAGCGAGCGCGTGATGACGTTCTCGATCGGCTTCGAGGAGAGCTCGTTCGACGAGCTCTCGACGGCCCGACTGGTCGCCGAGCGCTACGGGACGGATCATCACGAGCTGGTGGTGAGGCCCGACGCCATCGAGTTGCTGCCGAAGCTGGTCGACGCGTTCGACGAGCCCTTCGCCGACTCCTCCGCGCTGCCGACCTACCTCGTCTCCGAGCTCGCATCCAGGGACGTGAAGGTGGCGCTGTCGGGCGAGGGAGGCGACGAGCTGTTCGGCGGTTACTACACCTACGTGGCGGACGCGATCGCGCCGTGGGCGGGACGCGCGGCGTCGGTCCTTCGCCCCGCGGTGGAGGCGCTGCCCAGCTCGTCGTCGAAGGCGAGCTTCGACTACAGGGCAAAGCGTTTCGTAAGGGGAGCGCGCCTGCCGTCGCTCGAGCGCCATCACGCCTGGAAGGAGATCTTCTCGCCCGACGCGCGCGCCGAGCTGCTGTCGGCCTCGGCGCGGCACCGCGCCGATCCGCTCGACGTCTACCGCGAGCGATACGCCGAAACCGAGGGAGCGGACGAGCTCGCCCGCCTCCAGGACGTCGATCTCGGCATCTACCTCGTCGACGACCTGCTCGTCAAGACCGACCGGGCCAGCATGGCGCACTCGCTCGAGGCTCGGGTGCCCTTCCTCGACACCGTTGTCGCGGACCTCGCGCTCGCCCTGCGCCGGCGCCACAAGGTGATGGGGTTCGCCAAGAAGCGGCTGCTGCGCCGGGCGCTGGCGCCGCTGGTTCCGCGCGCCGTCGTGCACGGCCGAAAGCAGGGCTTCTCGGCGCCGATCGCGGCCTGGCTGCGCGGCGAGCTCGAGCCCTTCGCGCGCGAGGTCCTGTCCCCGCAGGCGATCTCGCGCCAGGGCTACTTCCGTCCCGAGGCCGTGACCCGTCTGATCGACGATCACGTTTCGCGGCGTGAGGACCTCAGCCGTCAGATCTGGGGACTGCTCTCGTTCACGCTGTGGTGCGACCGCCACGGCCGCGTCGCGGGTCCCGTCGCCGTCGCGTCGCCGGAGTGAGGCCGATGCCGGCCCCGATCGACTCCCTGTTCGCGTTCCTGGTCGCGGCCGTTCTGGCGTGGCTCCTCGTGCCGCTCTGCGACCGCATGGCATGGCGCATCGGCGCGATCGACGAGCCGAGCGAGCGGGGGCTTCACGACGTCGCCACGCCGAGGCTGGGCGGCCTCGCCGTCCTCGTCGGCGTCCTCGTGGCGGGAGCCATCTGGCTTCCGTCGCACGGCGGCAGCCAGGGGTGGCAGCACGACACGACGCTCGCGATCCTCGGTGGGGCGGCCGCGATCACCGTCTTCGGGATCGTCGACGACATCTGGGAGCTCGGCGCCGCCCCGAAGCTGCTCGGACAGATCGTCGCCACGCTGATCCCGGTGGCCGCGGGCGTGAGCGTGAACAGGTTCACGCTCCCCTTCATGGGTCAGGTCGCGCCGGGCTCGGTGGATCTCGGCGAGCTGCCGCTGCTCGGCGACGTCGATCTCGGGATGGTCTTGACGATGCTCGGGATCGTCGCGGTCATCAACGTCATCAACTTCATAGACGGCGTCGACGGGCTCGCGGCCGGCGTCTGCGCGATCTCGGGGGTGACGCTCGCGGTGATCGCCCTGTCGCTCGACAGGACGGCCGCCGCAGCGCTCGCCGCGCTCACGGCGGGCGGGGCGATCGGCTTCCTCCGACACGGCCTTCCCCCCGCCTCGAGCTTCCTGGGAGACAGCGGGTCGAACCTGCTCGGCTACCTCCTCGGGATCGTCGCCGTACAGGGAGCGTTGAAGACCAACGCGGTGGTGGCCCTGTTCTTCCCGCTGATCGTGCTCGCGGTCCCGATCCTCGACTCGGGCTTCGTGATCGCGAAGCGGCTGAAGTACCGCCGTCCGATCTACGTCGGCGATACCTCGCACTTCCATCATCGCCTGACGAACATCGGGTTCGCGCAGCGCAAGACGCTCGCCTACCTGTACGGCTGGGCCTTGATCATGGCCGCGCTGGCGCTGGCGCTGCGCTTCGTCCCCTACAGCGACGACCACGGGCACTTCGACCCCGCATGGACGGCCGTGATCATCGCCTGCGGGGTAGCCACGCTGGCGGCGAGCGCCTACGTGCTCGTCGCGCTGGAGATCCTCAAGCTGCGCCGCATCAGGCTTCGCCAGATGCTGGACCTGCGGCCCGCCGGGGAGCCTCCACCGGCGGAGGCGGAGGTGGACGCCGGTGTGGCCCACGAGCTGGAGACGGGAAGCTTCGCCGCCGTCAACCCCGACACCGGGGAGCTGGAGAGCGTCGACCCCGAGACCGGGGACTTCGAGGCGGTGGGACCGGCCCAGGACTGAGGGATCGTCCGGAGCGGGCGCGAGTCGAAGCCGGCGGGCGGCCTCGCGACGGCCACCGTTCACGCTCAACCTTGCCGCCGGCGCTGCCGATAGCAGCAAAGAGCCTCCCGAATCGAGCTGCGCATGGAGGCCGGCTCCAATATGACGTCTCTTTCTGGGTACACGCGCATACCGGTCCTGACCCTCCTCGGCGCCATCGCGGCCGGGGTCCTATTGCACGCGCTGCACACCGTGCTCGGCTTCGGGGGCCCCAGCGTCGACTCGTGGTTCGACGACTACCTCTACAACGCCGTCCTGATCGCCGCCGCCGCCGCGTGCCTGTTGCGCGGCGTCTCCGTGGCCGACGAGCGCTGGGCTTGGCTCGCCTTCGGCACCGGGCTCGCGTTTTGGGGTGCGGGCGACCTCTACTGGACCGTCGTCCTCTCCGGGCAGTCTCACCCTCCTTATCCCTCTGCCGCGGACCTGCTCTTCCTCGCCGGATACCCGGCGCTGTTCGCCGGGATCGTGCTGCTCGTCAAGGCCCGGGTGCCGCGCTTCGGCTCGAGCATGTGGCTCGACGGTGGGATCGGCGCGCTGGCCGCGGCCGCGCTGGGAACGGCACTGCTCCATCCGGCGCTGACCGAGCTGGCGCACGGCACCTCCTCCGAGGTCGCCGTCAACCTGGCGTATCCGCTCGGAGACATCGCGCTGATCGCCTTCGTGGTCGGCGCCGTGGCGATAGTCGGCGCCACGGCGGGGCGCCGCGACTGGGGCCTGATCGCCGGCGGACTGGTGGGGAGCGGGATCGCCGACGCCGTCTACGTCTACCAGGACGCGACCGGTTCGATGGTCCAGCGGACCGAGATCGACACCGTGTGGATGGTTGCCGCGGGCTTGATCGCGCTCGCCGCGTGGACCGGGGCGGGACGCGCCGCGTCGGTGCCGACGAGCACGGATCGCTCGCTGTTCTTTCCGTCGCTGTTCGCGATCGTCGCGGTGGCTCTTCAGGTGAACGACCTCACTCGCCCCCTCAACCCACTCTCGGCCGGTCTCGCAACCGCGACGCTCGCCGTCGTCGTGCTGCGCCTGTTCGTCGCCTTCGCGGACAACAGCCGCCTGCTGGGGACAGTGCGCCGCGAGTCCGTGACCGACGCGCTGACCGGCCTCGGAAACCGTCGCAAGCTGCTCACCGACCTCCAGCGGGCGCTCGACTCGCGCGGAGCGCCAAACGGGAGCGGGACGGCGTTCGGGATCTTCGACCTCGATGGCTTCAAGGCCTACAACGACAGCTACGGCCACGGGGCGGGCGATCTGCTGCTCAACCGCCTGGGCCGCAATCTCGCGGCGGCGGTCAAGCCCTTCGGCACGGCCTACCGGCTGGGCGGCGACGAGTTCTGCGTCATCATTTCGTCGGGCGACGAGGTCAAGCTCGAGTCGATCCTCGCCGCCGCGAGCGCGGCGCTCTCCGAGGAGGGTGAGGGTTTCTCGATCACCTGCTCGCATGGCGCCGTGCGCATCCCGCAGGAGGCCACAGAGCCCACCCAGACGCTGCGCCTCGCCGACCGCCGCATGTACGCCGAGAAGGGAATGCGGATCGATTCCGCGGGTCGCCAGACCCGCAACGTGCTCATGAGCGTGCTGCGCGAGCGCGAGCCAGAGCTGGGCGACCACCTCCAAGGCGTCGCGAAGCTGTCGCTCGAGCTGGGCAAGCGCCTCGCTCTGACCGCCGAGGAGCTCGACGTCCTGGCGCGAGCGGCCGAGCTTCACGACATCGGCAAGATGGCGATCCCGGACGAGATCCTCCACAAGCCCGGCCCGCTCAACGATCAGGAGTGGGCGCTGCTGCGCACCCACACCCTGGTCGGCGAGCGCATCCTCGAGGCGGCGCCCGCCATGGACCCGGTCGCGCGGCTCGTTCGCTGGACCCACGAGCGCTGGGACGGGCGGGGGTACCCGGACGGGCTCGCCGGCGACGACATACCCCTCGGCGCGCGCATCATCTTCGTCTGCGACGCGTTCGACGCGATGACGTCGGAGCGCTCCTACAAGCCGAGCATCGACGTGGACGACGCGGTCGAGGAGCTGCAGCGAAACTCCGGCAGCCAGTTCGACCCCATGGTCGTCGAGCTGCTGTGCGAGCTGATCGCCGAGGACCGCGCAGTGCGGGTCGATGCCGACGGCAGCCGGGGCCGTGCCCAGGCGGAGGCGATGCGCCCGCTGCAGGGCGACGGCTCCTCCTCCTCGTAGCGCCGGTCCCGCAGCTCGATGTTTGGCGGTGCCCTACCCCCGGGTAGGCGTGGTCGCGCAGCGCCGTGGGCGCGCACGGATCGGTGAGCTCAGGGATGGCGGACCTCCGGAGGAGTCTCAGTGCGTTTGAGAGCAGCCCTGACGGTCGCCGCCGTAGCGGTGGCCGGACTGGTCGCCGCGTCACCTGCCCAGGCGGGCGAGGCGAACTGGACGCTCGGCGGCGAGCCATGTGAGCTGATCCCGGTCCCGGCGGCCTCTCCGGTCGGCACGGGGCCGTGCCCGGGCGTGCGCCCCGGCGCGATCGTCGAGAGCGACGTCGGCCAGTGCACGTTCAACTTCCTGTTCTCGGCCTCCGACGGCAGCCGCTACATCGGCACCGCCGGGCACTGCATCCTCGGCGAGGGACCGTTTGCCAGCGACGCGGGCGAGCGCTCGTGGGCGCCGGGCACGGGACCGGTTGCGCGTGATGCCGCCGGCAACCGGGTCGGCGAGTTCGCCTACGCGATCCTCCAGGACCCCAAGGACTTCTCGCTGATCCGCCTCGACCCGGGGGTCGCATCCAGCCCGCAGATGTGCCACTTCGGCGGGCCCACCGGGACGAACGACGACCGAACGTCCAGCACCGTGGTGCTCAACCACTACGGAAACGGCGTGGCGGTGGGCAGCGTGCTGCCGGCGCGCAGCGCGCTCGCGCTCGGGATGCCAAACCCCGACCACGTCTACGCTGAGGGCGCGGTGGTCCCGGGCGACTCCGGAAGCGGGATCATCAGCGCCGATGGCCGAGCCGTCGGCGTGATCGTCACCACGGGCCTGCACCTGGGCTCGATCGGCACCTCGGGCGTCGACGCCGGCACGATGGGCGTCACCCGCATCACGCCGCAGGTCAACCGTGCCGAGCAGGTCCTCGGCACCCAGCTCGACCTGCTGACAGCACCACTGAGCTGACCCGGCCCGTCGGGACGGCGCGGCGCCGGGCGATTGTCCCGCGCCGCGCTCGTCCTGCCCTACCCGGCGCGAGACGCCCGCTCCAGGCGAGTCGGGGAACCGCCCAATTTCGGATATATTCGGCGCCCAGGCTGGCGTCGCGCTCGCGGCGCACGAATCCCTCACGATCGTCCCGATTCCGATTGGAAAGCCGCGACTTCGACATCCCCGGAGAGCCCGATGAGGTCGGGCGCGGATGCCGCGACGGCCGGGGCCACGGTGGTGGCGGTGATGGTGATCGGCGCGTTGAGCGGGTACGGGCTCGGCTTGCTGGTGGGCCTTGCCGTCCCGTTTGGCCTCGCGGGGCTGTTCGCAGGAGTCGTCGGCGGATGCGCGCTTGTCTACGCTCGCTTTAGAGACGTCTAGCCCGCCGCGGGGCCACGGGTGGGCCGGCGCGCTGGCTCGCCATCCCGATCTGGTTCTGCTCGCGCTGGCGCTGCCCGTCTTCCTCGTCGCCGGGCTTCCGATGCTCGGCTACGCCGTGATCGCCGCGGTGTGGCTCGCCCAGGCCGGCGTTCAGATCGCCGTGGATCGGCACGTGGTCCGCTCGCTCGCCGGTGGGAAGCGCAACGCGGCGCTGGGGTCGCTCGCCGCGGCAACGCTCGGGCGGGTGTGGATCGTGGCGCTCGCCATCCTGCTCGTCGGGCTGCTCGGCGAGCGCGAGGACGGGCTCGCCGCCGCGGCGCTCGCCGCGGCGCTGGTCACGGCGCACCTGACGGGGTTGTTCGCCACTCGGCTGCTCGAGTCCGGGGAGACCCACTCGTGAGCACCCGACTCAAAGTGCTGATCGGGGTCGGGCTCTATCTGGCGATCCTGATCCTGGTCGGGGTGATCTTTGGCAGTGCCGGGGAAAACGACGAGTTCCAGCCCCAGAACGAGTTCCTGCTCGAGCCCTGGATCCCGATCGAGATCGGCGGGATCGACCTGTCGATCAACAAGGCGGTCCTCTACCTGGTCCTGGCGAGCGCGGCGACGATCGGCGTAATGACGTTTCTCGCCAACCGCATGAAGCGCGAGCCAAACCGCGTGCAGATGATGGTCGAGCTGGCCTACGACCTGACCCGCAACAACATCACGCGCACCAACCTCGACGAGCGTCTCGCGCTGAAGTGGTTTCCGTTCATCGCCGGCCTGTTCTTCTTCATCTGGTTCTCGAACATGATCGGCTACCTGCCGCTCCCCACCAGCACGGAGAATCCGATCGACATCCTCGGGCTCGAGGTTCCTACATTTGCGCTATATGCCGCCACCGCCAACCTCTCGATCCCGCTCGTTTTGACGATCGTCGTTTGGATCACGTACAACGTCGAAGGGATCCGCGAGAAGGGGTTCTTCAAGTACTTTGCGAGCTGGCTTCCGCCAGGCCTCGAGGACATGAACCCGATCGGCAAGGGCGCGATCTTCACGATCGAGGTCCTCTCCCACATGGTGCGCCTGATCTCGCTCTCGGTGCGATTGTTTGCGAACATCCTCGCCGGCCACCTCCTGATCCTGTTCATGGGCGGCGGGCTTGCCGTCCTGCTGGGAGTTGCGGCTCTCGGCCTCTTGACCCTCCCGATTGCGTTCGCGTTCTTCGTCTTCGAGCTGGTCCTGATCGCGACTCTTCAGGCGTTCATCTTCTCCATCCTGACCGCTATCTACATCGGCGGCGCGACCGCCGAGACGCACTAGCAAAGGAGTTGTCCAATGGTTGACCTCGTACTACCGCTGGCTCAGCAGAGCGGCATCACCGACACGGGAATCACCGACGCCGGCAAGGCGATCGCGCTCGGCGTCGGCGCGGGCCTCGGCTCGATCGGAGCCGGGATCGGCATCGGGATCATCTTCGGCAAGGAGATCGAGTCCGTCGCACGCCAGCCGGAGATGAAGGGCGAGCTTCAAGCCATCCGCTGGCTCGGGTTCGCACTGACCGAGGCGGTCGCCTTCTACACCTTCATCTTCGGGCTGATCGCGTTCTTCCTCTAGAGGCCCGATCTTGGAGCTCGCCGCAGACATAGCCGCACCTCTCCTGCTCGCCGCCGAGAGCTCCGACGAGGGCGGAAGCTTCCTCGTCTCGCCCGGCCTCGGGTTGATGCTGTGGACCCTGCTCGCGTTCGGGGTCACGATGTACGTGCTCTCCAAGCTCGCCTTTCCGCGAATCGGCCAGGCCCTCGAGGAGCGCGCCAACGCGATCCGCAAGAACATCGAGGAGTCCGATCGCCAGCGACGAGACGCCGATGAGCTGCTCCAGGAGTACCGCAAGCGGCTCACCGAGGCGCGCGAGCAGGCGGATGACATCATCGCCCGGGCCCGCAACGCGGCCGACACGCTCAAGTCCGAGGCCACCGAGGACGGCAAGGCCAAGCGCGAGGAGCTCGTCGCCGCGGCGCGCAAGGACATCGAGGTGGAGACTCGGCGCTCACTCGAGCGCATCCGCAAGGAGGTCGCCGACCTCACCGTGCTCGCCACCGAGCGGGTGACGCGCAAGACCCTCGACGAAGCCGACCACAGGCGCCTCGTCGAGGAGGCTCTCGCCGAGGCGGACTTCTCCACCCTGGCCGGCGACGGGGACGGGGCGTGATGGAGGAGATAGCCCGCGTCTACTCCAAGGCCCTGTTCGAGGCCGCGAAGGACGCGGGCAAGCTCGATGAGATCCGCGACCAGCTCGGCCAGTTCGCCGACGTCCTCGATCAGAACCGCGAGCTGGCGGTGTTCTTCTTCAGCCCCTACTTCTCCTCGGCGGAGAAGCGCGACGGAATCGCCACCGCGGTGTCGGGCGCCGAGCCCGAGCTGGTGAACTTCCTCGAGCTGCTGGCGGAGAAGCACCGCATGCCGGCGATCTTTCGCATCCGGCGCGAGCTCGATCGGCTGTGGGCGGAGGAGAACCGCCAGCTCGACGTCAAGCTGACGAGCGCCGTCGAGCTCGATCCCCAGGTCGCGAGGCAAGTCGGGGAGGAGATCTCGAAGCAGACCGACCGCAAGGTGGAGCTCGAGAGCGACGTCGACGAGAGCATCCTCGGCGGGCTCGTGCTCCAGGTCGGGAACATGGTGCTCGACACCAGCATCAGGACGAGACTGGAGAGACTTAGAAGGGAAATCGCCAGGGCGGCGTAGCGAACTGCTGCCACCGCCGACCAGGCCGAAGGGAGACCCGTCCACATGGAGATAAAGCCCGACGAGATAACCAAGATCCTCAGGGAGCGGATCGAGGGCCTCGAGACGGACGCCGCCGAGCTAACCGAGGTCGGGACCGTGCTCTCGATCGGGGACGGCATCGCTCGCGTCCACGGGCTCGAGAACTGCATGGCGCTCGAGATGCTCGAGCTGCCGCACGACGTCGTCGGGCTGGCGCTCAACCTCGAGCAGGACAACGTCGGAGCCGTGCTGTTCGGAGAGTGGGAAGAGGTCGTCGAGGGCGACACCGTGAAGCGGACCGGCAACCTGCTCGAGATCCCGGTTGGGGAGGCCTTGCTCGGGCGCCTGGTCGACCCGCTCGGACGGCCGCTCGACGACAAGGGCGACGTCTCGACGAGCGAGACGCGCCCTGCCGAGTTCAAGGCGCCCGGCGTGGTGCAGCGCCAGCCCGTCAAGGAGCCGATGCAGACGGGCCTGAAGGCGATCGACTCGATGATCCCGATCGGGCGCGGACAGCGCGAGCTGATCATCGGCGACCGCCAGACCGGCAAGACGGCGATCGCGATCGACACGATCATCAACAACCGCGACAAGGACCTGATCTGCATCTACGTGGCGATCGGCCAGCGAATGTCAACCGTCGTCCAGGTCATGGAGACCCTGGAGGAGAACGGCGCGATGGACAACACGATCATCGTCGCCGCGTCCGCCGACGAGGCGGCGCCGATCAAGTACATGGCGCCGTACGCCGGCTGCGCGATCGGGGAGCACTTCCTCTATTCGGGCAAGCACGCCCTGTGCATCTACGACGACCTCACCAAGCACGCGTACGCGTACCGCCAGATGTCGCTGCTGCTGCGCCGGCCCCCTGGCCGCGAGGCTTACCCCGGCGACGTGTTCTACCTGCACTCGCGGCTGCTCGAGCGGGCGGTGAAGCTCTCGGACGAGCTCGACGGCGGCTCGCTCACGGCGCTGCCGATCATCGAGACCCAGGCCGGCGACGTGTCCGCGTACATCCCGACCAACGTGATCTCGATCACCGACGGCCAGATCTTCCTCGAGTCGGACCTCTTCTACTCGGGCGTGCGACCGGCGATCAACGTCGGCATCTCGGTGTCCCGGGTGGGGGGCAACGCGCAGACCAAGGCGATGAAGAAGGTCGCGGGCAAGCTGCGCCTCGACCTCTCGCAGTACCGCGAGCTCGAGGCGTTCGCGCAGTTCGGCTCCGAGCTCGACCCCGACACGCAGCGCAGCCTGGCGCGCGGCGAGCGCCTCGTCGAGGCGCTCAACCAGAACGAGCGCTCGCCGCTTTCGGTCTCCGACCAGGTCGCCTCGACCTACGCCGGGACGGGCGGATATCTCGACCGGATCAAGACCGAGCGCGTCGGTGACTTCCTCGGCGACCTGCTGTCGCGGATGCACTCCGAGCAGGGTGAGCTGATGAAGCGGATCGAGGAGTCGGGCGAGCTGTCCGACGAGGACGAGGAGACCCTGGGCAATGCGATCGCCGAGATGGTCGACGACTTCGGTCCCGACTTCGACGAGGAGGGCCAGCCGCTCGAGGAAGGCGAGTCGGACCGGATCAAGTCGGACGTCGAGCACGAGCGACCCGGCCGCACCGACGAGGAGGCGGAGGCCGAGGAGGAGGCCGAAGGAGAGCGCGAGAAGGCCGCGGAGACCGTCGCCGGCGCCGAGCGCGAGGCCGAGTCCGACCAGGAGCGTGAGAAGGAGGAGGCTCCCGCTTAGGAGCTCCAGACCATGGCCACCCAGAAGGAAGTCAGGACCCGGATCGCGAGCGTGAAGAACATCCAGAAGATCACGCGCGCGATGGAGATGGTCGCCGCCGCCCGGCTGCGGCGCGCCGAGCAGCGCATCGCGGCCATGCGTCCCTACGCGCAGGCGATCCGCAAGATGACCCGCCGGGTCGCCGAGGCGGCGGAGGGGATTCCCCGGATCCCGCTGCTCGAGGAGCGCGAGGACGAAAACCGCGTCGGGATCCTGCTCGTCACCGGCGATCGCGGCCTCGCCGGAGCGTTCAACACCCAGATCATCCGCGCCGGCGTGCAGCTGCGGCGCGAGCTCGAGTCCAGCGGCGCCGAGGTCGTCTTCCACGTCGTCGGCCGGCGAGGCAACTCCAGCCTGGAGTTCCGCGGCGAGCCGGTCGAGGCCTCGTACGTCGGTTTCACCGACCGCCCCGGGTTCGCAAACGCGCGCGAGATCGGAGACGCGCTGACCTCGGCCTACGTGGACGAGGACTTCGACCGCGTCGACCTGATCTACAACCGCTACGTCTCGCCGCTCACCCAGTACGTGCGGCGCCAGACGCTGCTCCCGCTTCAGCATGCCGAGGTCTTCGGGGCCGGCGTCCCCGAGCCCGAGCAGCCGGAGGACCCCGAGCTCGCGGAGGCACAGGAGCGGTCGCTGTGGATCTACGAGCCGGAGCCCGAGCACCTCCTGCCGATGCTTTTCAAGGACTACGTGGACCTGTCGGTGTTCCGGGCGCTGCTGGAGTCCACCGCGTCGGAGCACGGCGCGCGGATGACCGCGATGCGCAACGCGGCGGAGAACGCCAACGACATGATCACGAACCTGACGCTGGAGATGAACCGCGTGCGGCAGGCCGAGATCACGCAGGAGATCCTGGAGGTTGTCGCCGGGGCGGAATCACTCGGCTGATCAAGCAGCAAGGAGACGAATGGCTAGCGAGAACGGAAACGTCGGCAAGGTCGAGCAGGTCCAGGGGGTCGTGGTGGACGTCGCCTTCCCGGACAAGCTGCCCGAGATCTACCACGCGCTCAAGATCGAGGTCCCGGAGGGCGAGGGCCGCCGCGCGCTCGACCTCGTCCTCGAGGTCCAGCAGCACCTCGGCGACGACCGTGTGCGCACCGTCGCGATGGACGCCGCCGACGGGCTGCGCCGCGGCGACGACGTGATCGACACCGGCGGGCCGATCACGGTGCCGGTCGGACGCGAGACGCTGGGCCGGCTCTTCAACCTGCTCGGCGCACCGATCGACGAGGGCGATGCGGTCGAGGGCGACATGCGGTGGCCGATCCACCGCCCAGCGCCCGAGGTCGAGGATCTGACCCCGAGCCAGGAGATCCTCGAGACGGGGATCAAGGTGATCGACCTGCTCGCCCCCTACGCCAAGGGCGGCAAGGTCGGGCTGTTCGGGGGCGCCGGGGTCGGCAAGACGGTGCTGATCCAGGAGCTGATCCGAAACATCGCCGAGGAGCACGAGGGGCTGTCGGCGTTCTGCGGCGTCGGTGAGCGCTCGCGCGAGGGCAACGACCTGTGGCTCGAGATGAAGGAATCCGGCGTCCTCGACAAGACGATGCTCGTCTTCGGCCAGATGAACGAGCCGCCGGGCGCCCGGCTGCGGGTCGGCCTCGCGGGGCTGACGATGGCCGAGTACTTCCGTGAGGAGGGCGGCCAGGACGTGCTGCTTTTCATCGACAACATCTTCCGATTCGTGCAGGCGGGCTCGGAGGTCTCGGCGCTGCTCGGGCGGATGCCCTCCGCGGTCGGCTACCAGCCCACGCTCGAGACCGAGATGGGCGAGCTCCAGGAGCGGATCACCTCGACCAAGCAGGGATCGGTCACCTCGGTGCAGGCGATCTACGTTCCGGCCGACGACCTCACCGACCCGGCGCCGGCATCGGTGTTCGCGCACCTCAACGCGACGACCGTGCTGTCGCGGGGCATCTCCGAGAAGGGGATCTACCCCGCCGTGGACCCGCTCGACTCGACGTCGACGATCCTCAAGCCCGACATCCTCGGCGAGGAGCACTACGAGACCGCGACCCGGGTCCAGGAGGTGCTGCAGCGCTACAAGGAGCTTCAGGACATCATCGCGATTCTCGGCATCGACGAGCTCTCGGACGAGGACAAGCAGACCGTGAACCGGGCCCGCAAGATCGAGCGCTTTCTCTCACAGCCGTTCTTCGTCGCCGAGGCGTTCACGGGGCGCTCCGGCGAGTACGTGCCCGTCGAGGAGACGGTGCGCGGCTTCAAGGAGATCGTCGAGGGCAAGCACGACGACATCCCCGAGCGCGCCTTCTACATGAAGGGCACGATCGACCAGGTGGTCGAGGATGCAAGCGGCGCCAAGGCGGACGAAGGCGGGGACGAAAAGGATGCCGAGGAGGGCGAGCGGGAGGCCGGAGAGTCCGAGGAGTCCGAGGAGTCCGAGGAGTCCGAGGAGCGCTAGCCCGCGATGGCCGAGGAGCACACGTTTCGCGCCCAGGTGCTGACCCCGGAGGGCCCGGTCTACGACGGTGAGGTTCGCCAGCTCTCGACGCGCACCGCCGTCGGCGAGGTCGGAATCCTCGCCAACCACGCCCCGCTGGTCGGCCGGCTGGTCCCGGCCGAGCTTCGCATCCACGTCTCCGACAGCGAGACGATCCGCTACGCCCAGGCCGAGGGCTGGCTGGAGGTGTTCGCGAACAAGGCGGTCGTGCTGATCGGCGAGGCGATTCCGCCGGATGAGCTCGACCCCTCGGAGCTCAAGCAGCGCCTCGAGGACGCGGAGCGCCGCCTCGCGGAGTCAGAGGAGGATTCCGCGTCGCACGATCAAGCCGAGCGCGACAAGGCTCGTGCCGAGGCTTTCCTTGAAGTAGCCGAGTAGCCTCGCTCCCCGTGGACGAGCGGGCTCTCACCGAGCAGCTGATCGCATACGACACCTCGCAGCCGGAGGAGATCCGGCTCGCCGCGGGGTTCGTGAAGGGCTGGCTCGAGGCACGCGACATCGAGGCCCGCCAGATCGGCGTTCGGGGCCTGCCGGTGACGATCGCCGAGGTCGGCCCCTCCGAGGGTCCGACGGTGATCCTGCATGGGCATCTCGACGTCGTTCCCGGCAGGCCGGGGCAGTTCGAGCCCCGCCTCGAGGGCGAGCGGCTGTTCGGTCGGGGCGCCTACGACATGAAGGGGGCGCTCGCGGCGATGCTGCTGGCGATGCACGACCTGCGCGACAGCGCCCCGGTGCGGGTGAGGCTGGGAGTCGTCCCCGACGAGGAGTCCGAGGAGGAGGTCGAGCGGGGCTCGGACCAGCTCGTCGCGGAGGGCTTCGCGGGCGACTTCGCGATCACCGGTGAGCCCACCGACATGCACATCGGGGTCCAGGCCAAGGGGGTGCTGGCGATGCGCCTCGAGGTCAGCGGTCGGGCGGCTCACGGCTCGACGCCGTGGCTGGGGGACAACGCGATCCTCAGGGCGCTGGACGTGTTCCGCACGATCGAGTCGCTACCGTTTGCGAGGCAGAGCTCCGAGCTGTTTGACCGCCCCTCGATCAACCTCGGCCGGATCCTGGGCGGCGACGCCCTCAACAAAGTGCCCGACACGTGCATCATCGATGTGGACATCCGCTACCTGCCCGAGCAGGATCCGTCGATGATCCTCGAGGAGGTGCGTGAGCTGCCCACCGCGCAGGTGATCTCGACGTTCGTCCGCCCGCCGGCCGCGGTTGACCCGGATTCGGTCTACGTGCGTGCGCTCTGCGAGGCGGCCGCGCCGCATCACCGCACCGAGGTGATGAGCGTCGGCCGCGACGGCGCCTCCGATGCGGTGTCGTTCCTGCGCGCGGGGATACCCGCGGTCGAGTTCGGTCCCGTCGGCGCCGGCCACCACGGCCCCGAGGAGTGGGTCTCGATCCCCTCGCTGGCGAGCTACCGCCATGCCCTGATCCAGTTCATCGAGGCCCTGCCGGCGCGGCTCGCCGAGGATGAGGCCTCGTGACGCCGTCGGACAGCGACAAGCCCCCCCGCGACGGCGACGAGGCGATCGACGACGCGCAGGCCGCGGACGACGAGAGCGGCGCCCGCTCCCGGCGCAGCGGGTTCACCGAGGAGTTCGAGGCGGCGCTCGAGAGCGACTTCGGCGAGGGGTTCGGAGCCGAGATGGCCTCCGAGCCCGATGACGGTGACGACGATCCGGGAGAGATTGACGAGCACGAGGCGGCCGCCGGCGCCGACCCCGCCTCCCTTGCCGCGCGCGTTCAGCAGGAGACGATCGAGGCCGATGTCCTGGCGCTGGGCGACGCGGAGGAGGCGGCCGAGCGGGCCGCCGCCGCGGGGGCCGGCGGCGGCGCGGCCGGAGAAGTCGAGCTTGAGGACGCCGAGGACGAGGTGGAAGTCGCCGAGGACGAGGAGGTCGGCGAGGAGCCGGAGGAGGAATCAGGGGAGCCGGAGAAGGAGGCCGAAGAGGAGCCTGCGGAGCCAGAGGAGGAGCCAGAGGAGGAGCCCGAGGAAGAGGAGGCCGAAGAAGAGGCCGAGGAGGAATCCGAGGTCGCGGTCGGAGCCGCGGTCGCGGCGGAAGCGGCGCCGCCGCCCAGCCCTCGGGCGCCGGCGCTCGGTCCCGCGCAGCCGGTCGCGGACGCGGACGACAAGGCGCCCAAGGCCCGCCTCTGGCTGCGCTTCCTCGCGGCGTCGTTCGTGATCGTGATCTCGATGGCGACGGCGACCGCGGTGACGGGGCTGCTCTACCTGACCGACATCGCCAAGGGGCTGGGTGGGATCGAGGGCGTGCAGAAGCAGCTCGCCCAGGTCGAGGGGGGTGAGCCGCAGACGATCCTCATCCTCGGCTCCGACCAGCGCCCCGGCGATCCCTCGGCGCGCTCGGACACGACGATGCTCTTGCGCCTCGACCCGAACCAGAACGCGATCGCGCTGTTCTCGCTGCCCCGCGACCTCAAGGTCAACATCCCCGGGTACGGAATCGACAGGCTCAACGCCGCGTACGCCCTCGACGGGCCGAAGCTGACCCTGAAGACCGTCCAGCAGCTCACCGGCCTGGAGATCAACCACGTGGTGAATGTCGACTTCACCGGCTTCGTCAGGGCGGTCAACGCGATCGAGTGCGTGTACGTGGACGTCGACCGCCGTTACTACGTGCCGCCCGAGGCGAGCTACGCCGAGATCGACGTCGAGGCCGGATACCAGATGCTGTGCGGCGAGAAGGCCCTCCAGTACGTGCGCTTCCGCCATGCCGATACGGACATCACGCGCACGGCGCGCCAGCAGGACTTCCTGCGCGAAGCGCGCCAGAAGATCGGTCCCGGACGCCTGTTCCGCGACCGCGACGAGCTGATCAACATCTTCACCAAGTACACGACGTCCGACATCGAGGATCCGCAGACGATGCTCGAGGTGCTGAAGCTGTTCCTGAGCGTCGCCGACGCGCCGATCAAGGAGATCCACTTCCAGGGAGATCTCGGGCCGTCGTACGTCACCGTCTCCCAGGAGGAGATGCAGGCGGCCATCAACCAGTTCAAGGGCCTCGAGGACACCGAAGGCCCGCGCGGCGGGGGCACCTCAGGCGAGGACTCCGGCGGCGGAGGCGGTGGAGGTGGGGGCGGCCACGACGAGCCTGCGCCCGAGCCCAGCCTGATCGACTCGAGCGAGTTCGGACGCCACCTCGCGGAGCGCTTCGTCCGCTCCACCAAGTTCCCGGTCTTCTATCCGACCAAGCTGACCCCCGGCGCCCAGTTCAGCGCCGACTCGCGCACCTACGAGGTCGAAGACGAGGACGGCGACGTTCAGGAGATCTACAAGTTCGTGGTCCAGACGCCGCTGCTCGGCGAGTACTACGGAGTCTCCGGGACGACCTGGGAGGACCCACCGATCCTCGACAACCCGAGCGAGACGCGGGAGATCGGCAAGCGCGAGTACGACCTCTTCTACGACGGCGACCGGCTGCGAATGGTCGCCTGGCACACCGACGAGGGGTCGTACTGGATCAGCAACTCCCTGCTCCAGTCGATCGACGAGGCACAGATGCTCGAGATCGCCGAGACGGTGGAGGATGTCGCGCCCAAGTGAGGGGCTCGGCATGAGCCGATGACCGATAGGGAGACGATCGGCGTGGTCGGCGTCGGCTGGGTCGGGCTCGTCACGGCGGCGTGCTTCGCCGAAGTCGGCCACGAGGTCCGGGCGATGGACGTCGACGAGGCCAAGGTCGAGGCGCTGCGATCCGGCGAGGTCCCGATCCACGAGCCCGGCCTGCCCGAGCTCGTCCAGCGAAACGCCGAGCGGCTGCATTTCACGACCTCGATGGACGACGTCCTCGACGCGGCGCGGCTTCTGTTCGTGTGCGTCGACACCCCGCCGACCTACTCGGGCGACGCCGACCTGTCGCGCGTCCACGCGGTCGTCGCCGGGCTGGGCGGCGACGGCGACCATGCGCTGGTGATGAAGAGCACAGTTCCGGCAGGTACCGGAGCCGCGATCAAGCGCGACCTTCCCGGCCTGGCTTACGTTTCGTGCCCGGAGTTCCTCAAGGAGGGGACGGCGGTCGAGGACTTCATGCACCCGGACCGCGTCGTGATCGGCGCGGCGCCCAATGACGCATGGGCCGCCGACGCGGTTACCGCGATCTACGAGCCGCTAGGGGGTGAGCTCGTTCGCACAGATGTTGCCAGCGCTGAGATGATCAAGCTCGCCTCGAACGCATTCCTCGCCACGAAGATCTCGTTCATCAACGAGATCGCAAATGTCTCGGAGGAGGTTGGGGCGGACGTGACCGAGGTCGCCCGGGGTATGGGTCTCGACGACCGGATCGGCCCGTCGTTCCTGCGGGCCGGGATCGGGTACGGCGGGTCTTGTTTTACGAAAGATGTCAGCGCGCTCAAGATCCTTGCCGGGAACACGGGGTACCACTTCCAGTTGCTCAGCTCCGTGATCGAGGTGAACGAGCTTCAGAAGCGGCGGGTAATCGGCAAGCTCGAGAAGCATCTTGGATCCCTGGCCGGGAAGGAGGTGGCGCTGTTGGGACTGGCGTTCAAGCCCGACACCGACGACATGCGAGGGGCCTCCAGCCTCGTGCTCGCAGCTCGCCTCCAGGGCGAGGGTGCGACGGTGCGCGGCTTTGACCCGGTAGCCGAGGAGCGTGCGCGAGAGCTGCTGCCGAGCGTCGAGTTCGCGGCGTCGGCGGAGCAGGCGCTCGAGGGCGCCGATGCGGCTGTGCTGGTCACCGAGTGGCCGGAGTTCGCCGAGCTCGACTGGGCCAAGCTGCGCGAGCGGATGGCCAACCCGCTGATCGTCGACGGTCGCAACTTCCTCGACGCCGCCGCGCTGCGCGACGCGGGCTTCACCTACGAGGGCATCGGCCGCCCGAATGGCAGTCCGGGCGGCCCGGGCGGCGTGGGCGCCGGGGAATAGTCGCGTGCAGGCTCTGATCCTTGTCGGGGGGGAGGGCACCCGTCTGCGTCCGCTGACGCTGACGATGCCCAAGCCGGTCCTGCCGCTGGTCGACCGGCCGCTGATCCGCTACATGATCGACTGGCTGGCCCATCACGGCGTCGACGACGTGGTGATGGCATGCGGCTTTCTCGCCGCGGGAGTCCATGACGTGCTCGGCGAGGGCGGCGACGGCGGGCCGCGGCTGCGCTATGTCCAGGAGCCCGAGGCGCGCGGCACCGCCGGTGCGATCAAGTTCGCCGAGCGCTTTCTCGACGACCGCTTCCTGGCGCTCAACGGCGACGTTCTCACCGACCTCGACCTCACCGCGCTGATGCGGCTCCACGAGGAGCGCGGCGCGACAGCCACGCTCGCCCTCTATCCGGTCGACGATCCCTCAGCGTACGGGCTGGTCAGGAGGGAGGAGGACGGCGAGATCCGCGAGTTCCTCGAGAAGCCGGAGCCCGATCAGATCGACACCGACGAGATCAGCGCCGGCGCCTACGTCCTCGAGAGGCGCGTGCTCGACCTCGTTCCTGAGGATTGCGAGGTCTCGATTGAGCGCGAGGTCTTCCCGAAGCTCGTCGGCCACGGCCTCTACGGCTGCCGCCTGGACGGCTACTGGACGGACATCGGCACGCCGGAGCGCTACCTCCAGGCGAGCTGGGACATCCTCGAGCGCCGGGCCCGGACCGATGTCGGCGAGCGGCTCGACGAGCACGGCCTGCTCGTCGAGGAGGACGCCGAGGTCGCTTCCGGCGCCACGCTCACGCCACCGGCGCTGATCGAGACGCGCACCCAGGTCGCCGCCGGCGCCCGTGTCGGCGCCAGGGCGGTGGTCGGAACGGGCAGCGAGATCGGCGAGCGTGCCGTGATCGAGCAGTCGGCGATCCACCGGGGATGCCGCATCGGCGCCGAGGCGCAGGTCCGCGGCACGATCCTCGCCGCCGGCGTCGAGGTCGGGGTGGGCGCGACGGTCGAGCCGGGTGTGGTGGTCGGCGAGGGCGCGCGGATCGCGCCCGGGGCGACCGTCGGGGAGGGGGGTCGCGTTCAGCCGGGGGAGGAGTTCGCGTGAGCGACGACCTGGCCTCGCTGCGCTCGCTCGACTCCAGCGACATGCTTGGCGCCGTCGAGGCGCTGCCCGACCACCTGCGCGACGCGCTGTGGCGAGTCGAGTCGGCGCGGCTCGAGCCGGTCGAGAGCTCGGGACTCGTCGTCTGCGGCATGGGTGGCTCCGCGATCGGTGGCGACCTCGCCATCGCCGCGCTCGGCTCGAGGCTCGGTAGGCCCCTCACCGTGGTCCGCGGCTACGGGCTGCCGGTCTGGACTCCGACCGACCGCGCCGTGCTGTGCTCGAGTTACTCGGGCGACACCGAGGAGACGATCGCCTGCTACGAGGCGGCCGAGGCGCTCGGGGCGGTGCGGATCGTCGCCACGACCGGGGGCGCGATCGCCGATGCGGCGCGCCGGGACGGGGTGCCGATCATCGGCCTGCCCGCGGGCCTCGAGCCGCGGGCCGCGGTCGGCTACATGTTCACCGTCGCCGCGGAGGTGGCGTCGCTGTGCAGCGGCGCCGACACCATCCGGATGGAGATCGACAGCTCGGCGGCACGCCTGGAGGAGCGTCGCGAGGAGCTCGGCGAGCTCGCCGGCGCACTGGCCGATGCGCTCGACGGCACCGTTCCCGCGATCTACGGAAGCGACCTGACGGCGCCGGTCGCCTACAGGTGGAAGTGCCAGCTCAACGAGAACGCGAAGATGCCGGCTTTCGCGAACGAGCTTCCCGAGCTCGATCACAACGAGATCGCCGGATGGGATGGCGCCGGGGAGGGCGTCGCGATGAGCGCCGTGATGCTGACCGATCCCGACCAGCACCCGCGCGAGCGCCAGCGCTTCGAGCTCACCGCGTCGCTGATCGAGCCGAACGCAAGCCACGTCGCGCACGTCGAGACGGTGGGGGACAGCCGCACGGAGCGCCTGCTGTGGGCCGTCATGCTCGGCGACCTGCTGTCGCTCCACCTCGCGGCGCGGCGCGGCGTCGATCCGACCCCGGTCGACGTCATCGAGCGGCTCAAGGACGAGCTGGGGCGTCCCTAGGCCGCTCAGCTAGCCTCGACGCGTGGCCTCCACCCAGCCCACCTCCATCGAGAGCGCCACTCCGACCCTCGCCGTCCGTACGCGGGGTCTGACCAAGCTCTACGGCAGCGGCGAGACCGAGGTCCGCGCGCTCGACGGGGCCTCGATCGAGATCGCGCGCGGCGAGATGCTGGCGATCATGGGTCCGTCGGGTTCCGGCAAGAGCACGTTGCTGCACCTGCTGGGCGCGCTGGAGTCGCCGAGCTCGGGCACGATCGAGCTCGCCGGGCGTCGCTACGAGGGCCTCGACGACGCGGAGCTGACCGCGCTGCGCCGCGACACGATCGGCTTCGTCTTCCAGTTCTACAACCTGCTCGCGACGCTGACCGCCGAGGAGAACGTCCTGCTGCCGGCGCTGATCGCAGGCAGGCGGGACGAGGCGATGCGGGCGCGGGCGGGCGAGCTGCTGGCCCGGGTCGGGCTCTCGGCGCGCGCCGACCACCTTCCGTCGGAGCTCTCGGGCGGCGAGCAGCAACGTGTCTCGATCGCCCGCGCGCTGCTGATGCGTCCCGAGCTCGTGCTCGCCGACGAGCCGACGGGCAACCTCGACTCGCGCTCGGGTGCCGGGGTGCTGGAGCTGCTCAGCGAGCTGAACAGCTCCGAGGGCCACACCATCGTGATGGTGACCCACGACCCCAGCGCGGCGGCGACCGCTGGCCGGGTCCTGTTCCTGCGCGACGGGCGGGTGGCCGGCGAGCTTGAGGGCGGCTCGACGCAGCGCGTGGCGGACAGCTTCGCGAGCCTCGAGGCCGGCGGCGACGGCGAGCCCGACCGCACCCGGATCGGCCGGGTCGCGGGCATGCTTCGCGACGTCCTGAGCCGCGCTCCGTCGCGCTGATGCGCTCGTTCGCGGCGCTGGCGCCGCGGCAGCTCCGGGCGCGGCGGCTGCGGGCCCTGCTCACCGCCGCGGGCATCGTGCTCGGCGTCGCGATGATCCTCGGCGTCCTTCTGCTGAGCGCGACGATCCAGCGCACGTTCAGCGACCTGTTCGACTCGATCTACGGACGCGCCGACCTCGTGGTCTCCGGGTCCCAGGCGTCGGGCTCGCTTCGCACCTCGACGCTGCACGAGGTGAGGCGGACCGAGGGCGTCGCCGAGGCCGTCGGCAACGTCCAGGCCCGCTTCGACCTGATCGAGCACACGGAACGCCCGCCGCCCGAGCCCGAGCCGCCCGCGGCGGCTCCCGAGGGCGCGCCGCCGCCGGGCGCCGAGGGGACGGCACCGCCGCCGGGCGCCGCCAAGCCCGAGGACGAGGTGACCGGCGAGCCGCTCAACGTTGCCGGCCAGGACCCCGGGGCGGCCGACTTCAGCGACACCGAGACGGTCGCAGGCCGCAAGCCCCGGCACGGCCGCGAGATCGCCCTCCAGCAGAGCTGGGCCGACGCCAACAAGATCGAGGTCGGCGACCGCATCCGGCTCGCCACCCCGTCGGGGACTGAGCGGCTCGAGGTCGTCGGCCTTTTCAAGTTCACCACCGGGCTCGACTTCGGCGGCCAGGGCTTCGCGACGATGCCGCTCGGCGCCGCCCGGGAGATCATGGACAAGCCGCGCGGCTACGACGAGGTCCAGCTCACGGTGAGCGGCGGCGAGGACACGATCCAGGAGGTCCGGCGGCGGCTCGAGCACAGCCTGGAGCGCGGGGCGAAGGTGGCCACCCCCGACGCCAAGGCCGACGAGGTCGAGTCGCAGCTCCAGGCCTTCAACGTGATCCTCTACTTCTTCGCCGCGATGGCGCTGTTCGTCGGCGGCTTTCTGATCTTCAACTCGTTCAACATGACCGTCCTCCAGCGCATCCGGGAGATCGGGATGCTGCGCACGCTGGGCTCGACCCGCGGGATGATCGTCCGCTCGGTGCTGATCGAGGCGGCGCTGCTCGGAGTCGCCGGTACCGTGATCGGGCTGGCCCTCGGGATCGCGCTCGCCAAGGGGCTCGTGGTGATCACCCGCGAGGTGCTCGAGGTGCCGGTGGGAGAGCTGCGATTCACGTGGTGGGCGCTGCTCGCCGCTGTGGTCACCGGGGTCGGGACGTCGGTGGCTGGCGCGCTGTGGCCGGCGCGCCGCGCCGGGCGCACCTCGCCGATCCGCGCCGTTCTCGGCACCGAGGGCCTGCGCTCCCGCCCCCGACGCCGCCGCGCCGCGATCGGGGTCGTGCTGATCGTCCTCGGCCTCGGCGGAGCCTTCTGGCTCGGGGCGGCCGACGAGACGACCTCCATCGTCGCCGCGGCCGGGATGCTCGGCACGATCGCGATCTTCTTCGGGATCGCGATGGTGTCCCCGTTCGTGATCAAGCCGATGGTGAGCGTCCTGTCGTGGCCGCTTCGCCGCGTCTTCGGGGTCGAGGGCAGGCTCGCCGCCGATGCCGCGCGCTCCGATCCCGGGCGCACCGCGGCGACCGCGACCGGCCTGATGATCGGCCTCTCGCTCGTCGTCGCCGTCAACAGCATCGGGGCCAGCTTCCTGAGCTCGATCGAGGACGAGTTCGACCGCAGCTTCGCCCGCGACCTGACGGTGCAGCCGCGCGGATTCGCCCCCGGCCAGGGGCCCCAGCAGACGATTGACAGGGACCTTCGGGACCGTCTCGCGAAGATCCCGGAGGCCGCGGTCGTGGCGCGCGAGCGCTTCCTGTTCACCCCCAACCTCCCGGGCCCGAGCGGAAAGCACGGCTCCGAGGGCCTGCTGTTCGCGTTCAAGCCCGACGAGTACGACCCCGTCGATCAGACCGACATCGAGGGCGCGAGCCGCGAGCAGGCGTTCGATCGGCTCGAGCGCGGCTGGGTGACGGTGGGCCAGGGGCAGGCTGACGAGGCGGGGCTCGAGGTCGGCGACCGGATCCGGCTCCAGGGCCCGTCGGGCTCGCGCCACACCCACGTCGCGGGGATCGTCCAGACGGTCGTCTTCGGGGGCCAGACGATCGGGATGTCGCTCGACACTCTGCGCGACGTCTGGGGGGTCAACGCCGACTCGGAGCTGGCGCTCAAGGCGACCTCGGCCGACGCGCGCCCGATCCTGGAGCGCAAGGTCGAGCGAATCGTCGACCGCCACTACCCCAACCTGGCCGTGCTCTCGAACGATGAGCTGAAGTCCGACGTCGAGCGGCGGGTCAACGAGCAGTTCGCGATCTTCTACGCGATCGTCGCCGTGGCGGTGTTCGCGAGCCTGTTCGGGATCGTCAACACGCTGTCGATGTCGGTGATCGAGCGCACGCGCGAGATCGGGGTGCTGCGAGCGCTCGGCGCCAACCGCTGGCAGGTGCGGCGCCAGGTCGCGGACGAGAGCCTGGTCATCGGGCTGATCGGCGCCGTGCTTGGCATCGTCGTCGGCGCCGGGCTGGGCTGGGCGCTGCTCAAGGGCCTCGCCGCCGGGGTCCCCGGCGTCGTCTACGAGCCGCCGCTGTCCACCATGGCCCTGGTCGCCGTGGCGGGCATGGTCCTGGGTCTGATCGCCTCCGTGCTGCCGGCGCGCCGCGCCGCCCGCCTCGACGTGATCCGGGCGTTGAGCTACGAGTAGGGGCTCAGCCGACCGGGCACGCCAGGCGACGAACCCCTCCGATCGGACCGCGACGACCCCTCCGATCGGACTGCCGAGAACGGTCCGCGAATGTAGCCGATCGGAGGGTGACGCGATGCGGCATCGGGATTAGCGTGGCTTGTCTGATCCCTCGATTGCTCCGACGCCTTCTCGTGCTCGCTGTCCTCTTTGGCGGCGTGATGAGCGCACAACCTGCGCTCGCCGAGATCGACGTCCCGGACTCGGCGGCGCCCTACTTCCAGGATCCGGCCTTCCAGCACGCCTTCGAGGCCGAGCAGCAGCGCCTCAAAGACCTCTGGAAGCAGCGCACGAGCCCCGAGGGCCAGCAGGCGCTCGAGGACTCGGCGAGCGCCTACGCCGACCTCTCGACATCGGAGGCGATCGAGCTTGCGACCGACGATCGGTCCGGAACGCTCGCCGAGCCGAGCTTCGATCCGCTCGCCGGTATTCCGGCCTCAGACCTCGACGGCTTCGCCGGCGACTACGGCGCGATCGTCGACGTTGCGGGCGAGCCTTCGAACGCCCTCGTCGAGAGCACGCTGCCGCTTCAGGCAGAGACGCCGTCGGGCGAGCTTGAGCCCGTCGACAACCAGCTCGAAGACCACGGCCAGACGCTACGACCACACAACCCGCTGGCCGAGCTTCGGCTGCCGCAGGAGCTCTCGCCCCAAGCCGAGATCGAGCTGCCCGACATCGACGTCTCGGTCGCGCCCGAGGGCGTCTCGCAGAGCCCCGAGGCCCACGTCGTCGCCCAGCGCAGCTTCTATGCGTCGACCTGGAAGTCGACGGATTTCGTCGTCGGCCCCGTCGGCGGCGGCTTCGAGAGCTTCTTCGTGCTGCGCGCGGCCGCCTCTCCCGAGAGCTTTGGACTCGGCTTC
>DASPWW010000041.1:0-15115 GCA_035637595.1 Solirubrobacterales bacterium | reverse complement strand
TGCCCGACCTCGCAGGGGCGACCCCGCTAGGGAACAGGCCCCGGACGCTGAACAACCGGCGATGAGTTCCGCGGCCCGCCGCGGTCTTAGGGATAGGTTGCAGTCATATGGCGCCGGCGCGCCGGCGCACAACGAAAGGAGACAGGATGGGACAGCCGGTTGTCCATTTCGAGGTCGTCGGCAAGGACGGCGAGAAGCTGCGCGGCTACTACTCGGAGCTGTTCGGCTGGGAGTTCGGCGACCCGATCGGGCCGACGAACTACGCGGTCGTCCCGCGTGACGGGAACACCAACGCGGACGGGGCGGGAATCGGGGGCGGCGTCGGGACCGGACCCGAGGGGTACGAGGGGCACGTCACCTTCTACGTCGAGGTCGACGACGTCGAAGCCGCGCTGGCCAAGGCGGAGCGCCTCGGCGGGACGCGCGTGATGGGCCCGGAGAAGATGTCCGAGGTGGACATCGAGATCGCCCTGTTCACCGACCCAGAGGGTCACGTGATCGGCCTCGTCAAGTAGCGGCAGCCGACGTGGCACCCGAAGGGCTCCCGCGGTGCGGGGCCCTTCGGGTGCGCATCGCGGGCCTGGCGCACACTTGGGACTTGACGACTCTGCGATGCTCGGTACAAGGCGTGGAGCGGATGGCGGGGGCGCAAGCGCCGCGAGTCAGCAAGTGAAAAGGAAGCTCGAAGTCCGATGGCCTCGTGCGATCACCTCGACCATGTTCACGTCACCGACCTCCCCGAGGGGGTCGAGGGCTGCGAGGAGTGCATGAAGACCGGCGATCCGTGGCTGCACCTGCGGATCTGCCTCGAATGCGGACAGGTCGGTTGCTGCGACAGCTCGCCGAACCAGCACGCCTCGCGCCATGCGCGCGAGGCGGGCCATCCGCTGATCCGCTCGCTGGAGCCGGGAGAGCAGTGGTCGTACTGCTTCGTTGACGACGTCGCCATGGTGATCCCGGAGATCCGGGGCGAGACGCGGATCCCAGCCTCGCCGCTCGGGGGTTGACGGCGGACTACTCGACGCGGTCGGTCACTGGATCAGGACGCTCCCCGAGGTACTCGACCCAGCGAGTCTTGACGCACGGGTAGTGCTTGGAGGCTTCGACGAGATCCATGAAGCCGACCATGTTGTGGTCGAAGCGCTCCTGTAGCTGCGCGTCGGCGATCCCCCCGTCGGGGTCGAAGGACCGGTGCGCCTGGGCCAGGGAGAACATGTCGGGGTAGATCCGAGCGCCCAGGTGCTCGAAGGGAACTCGCAGGGCCCACAGACCCCGGTTGCCGCCCACCATCGACGGCGACGCCGACAGCAGCAGCCCGTGCTTCTCGTTGAAGGGCTGCGGGCTGAAGCGAGACACCCAGTCGATCGAGTTCTTCAGCTCCCCGGGCATCGACGCGTTGTACTCGGGGGAGCTGATCACGAAGGCATCGTTGGTCTGGATGCACTCGCGAAGACGATCGGCGCCCGGAGGAAAGCCGACCTCGTCCTGCACATCGGCGTTGTAGGAGGGAGTATCGAAGTCCGTCATCGGTCGGAGATCGACCTCCCCGCCATTGGTCTCGATCGTGCTCGCCGCAAGGCGGGCCAGTCGTGCGTTCAGCGACTCCGCCTTCAACGAGGCGGAGAACACCAGAACGCGAACCGGTTCGCGGTCCTGCGGAGCCTGCAAGTCAGAGCCAGCCACGTGCTTGAACCTCCTTATGAGATCAACGGCGTCGCCGCACAGCGTCTCACGCCCGGGAAGGCGTGGATTCGACCGCGTGTCGAATCGGAGCAGGCAAATCTCGGACACTGAGACCCGTGACAAGCGGGCCGCGGTTCCGCATCCTGCGGGAATGAAGCGGCTGTCTCATCTCGATTCCTCGTTCCTGCGCGTCGAGTCGCCGACCGCGCACATGCACGTCGGGTGGTTGGCGCTCGTAAACCTGCCGGCGGGGATGGAGGCGCTCGACACGGACGCGCTGCGGCGCACCGTGACCGGGCGGCTGCATCACGCGCCGCGCTTTCGCCAGCGCGTCCAGCCGGCGCCGCTCGGTGAGCCGTTCCTGCACGACGACCCCGACTTCGAGATCGCCAAACACATCACCGCGGCGCCGCGGCGCGTCATGTCGGCGAGCGAGCTGCGTGCGACCTGTGACCGCTTCCTCTCCGAGCAGCTCGACCGCGAGCGTCCGCTGTGGGAGATCCGCGTGGTGCCGCGGGTGGGGGAGCGGCGCGCGGCGGTGATCGGCAAGGTCCACCACGCTCTCGTCGACGGGGTCGCCGCGGTCGAGCTGGGGACGCTGCTTTTCGACGTCGATCGCGACGACGCGGCCGGCGACCCGGACGAGGCGCCTCCGTGGCGGCCCGAGCCTGTGCCGAGCCCGGCGCGCTTTGCGCTCGACGTCGTGACCGACGGTGCGGTGGAGCAGTTCCGCACCGCGCGGCGGATGATGGGGTTGACCCTGTCGCCGCGCCGCACCCTGCGCGTCGCCGACACGATGCGCCGCGCCGCGCTGTCGCTCGCCGAGGAGGTGATCCAGCCGGCGCCGGTGACCTTCGTCAATCGCCCCATCGGGCCAGAGCGGGCGCTGCTCACGCGAAGCGTCCCGATCCGCCGCCTGGAGCGGATCAAGCGCCCGCTCGGCCTGAAGCTCAACGACGTCGTGCTCGCCGTGATGACCGGAGCGATGCGGCGCCTCGCCGCGCTCGCCGAGGAGGAGCCGACGGCGCTGCGCACGATGGTCCCGGTAAACGTGCGCGGCGCCGCCGACGCCCCGGCGGAGGGCAATCGGATCGCGTTCGGGTTCGTCGACCTGCCGGTCGACGAGGCCGATCCGCTGCGCCGCGTCAAGCTGATCCGCTGGCAGACCGAGCGCCTGCGCAGCCCGGACGCGATCGTCGGGAGGGACGCCCTGATGCGCTCGGTGGGGATGCTGCCGGAGCCGCTGCGCACGCAGGCGGCGCGCTTCGCAGCCAGCTCGCGGACGTTCAACCTCACGATCTCGAACATCGTGGGGCCGCGCGTGCCGCTCTACGCGGCGGGCGCCCGCGTCGAGGAGATCTATCCGGTCATCCCGCTGTCAGATGCCCACGGGCTCGCCGTCGGCGTCCTCAGCTACGGGAGCTACCTGCACTTCGCGCTCCACGTCGCGCCGCGCTCGCTGGTCGAGGCGGGGGACCTCCCGAGGCTCGTCGGCGCCGCGATCTCCGAGCTCGAGCGGACCCTGCCGGCCAAGCGCGGGCTCACGCCCGCGCGCCGATTGTCTCGACCGGCGAGCGTCGCCGCCCGCGCACGATCCCCAGGTGGGGCCCGACCGGGAGGCTGAGCGCGAACAGCGCGATCGCGACCAGCGCGATCGCCGCGCCGGCGGCCACGTTGACGTAATGGCTCAGGTAGAGACCGCCGACCCCGGCGAGCACCGCGAGGCCCGCCGAGAGCGCCAGGACCGCGATCAGTCGTGAGGCGACGCGGAGCGCCGCGGCTCCGGGGGCGATCACGATCGCGACGACGAGCAGGTTGCCGAGCGCCTGGACCGCGATCAGCGTCGTCACCGCAAGCAGTACGAGAAGGGTGAGCTCGACGCGGCCCGGAGCCGCGCCGAGGCTGGGAGCGGTCGCGGGGTCGAAGCCGGCGAGCGCCAGGTCGCGGTGCCGCGCTCCGAGCGCGATCAGCACGCCGGCCGTGAGCAGCGCGGATACGAGGATCTCGCCGCTCGTCACGCTGAGCGGATCGCCGAACAGAAGCTCCCCCAGACGCGCCGGGACGTCGGGCGACAGCGCCAGCAGCGCTCCGGTGGCGAGCATCGCCGTGACCACCACGGCGACCGCGACGTCGGCGCCGACTCGGGCGACTCGCGAAGCGAAGACGATCGCCACCGCCGCGACGACGAGGCCGGCGCCGGCGCCGAGGGTGAGCGGCAGCCCAGCGAGCGAGGCCACGACGAGCCCCGGGAGCATGGCGTGGGCGATCGATTCCGCGGCGTAGCTCTGGCGGTAAAGCAGGACCCACGCGCCGAGCGGCCCGCACGCGAGTCCGAGCACGATCACCTCGATCAGCGCACGCTGGCCGATGCCCTGTCGAAACGGATCGATCAGCGCGTCGAGCATCAGTGCTCGTGATGCTGGACGACGACGGCTCGACGCCCGCCGTCGAGGACGATCAGCTCGGCGCCGTAGGTGCGCTCTAGGACCTCCGCCGTCAGCGTGGGCGCCGGCTCGCCGAAGGCGACCTGGGCACGGTTGAGGCACAGCACCGCGTCGAACTCGCGTGCCTGCTGGATGTCGTGAGTCGCGACCAGCAGCGCGCGGCCGTCGTCGCGCAGCTCGCGCAGGACCGCCATCACCCGCTGGGCCGAAGCTCTGTCGACGCCGCTGAGCGGCTCGTCGAGCAGCAGGATCTCGGCCTGCTGGGCCACCGCCCGCGCGATCAGCACCCGCTGGCGCTGCCCGCCCGAGAGCGCGCCGAAGCCGGTGGAGGCCGAATCGGCGAGGCCGACGCGGCCCAGCGCGTCGGCGGCGATCCGCCTCTGGGCCGTGCCCACCCTCCGGTACCAGGGCAACTCCGCGTAGGTGCCCATCAAGACGACGTCGAGGGCGCTCACCGGGTAGTCGAGCCGCGAGCGCTCGGTCTGCGGGACGTAGGCGATCCGGCCGCGAGCGCGGATCCGGCCGCGGCGCTCGGGCAGCTCGCCCAACAGGGCGCGCAACAGGCTCGTCTTGCCGCCGCCGTTGGGCCCCAGCACCGCCACGAGCCGGCCAGGCATCACGGCGAAGTTGAGGTCCTCGACGGCGTGCACGCCGGGCCGGTAGCCCGCGGCGACGCCCTCGACCTCCAGCAGCGGCGCGGCGCTCAAGACGCGTCTCCGTACGTCGGCCCGGCCCGCAGCGCGACCTGGAGCAATGCGCAGAGGGCGAATCCCGCGCCACCGAGCACGGCGATGGCGGCGCCGGGCGGAACGTCGAGCTGGTAGGCGACGGTAAGCCCGACGAGCCCCTCGACGAGGGCGATCGCCGCGGCGAGCAGCTCGAGCGAGCGGACGCTGGTGGCGAACAGTCGCGCCGTTGCGGCCGGGATCACGAGCACCGCGCTGACCAGCAGCGCGCCGACGGCGTCGATCGCCGAGACCGCGGCGACCCCGATCACGGCGAGAAGCGCGGCGTCGGCCAGGGCGACGCGCAGGCCGAGGGCGCGGCCCCCCTCGGCGTCGAAGCCCCCCGCGACCCAGCTGCGTCGAAAGGCGAGCGCGGCGGCCGCGACCAGCGCCAGCGCGGCGCCCGTCAGCTCGAGCTCGTCGGGGCCGATCGCGAGCAGCGTTCCGAACAGCAGCTGGTCGACCTCGGATCCGGACTCGAACACGTCACTGGCGAGCACGATCCCGATCGCGAGCGCGGCGACGAGCAGAAGCGCCGTCGCGGCGTCGTAGGCGATCCGGGCCAGCCGGCTCAGGCGCTCGAGCCCGGCCGCGAACAGGAACCCGGCGCCGAGCGCCGCCAGGGTGGGGGGAAGGCCCGCGGGGCCGGCGACCACGAGCCCGGGAAAGGTCGCCGTTCCGACGCCGTGAGTGAAGAAGGCCAACCGCCGCAGCACGATCTGGGCCCCGAGCACGCCCGCGATCGGCGCCAGCAGCACGATCTCGAGCGCGGCGCGCTGCATGAACGGGAGCTGGAACGGATCGAGCAGCGTTGACACGGCCGGGCTCCTGCTTAAACTGAGAACGAGATTCGGTTATCGAAACTGTTGAGAACGATTCTCTCATTCTGACCATGGCTGCCCGTGCAGGCGAAGTCGACTCCCCACCGGCCGAGCATTGGGTCAAGTTCGCCGAGGGCGAGCTGCGCGCCGCCGGCTATCGCGCCAGCGCGCCGCGAGCCGCCGTGATCGAGCTGATCGGCCGCCAGGACTGCGTCCTCACCGCCCAGGAGATCGCCGACGAGCTGCGGCGACGGCGACGCGCGGTGGGGATAGCGACCGTCTACCGAACCCTCGAGCTGCTCGACCGGCTCAAGCTCGTTCAGAGGCTTGACATCGGCGGGGGCTCGACGCGCTACGAGCCGGCCCTGCCGGGCGGTGAGCACCATCATCACCATCTCGTCTGTGAGCGCTGCGGACGTGTCACGCCATTCGAGGATCCCGAGCTCGAGCGCGCGATCGCCGCGCTCGCGCGGCGCCTCGACCACAGGGTCGGGGAGCACGACGTGGTGCTTAGCGGGAGCTGTCCGGACTGCGTCGACGCCACGCGCGACTGAGCCGGGCTGCGCTCCGTGGGTGGCCGAGGCGCGGTAGCTCAGCCTGAGCCCACGTCGATCTCGCAGCTCTGCGCACCCCCGGTGAGGCCGTCGACCATCGTCGCGGCGTTCGCGGCCATCGAATCGATGTAGGTCGCCCCGCTGGAGTCCGGCGGGCCCAGCGCGTCCGCCCACAGCACGCCCCCGATCTCGGCGCCGGTCTCGTTGGCGATCGCGTCTTCGAGCTGCTGGCTGACGCCGGCCTCCGGGAAGACCGCCTTGACGCCCTCCGTGCGGATGAGGTCGACGAGGTCGGCGGTCTCGCCGGAGGAGGCCTGAGCCTGGGTCGTCAACGCCGGGATCGCCGCGCCGATCACCTCCATGTCGTAGCGATTCGCGAGGTACCCGAGCGCGTCGTGGCTGGTCACGAGCTTGCGCTGGTCCGCCGGGATGCGCTCGATGCAAGCCTCGATCCGCGAGTCGAGCCGCTCGAGCCGGGAGACGTAGGTCTTGGCGTTCTCCCGGTACTCGCCGGCGCCGTCGGGATCGACCTCGATCAGGCTGTCGCGGATCTGCTCGACGGCAGCGATCGCGTTCGTCGGATCCTGCCACCAGTGCGGGTCGACCTCCGGCTCGCCCCCCTCACCCTCACCCGCGATGGTCTGCACCGAGTCGATCAGCGTGACCACGGGCGCCTCGGTGCCCGCGCTCTCGACGATCTGGTCGAGCCACAGGTCGAGGTCGCCTCCGGACTGCAGGATCAGGTCCGCGTCGGCGACCGCCTCGGCGTCGCTGGGCCTGGGCTCGTACTCGTGCGGGTCGGAGTTCGGGGCGAGGATCCCCTCCACGTCGGCGCGATCGCCCGCGACGTTGGCGGCCAGGTCGGCGACCTCGGTGGTCGTCGCGGCCACCTCGACCCCCGAGCTCGCCGAGCCGCCGCCGCCATCCCCACAGCCGGCGAAGCCGAGCACGCCGACGGCGGTGGCGACCAGCGCGGCGAGCGTCGCCGCATTAGGGAGATTGAGAATCGCTCGCATTAGTGGCCGATCGTATCGCACGGGCGCGACGCACCGCGAGGTGAGCGATCATGCGGGCTCATGATGTTGCCGGGGACGAGGGTCGGCAGGGTGTGGCTTGCTCTGGTGCTCGCGCTCTGCGTGAGCTTCCTGGTCTGCTGTGGCCAGGGCGGGTCGGCCTCACCGACCCTCGCCCCGCCTGCGAAGCGCTTCAACGCCGAGGCGGCGTGGCGGCTGATACGCCTCCAGCTCAGCTACGGCCAGCGTCCCGCCGGGTCGCCGCAGCTGCGGCGGCTGGCGGTGAGGCTGCGCGACCGGTTGCCGCACGGCCGCTTCGAGAGCATTCCGGGCGATCCGCTGCTGCGCAACGTGGTCGGCGTCATACCGGGTTCCCTGCCCGCCGTGGTCATCGGCGCCCACTACGACACCCTCGCGGCGCCGCAGGGATTCGTCGGTGCGAACAACGGAGCCGCCGGCACGGCCATCGTCGTGCAGCTGGCGAAAACGGTCGCGCGGCTCGATCGGCCGGGTGGCTCGCCCGAGATCCGGTTCGTGCTCTTCGATGGGGAGGAGCCCCCCGAGGGCCTCCCTGAGGACCAGACCGACTTCTACTCCACCGGGCTGCGAGGCTCCCGCGCCTACGCCGGCGCCCATTCCTCCCAGGTCGGCGCCATGGTCCTGCTCGACTACGTCGGCAACCGGGGCCTCCGACTGCCGCGCGAGGGCTCCTCGTCGGCGTCGGTCTGGGCGCAGGTCAGAGCCGCGGCGCAGGAGGTCGACGCCGGTGAGGTCTTCCCTCCCGGGCTGGGACCCACGATCGTCGACGATCACACCCCATTCCTGCGGGCCGGGATCCCGGCCGTCGACCTGATCGACTGGAGCTATCCCGGCCATGACCTCTCGGATACCCTCGACAAGCTCTCGCGCCGCAGCGTCGATGCCGTCGGTGAGACGCTGACCAGGCTGATCCAGCGGATCGACGCGCAGGGGCTGCCGGGCGGCTGACGCTCCGGGCGCCCACCGGCCGGCCCCGCTAGGTTCGCCCGCCTCCCGCGCCGGCTTGGGCGGCGGCGCGGCTGCGCTCGATCAGTCCCCTCCAGTCGGTGATCCGGAAGACGAGGAACAGGGCCACGAAGCCGAGCGCGGCGGCGAGCGCAGCGACGGCGATCTGCTGGCCGACCGAGAACGACAGCACGGCGACGCGCGACGGGCCCTCGAGAGTGGCGACGAGCAGCGCCTGCTGAGCGCCGGCGCCGCCCGGCGTCAGCGGAAGCGTCGTGGAGATCGCCTGGACGGCCATCAGCAGGCCGACGTTGCTAAACGAGCCGCCGATCCCGAACGCCTCGAGGAAGAACCAGAAGGATGCGAAGCGCGCCATCCAGCCGACCATCTGCCAAGCGGCGACCTCGCGCAGGTAGCGCTTCGGGGTGCGCACGATCGCGACGCCCTGCTTGAGCTTCTGCCACAGCGCCTCGACGCGGCGGGCGAGGACGGCGAACAGCGCGATCGCGCCGATCCCGAGCGCGGTCAGCATCAGCATCAGCAGTTCGGGGTGCTGGGCCCAGAAGGCGATCTCGAAGGCGGGAAGGTGGGGGAGCCGCGGCGCCTCGGGCAACAGCCCCTGGGTCAGGGCGTAGCCGAGCACGATGAGCCCCATCGCGGTGTCGAACGGGGTCAGGACCGCGAACGAGGAGGCGATCGCGGGATAAGAGGAGCCGGCAACGCTCTGCTTGGCGAGGAAGATCTTCGCGGCGTCGCCGACCCGCGCCGGGACGATCGCGTTGATCCCGGCGCCGGCGAGGAAGGAGGCCTGGATCATGCGCTCCGGGACCGGGGTGGTCGGGTAGGAGGCGCGCAGGGCGTTGGCCCAGCCGTGGGCGCGGGCGACGAGCATCGCCGCCCACAGCGCGAGCGCGACGGCCATCGCGGTCCACTCGATCGCGGCGAGGTTCTCGAAGAAGGTCTCGGCCGCATGCAGGAAGCGGTCGAGGCTGGATCCGACGTCGGCGTGAATCACGGGCACATAGGCTAAGCGGGTGCGGACGCTGGTCCTCTACCTCGCCGCCGGCGTCGTGTACGTCGCGATCGGAGTCGCGTTCCCGGGGTTCCTGTACTCGGCGGTGGTCTGCGCGGTCTATCTCGCGGTGACGGTGTGGGCGATTCCCGAGCGGATCAGGCGCCTGCGGTCGCGATGAGCTGGTCGACCCACGACCTCGAGCCGTACGTCTTCCAGCGCAAGCTGGGGCTCGGAGTGGCCTTCGTCCCCCTTCTGGCCGGCTCGTATGCGCCCGACATCCTCACCAAGTGGTTCGTCTACGGGTTCGACTTCCTCGGGGTCCACCTGCGGGCATCCGATCCCGCCCAGTTTCACCGCGGCTGGCCGGGAGTCGGATTCACGCACTCGCTGGCGTTCGGCCTGGTGATCGCCGGGTTGGTCTACTACTTCACGCGCAGCAGGGTCTGGGCGCTCAGCTTCCTGATCGGCTGCTGGGCCCACGTGATCTCCGACATCGGCGACACGGTCGGGGTGATGCTGTTCTTCCCGTTCTCGACCGACCACGTCGCGATCGACGCCTGGGCCTACGCCGGCCACCTCGGCCGGATGACCGACGCCGCCGCCTACTACAGCGGCCTCGGCTGGACCTGGGACGCCTTCTGGGCAGTGTGCGCGCTGCTGTCGTGGCGCGTGCTGACGACCGAGTACTTCCGCACCGTGATCGTCCCCGCCGACCCGCTCGTCTGGCAGAAGCTCGTGCGCCGCTATCCGGAGGGGCTGTTGCTGACCCTCTACCGGGCGATGTTCTTCTGGGGCATCGCGCGCCTGACGGCGTGGCTGATCTGGGCCCACGTCTTCAACGACTACTCCTTCGACCTCTCGTGGGGCGGCCCGCACTGGGTGGACGCGGCGGGGAACTAGGGAGGAGGGCCGGCGCGAGCGCCTATCCGTTCGCGCTCGCCGGATAGCGCGTGATCTCGATGCCGCCTTCGGGCGGGATCGGGAGAAACTCGCCGGGCGGCGCCTGCCCGAAGCCCGACACGTTCAGCACCAGGTTCACGAACAGCGGAACCGAGGCGTCCTTCTTCATCGCGATCACCCCGACCTTGTTCGAGGGGCACGGGGTCGCCTTCTTGGTGCAGTTGAAGCCGTTGTTCTCGGTGATCTCGCCCTTGAGGTCGGACACCGCCGATCCCACCACCCCCGGATCGGTCTCGGTCGGGCTGTCGGCGAGGACGATGCGCGTCGAGACGTTGGCGTTGTGGTTGAGCAGCGTGACGTCGGTCGTCAGGCCGGCCCTGACCGCGAGCTGCTCGCCGGTCTTGAGGTCATCCATCTCCTGGGAGAAGATCACCGCCTCGGCCTCGGGGTTGAGCGAGATCGCGTTGGTCGTCGGCGAGGCGTTGCCGATCGAGAACGTCCCGGGTGGCGGGGGCGGCGGGACCGCCGCCGAACTGCCGGGCCGCGTGCGGACCGCGTTCACCCGCCCCTTGTCCTGCTGGACCTTGCCGTTGCGGTTGTTGGCTCCGACGAGGACGACATTGCGCTTCGGGCTGCCCTTGCGGTGGTAAGCGTCCATGACCAGGTTCACGTAGCACTGGCCCGTCGAGCACGGCAGCGCGGCGAGATCCACCTGCAGCGGCGGAGGCTCCATCGTGAACACGCAGTGGTGCTGGCGGTTGGGGAGCTTCTGGCGGCAGTTGACCTCCTGGCGCGGGACGAGGGCGAAGCCCGACGCCGTCGTGGGGGCCGTCGATATGACGATGCTGGCTCCGATCTTCGGATTGAAGTCATAGGGCGCGCCGACGCACTCCGACGACTCGAACCGGCAGTCGGTCGTTATCTCCGCCTCGGCGCTGACCTCGAGCTGGTCGCCCGTCAGCAGAGCGCCGAGGCTGTCCGGCCCCAGCGACATCACGACGCGCGGGCTGACCAGCGGCTTTTTCGTGATCGGAATCGTGTCGACCAGCTCCGACTTGTTTCCGGTCGTCGCCACCTTGACCTTCGACGGGCCGTTCTGCGCGGCGGCCACCGGGGCGGTGCTCAGACAAGCGAGCAGCGCCACAAGCGCAGCAAACGACGCTCTATGCGCGCGAAAGCCCATTCTGCGAATCAACACCTCGACCTCGTTCGAGTCGCGGCGCGTCAACCCTGCCCCGATCGAGGAGCCGCATTCACTCCGCAGGGTAGAGGGTGACCTCCAGTCCGCCCGCCTCGCCCACCTTGACGAGGTTGTCGCCCGGCGCCCGTCCGCCCACCCTGCCGACGCCGAGCACGAGGTTGGCGTACAGCGTCTTGGGAGCATCCTTCTCGATCGCGACCACCCCGATCTTCCGCGTCGTGCAGGGCGTCGTGCGCTGGGTGCAGTTGAAGCCGTTGCTCTCGGTGACCTCGCCGTTGGGCGGGGCGATCTGGGACGCGAGCTGCCCAGGGGCCGTCGCGGTGGGGGTGGCCGCGATGACGATCCGCGAGGTCACGTTCGCGTTGTGGCGCAGCCGCACGATCCCCGTCTGCATGCCCGCCGTGGCCACGAGCTGCTCTCCGGCCTCGAGGCCGTCGAGCGGCTGCGAGTAGACCACCGCCTTGCGCGGCGGATCGTCCAGCGACAGGCCGCCGATCAGGCGCTGGCCCGTCGCCGCGGTGATCGTCCCGTCCGGGGGCGGCGGGGGCAGCGCGGCGGGATCGGCGCCCCGCGTGCGGATGGCGTTTATGCGCCCCTTGTCCTGCTTCACCGACCCGTTCTGCCCGGCGCTGCCGACGATCAGCCGGTCGTTGGCGTGCGCCGCGGGGTGGTGGGCGTCGAGCAGCAGGTTGACATGGCAGGAGTCCGGCGCGCACGGGATCGCGGCGAGGTCGGCGATCGGCAGCTCCGTCGCGGTGAACACGATCATGCAATGGCGCTCGCGGCTCGGTGGCTTCTGCCTGCAGATGATGGTCTGGCGGGCGCTGAGCGCCATCGTGTCGGGACCGGTCACCGTCTCGGGCCCGGCGGCGAGGATGAGCTGGGCGCCGACGGCCGGGTTGTAGCGGTAGGAGCTGCCGACGCACTGGCGCCCGTGCTCGCGGTTGAGGCAGTCGGTCGTGACCTCCAGCTCCGCCGAGACCTCGAGCACGTCGCCCGCGGCCAGCTCGGGCAGCTCGCCGGGGCCCATCGACATCGCGACGCGGGTGCCGCCGCCGGGGTGCCTGGCGATCGGCACGGTGCGCCGCAGCTCGGAGCGGTTTCCGGTCGTCGCGACCTTTACCGTCACCTCGCCGTCGCGCGTCTGAGCGGGCGAGCTGGAGGCGAGCGTCGCGGCGACGGCGGCGACCAGGCCGAGGGCCGCGACGGCGGGCCGCGTGCGCTCAGTCGGCGGCGACACCGAAAAGCTCCTCCAGCCTCGCCACGGTCGCGGCGGGGTCGCGGTGCAGGATCGCGGTCATGCCGACGGCCTCGGCCCCGACCACGTTCTCGCGCAGGTCGTCGACGAACACGCACGCCTCGGGCTCTATGCCGAGCCGCTCCGCGCCCAGCCGGAAGATTTCCGGCTGGGGCTTGTGCAGTCCGACCTCGCCCGAGATCACGACGGCGTCGAACAGCTCCTCGAGCAGACGCGGGTCGTAGATCCCGGTGCCCCACGAGTTCGAGATCAGGCCCGTCTTCACGCCGGCGCCGCGCAGCGAGCGAACGGCCCCGATCACCCCGTGCTCGGGCCGCAGGGCGGCGAACAGGCGCTCGATCAGGCCATCGGTCTCCTCGATGCCGAGCCGCCTTCCGAAGCGCGACGCGAAATCGGCCTCGGTGAGCTCTCCCGTCTCGAGCATTCGCAGGTCGGCGAGCGCCTCGGGGTCGTCCCTGAACAGCCGCCGAACCGTCCCCTCGGGCAATCCCTCGGCTTCGCAGAAGGCATCGAAGGACTCCCAGATGTTGGTCGTCAGCACGCCGCCGAAGTCGAGCAGCAGGCCGCGGGGAGCCGTGCCGGAACCGGACACGATCAGCCGAACAGCGCCGGCGGGAAGCGCGTGACGCTCAGACCGCCGGACTTGCCGATCTTGACGTGGTCCCCGGGCCCGGCGGGCCGGTTCTTGGGCCCCGTGATCGCGACGAGGTTTACGTACAGCGGGCCGCCGGCGTCCTTCCTCATCTTCAACACCCCGACCTTACGGGTCAGGCACGGGCTCTCGGCCTGGGTGCAGTTGAAGCCGTTGTTCTCGGCGATCTCGCCGTTGAAGTCGGCGATCTCCTTGACCTGGTGCCCCTGCCCCGTGGCCTGCCTGCCCTTGGCGAGGATCAGCCGCGCGCCGACGCGCGTCGCGTAGGGCAGGTATGAGATCTGGGTGATCATCGTCGCCTCGACCTCGAGCTGCTCACGATCCTGGAGTCCCTCGAGCTTCTGCGAGTAGACGACCTGTTTCGAGAGGTTGAGCGGCAGCGCGGCGTGCACGCGGGCATGGGTTGTGAGCGTGGTCGCCTGCTGCTCGGCGGCGCCACGCAGGCGCACCACGTTGATCCGCCCCTTGTCCTGGAGGACCGCCCCGTTGGGCCGCTGGCCGCCGACAATCACGACGTCGCCGGGTTGCGCCGCGTTGTCGTGCGCCTCGACGACGAAGTTGACGTGGCACGAGCTCGGGTCGCAGGGCAGTGCCCCGCCGCCGCCGACGTCGACGCCGCCGCGCGGGACGAGCATGCAGTGGTGCTCGCGATCGCCGGTCTGGTTGTGGCAGACGTTGCGGTCGGGTGCCGACAGCGTCACCGCGTTGGGGCCGCCGGTTACCTGGGCCCCGTCGGCGAGCACGAGCTTGCCCTCGATCACGGGGCTGTATCGATAGGGACTGCTCGTGCAGCGCGGGCGGTGGAAGGTGCAGTCGGCGGTGATCTGGACCTCTGCGGTCGCGTGCAGCCGATCACCCTCCTGGAGGTCGGGCAGCTGCCCCGGACCCATCGACATCACCACGCGGGGCTCGCCTCCGGGGCTACCCGCGATCGGGATCGTCTTGATCAGCTCGGCATGGTCGGCCGTTGCGGCGACCAGCACGGACGGCACCGGTGGTTCGGGTTCTTGGGAAGAGGCGGCGCCCGTCAGGGCTGCGGGGACCACGGCGATGCCGAGCACGACGGCAGCGAGGAGGGGACGTGCGATCCCTGCCACAGGCGGGCGATTCTATTCCCGGCGCCCTTCGCCGGCCGCATATGCTGCCCGCCGATGAGCGAGGTCCCGGAGGGCATAGACGCGCCGCGGGTCGAGGCCTGGTTTGCCGAGAGCATCCCCGGAGCGGAGCCGCCGCTGACCTACGAGCGGATCTCGGGCGGGCGCTCGAACCTGACCTACGAGGTCAAGGACTCGGGCGGCGGGGCATGGGCGCTGCGGCGCCCCCCGCTCGGCAAGCGGCTCGGCTCGGCGCACGACATGGGGCGCGAGCACAGGGTGATCGCGGCGCTCGCCGAGACCGACGTCCCGGTCCCGCCGGTCGCCGGCTTCTGCGGCGACGACGAGGTAAACGGCGCCCCGTTCTACGTCATGGACTTCGTCGAGGGCCCGATCCTGCGCTCCAAGGCCGAGGCGGAGCAGCACTTCGACGATGGTCAGCGACGCGCGATCGGCGAGCGCGTGGTCGACACCCTGGTCGCGATCCACGCCGTGGACCCCGACGCAGTCGGGATCGGCGATCTGGGCCGCAAGCAGGACTACGTGCTGCGCCAGCTGCGCCGCTGGCACGGCCAGTGGGAGAAGTCGAAGACGCGCGAGCTGGCGGTGGTCGACGAGGTGCACAGCCGCCTCGAGGCGCGGGTGCCCGAGCAGGGACCGGCGACGATCGTGCACGGCGACTACCGGCTCGACAACATGATCCTGACGCCCGGCGGCGAGGTCGCCGCGGTCGTCGACTGGGAGCTGTGCACGCTCGGCGACCCGCTCGCC
>DASPWW010000040.1:0-4902 GCA_035637595.1 Solirubrobacterales bacterium | reverse complement strand
GAACGGAAGATGGTCACCGTGCTGTTCGCCGACCTCGTGGACTCTACCGGGCTCGCGCGACGCCTGGACGCCGAACGAGCCCGCGAGATCCTCGGCATGTTCTTCGACGCCGCATCCGAGGAGCTACGGGCGTTCCGGGGCTGGCCGGAGAAGTTCATCGGCGACGCGGTGATGGCGGTGTTCGGCCTGCCGACCGTGCACGAGGACGATGCGCTTCGGGCCGTACGGGCAGGCCTCGCGATCCGGTCGCGCATCCACCGCATGAGCGAGTCTCTGGCCCTGGGAGACCCGCTCGAGATCCGGATCGGGATCGAGTCGGGCGAGGCAGCGACCGGCCTCGGGCCGGCCGGACAGCTGCTCGTCACGGGAGCCGTCGTGAACGCCGCGGCCCGGCTCCAGACGGCCGCCGAGCCTAGCGAGGTGCTCGCCGGTGAGACCACTGTCGCGCTCACGGCGAACGCGGTCTCGTACGCGGACCGACGAGACGTCGAGGCGAGGGGCTTCGACGGCGAGCTTGCAGGCTTCAGCGTTGAGGGGCTCACACCCCGCTCGGCCCGCCGGACGATCCCGTTCGTCGGCCGCTCGAGCGAGCTAGCGATCCTGCGCGAGAGCCTCCACCGGGCGACCGATACCGGCGGGCCCGTGCTCGTCACGGTTCTGGGCGAGCCCGGCATCGGCAAGTCCCGCCTCGGTGACGAGCTGATAGCAGGCCTCGGCGGCGACGTCCCCGTGCTCGCGGGACACGCGCGAACGTTCACCGATACCGCGACGTTCGCGCCGGCGGCAACGATCGTCGCCGAGCTCGCCGACCTAGATGAGGCCGATCCCCCCGAGAAGGCGAGGCGCCGCGTGCGCGAGCTCGTCGACCGTTGGATCCGTGGAGCACAGGCCGAACGGATCTGCGAGCGACTCTACCTCCTGTTCGGAATGGCCGAGCGGCGCGACCAGTCGGCGTTCGTGCAGGACGTCCAGTCCGGGTTCGTCGCGCTCGTAGACGCCATGACGAAGGACCGTCCCGCCGTGCTCGTGTTCGAGGACGCGCACACGCTGCGGCCGCCGATGCTCGAGCTGATCGAACGTCTCGGGGCGCCGGCTCGCGGCCAACCGCGCCGTGCCCTGGTCCTCGCGCTCGCACGCCCCGAGCTCCTGGATGAACGGCCTGCGTGGGGAACCAGCACCGCGAACGCGATCCGGCTGCGCCTCGAACCGCTGAGCCAGAACGAATCGATCGATCTCGCACGGCAGGCCTCTGGCCGAGGGATCGACGATACCGAGGCGACCGAGATCGCCGAGCGGACCGGGGGCAACCCGTTCTTCATCATCGAAACGACCGGCATGTTGCTTCCCGGGTCTTCCGCGCCGCGGGGCAACCTGCCACCGACGGTGCAGGCAGTCGTCTCGGCCCGGCTCGACCACCTGCCGCAGCGGCTTCGTGAGGTCACCCGGCGCGCGTCGACGTTCTTCGTCTCGTTCGATCTCAAAGAGCTGCGCACGATTGATCCCGAGGTCACGGGCGGCGAGCTCCGGGAGCTCGAGGACGCCGAGATCGTCGTTCGCGAGCACGAGAGCCACACCGTGGCTCGATGGCGCGTCCGGCACGCGATGTTGAAGGACGTCGCGTACGCGAGTCTTCCGAAACGGGAGCGGGTGCGACTGCACCAGCTGATCGCCGATCGGCTATTCGCCAACCGTCATCCCACGTGGGCCGCCGAGCACCTCGAGCTCGCGGCGCTCGCGTCGCTCGATCTGGACCAGGACGATCGTTCGGTGGTCGAGCGAGCCGCCGACGCGCTCCTGGAGGCGGGCGACCGCGCGAGGCGACGGATGGAAAGCCGAACGGCGACCGACTACTACGAGCGGGCGCTCGCCCTGGCGGGTCCCGAAGAGGGGTGGGGCGTCCGCGAGGCTCGAGCGCTCGCTGGCATCGGCGAGGCACGTTACTGGCTCGGCGAGTACCCCGCAGCAACCGAGGTCCTTGACCGTGCGGTGGAGCTCGGCAGGAAGGTCGAGGACCCCTTCGCCCTCGCCCTCTCGCTGCGCTTCCTGGGCGACGTCGCGATCAACGTCGAGGGCGATGTCGACAAGGCTGAGAAACTGCTCGCCGAGTCACTCGCCGCGGCGGAGGAGTGCACCGATCCGTGGGCGATCACCCGCACGCTGCTGTTCGCAGGGTGGGTGCCGTGGACGCGAGGCGACCACCAGGATGCCGAAGCGATCTGGCGCCGCGCGCTCGAGGTCGCCGATGCCGAGGATGGCCTGGCGCGCGTCCGGGCGCTCAACTCGCTATCGATCAACCAGACCGGTGGCCCGGGCCGGTCGGGTCCCGCGGCCGGCGCCGCTCTTCAGAAGGCGCTCGAGCTGAGTGACGAGGCGAGCGCGCTGGCCGAGGAGATCGGCGACCAGTTCAGCATCGCGATGACGACGGTGCAGCGGTCCCGGATCCTCGAGGACCTGGGCCGGTACGAGGAGTCGGTCCCGGGTTTCGACCGCGCGATCGCCGTCTTCGAGGACCTGGGAGCGAAGTGGGAGCTTGGCGACGCGATCGCCGAGCGCGGGATCGCCAAGCGAGAGCTCGGCCGACTGGACGAGGCCGAGGCGGATCTCCGCAAGGCGATCCGCATCTCGGAGGAGCTTGGCGAGCGCCAGCTGGCGAGCTGGACGTGGCGTGCGCTCGCCCGGGTCTCCGAACGGCGCGGCGACCACGCGGAGGCCGAGCAACGGATCCGACGATCCCACGAGGCGGAAGCGCAGCGACCACGATAGCCGGCGCTCAGGCGCGACCAAGAGAGCTCATGCGGGAACGAACACGGCGTTCAGCTCGAGCGGTCGAGCGACCCGTGCATCGTTCATGGCGACGTACCCGAGGTCTCGCAGAAATGCATTGATGGCGGCCACGGTGGAACCCGCGCGACGGAGGTGGGTCTCAATGGTCTCGACGACGATCATCCGCGGGCGATCACGCTCCAGCGTCCGCCGCATCCCCGCAAGGACGTGCATCTCCGCTCCCTCGACGTCGATCTTGACCGCGTGCAGACCGGTCGAGAGGTCAACGGCCCCGGATGCGACCAATCCATCGAACGAACGGACGGCGACCTCGCCCACGGTGGGACCGTTCCACATGAACAGGGATCGCTTGGTCGAATCCTCGGGATGCTCCGGATCGGCACGAAGGTTGGTGGAGCCGTCCCCGCTTCCCAGAGCGAATTCGTGGACCGTCAGCCGTGGTTCGACCCCTTGCATGCGTGCAGCTCTCCGAAGCTGCTCCGCGACGTCTGCCGCCGGCTCGAACGCATGGACCCGTCCCGTGCTCCCGACGGTCTTCGCGATGGGCACGGCGAAGTAGCCAGTGTTCGCCCCGACGTCGACGAAGACGTCACCCTCCGCGAGGGTCTCGATGAGGAGGGAAAGCAAGATCGGATGCTCCTCCGCGCAGGGGTTCGGCACCAGAGCATCTTTTCGGTCGGTATCTTCGCTCATGTCTCGTGCCTTCTCGTCTCGCATAGCCCGCCACCAGGAGTATCCCTGGGCTCCTCCGGTCCCGAAGCTTGGTCTACTGTGATCGATCCCGATGCTTCCAGCGTACGCACTCTCGGGGATCGAGCCATCGGCCAAAGGGTCTAGGCAGCCGTTCAGGTGCGGTGGGCTCGAACACCTTTGCCGGTTTGGTGAAGCCCTTGAGGTTGACTTCACCCAGCTCCACGAATCTCACGTCTGGTACCGCCGCGTTGGCCACGCTCTCGCTCACTAGGACCTGCCCAGTGCCTGCCCGTCCTGCGATCCGCGAGGCGAGGTTCACCGTCCTGCCGAAGTAGTCCCCGCCGTTGGCCACCACGGGACCGGCGGCCACGCCGACGTGGCCGGCGGAAGGCCAGCTTTTGGCACGTGCTGCACCATTTCCAACGAGAATGCCTCCGCATCGCCGGAAACGTGGCATACGACATCGCGGGGACCCGAGTGGGCTAGCGCCACACACCCGGCAGCTCCGGCCAGAGCACCTCACCGGCGCCGAGCCACGAAGCGAGCTCCTCGATCGAACGTCGCGCGGCGGGCCAATCGTCAGGGCGCGCGTCGGGCTGGGCGTGCACCGCATGCACTCGGAGCACACTCGCCCGGCGGTCGAACGCCGGGTCGATCCTGCCGACGAGGCGGTCGCCGCGCAGGATCGGCATTACGAAATACCCGAACTGGCGCTTGGCCTTCGGGAGGTAGATCTCCAGGCGGAATCGCATGTCGAACAGCTGCTCTGTGCGATCCCGATCGGAGATGAGGTCGTCGAACGGCGAGAGCAACGTCGTTCGTCCTCGGAACGTCGAGTCGAGCAGATCGCGGTGGGTCACCCACCGCCCCGGCAAGCCCTCGATCTCGATGGGCACGATCACCCCGGAACGAGTGAGCCGATCGATCGCCCTCGTCCTGCCCGGCGGAGGTCCGTCGAACAGCATGCCAATGCGCTCGAGGCCCTCGATACCGCGTGCACGGAGTTGACGGGCAACGAGGTCCTGCGTTTCCTCGAGCCCCGGCCGGCCGTTCGGGGCGGGCAGGGATCGCTCGGCCAGATCCCAGAGGCGCTGCTGACCGTCACGTCCGACGATCATCACGCGGCCCTGGCACCACAGGATATCGAGCAGCATCGGCACGTTCTGGCCCTCGTCGTTCCAGCCGCCCGTGTGCCACCCCTCCGCGGCACGATTCTCGAGTTCCCGCGCGCGCAGCGGACCGCGGCGCCTCAACTCGCCGAGCACGTATCGCACGAACGCATGGTTGGCGCGGAGCCACGCACGGACGTAGGCGTGGCGCGTCAGATCGCCGTGCGGGTAGCGCCGCATCGAGATCCGATGCATCGGCAGGTCCGCGGTCGGCAGGATGTGCGCCCGGTACTCGAAGAGCTGGCGGTCGCGCCAC
>DASPWW010000039.1:0-34256 GCA_035637595.1 Solirubrobacterales bacterium | reverse complement strand
AACTGGAGTCACGCCAAGGTGCTGACTAAGAACGGGGAGTGGAATCGACTGGAGTCTGAGCCTCATGACCGGTATAAGATGGTGGCGCCGAACGAAAACGTGTTGGCACGGCCAGAAAACCTCTCCGGGACCACCTTCCGCGACGTATGGCTCGCCTGCAGGGGGTGAGGAGTCCTCGTCTACTGTGTGCTTGGCACGCGCCGCGATTACCCTTTCAGTGTGAGAGGCGCATGCCCAGGCTTGGTCTGGTCCGCAGTGCTCGGGTTGATGCTCTTGGTGCTCAGCGGCACGGGATGCGGGGCATCCGATGCGACCGAAGATCGGGGGGCTGGTCAAGACCTTCAACAGCCGCGGGGACAGAGCGTGACGATCGACAAGAAGATCCATGATCCCGCTGATGTGCTCGGATTTCTTGATGTAAAGATCGCGGCAGCTGGTCACCTCACGGACCAGGAAGAGACTCTTGCCTACAGGGTGGTCACGCGCCGGCCGTGGTCAGCCCGAGATCTCCGGTGCAGCGCATGGATCAGACTCGAGTTTCCAACAGCAGATCGCTCGATCCGAGTCAAATACCGTGCTGGCCAGCTCGAAGCAACGATTGTGACGTCGGGGGGTGACAGCATGGCGGCCGCCGAGGTCTGGAGGACAAACAGGCGGACCCTCTACGTCGCCGCTCCTCAAGCCTCGCTGAGTGACGAGCCTGCCGAGCTCGATTGGCACGTTACGGCGGCGAGCCCGGCGGAGCCGATCTGTACAGCGGGGGCGCCGCAAGCCGCGGGGCCGGTTGTTGCAGTCGACCGGGTTCCAGATAAAGGCGAGATTGCCGCAGCGTAGTGTTGTGGCGGGCGCCAACGGCCCGCGCGATGGGTCGGCCTAATCTCTGTTGGATTCAAGGGCAAGGGCCGGCTCAAGCCCACAACGCTTGCCGAGCGGCAAGAGCTACGTGCTCGACTACCCGGACTCGCCCAGCTTCGGGGCGCGGCTCACGGTCGAGGGCTCCTCCCAGCCCCCGCCCCCGCCTCCTCCGCCGACGGGCGAGCCGCCGCCCGCCGAGCCCGAGCCGGGCGCTGGCCAGGCGCCGGGGCCGTGCGCCAACGAGATCCGCGGCACCCCCGGCAACGACGAGTTGACCGGCACCGACGCCGGTGACTCGATCCGGGGCGGGGGCGGCAACGACACGATCGACGGCCGGTCGGGTGACGACTGCCTGCGCGGCGGCCGGGGCCGCGACAGGATCGAGGGTGGCGAGGGCGACGACCGGATCCACGTCAAGGGGGGACGCCGGGACAAGGTTGACTGCGGTCCCGGCGACGACACGGTGATCGCGGGGTCCAACGACTCCGTGGCGGGAAACTGCGAGCGGGTGTACGACTGACATGAGGCGGAAACCCTTCACGGCCTGCTTTCCCTCCAAAAGCGCAGCCTTGGCAGGTTCGAATCCTGTCGGGCGCGCTGCGGAACGGGATTCGCACCATCGTGATCCCGCGTGACGCAAGATAGCCGAACGTCCCCGCGCTCGGGTATCCGTAGTCCACTCCGTAGGTGCCGGGTCGCTTGTTGGAGAAGCGCGAGCTGGTCTCGAGCGGCCCCGGCGTGCCGAACTCGCCATCCGCCACGTTGACCCTGCGCTTCCTGGCGGCCTGCGCCTCCACGATCGTGGCCTGAGGAGCCACGCCCGATCGGCGTCGCCATACAAGGCCGCCGCGAGATCGTTCCAGCGCGGATCGTTTCCAGGCCACCCGACCTCGCCCACGTATCCCCGGCCGAACTGTCCCCCTCACTCAGCCACTCCGTGAACGCGGCGACGTGAGCCCCAACCTTGCGATGCAGGGCGTCGGGGTCGGCCGCTTGCGTCGGCGAGGCGGCGGCGATGACGAGAGCACGACGGCGAGGATGCGCTGCAGCGAGCGCGCCTACCGCTACGTGTGGGGAGTCGACGCCGCCGCCGGCTGGATCGACTGGATCGTCAAGGCCGACCTCGAGGCGCACACGACCGACACCTGGCTCGAGGACGGCTGCTCGCCCGGCGAGCCCGTGTTCGTCGCCGAGCCCGACGCTCAGGGCGTGGACGAGGGCGCGCTGCTGTCGGTCGTGTTCGACTCGCGCCGCGAGACCTCGTTCCTGCTCGTCCTCGACGCGCGCTCACTCGACGAGCTGGCCCGCGCCGAGGCCCCGCACCACATCCCGTACGGCTTCCACGCCCAGTTCGCGCGCGCCTAGCGCCAAACAGGTCCGCCCGGGCACGCGATAATCGAGGTCGCGGGCCGGTAGCTCAGTTGGTCAGAGCAGCGGACTCATAATCCGTAGGTCGGAGGTTCGAATCCTCCCCGGCCCATCTACTCCGACAGCCCGGCGGCTTCGAGGGCGGGCCGGGCGAGTCGAGGCTGCCGTCAGGGAACGAGGCGGTAAGCGAAGTCCACTCGCTCGCCTCCCTCGAGGTTCGAGGCGACGACTATGAAGATGTACTCGATGTCCTCGGGGATCAAGAAGGCGCCCGGCGCGTCGCATTCGGGGGTCATACCGTCGACCGTGCACAGCGGATGGAGGAATCCCCCCGCGGAGGTGTCGAGGGATAGCTGGACGACATCGTCGCCGCCGATGCCTTGACCGACCGCCTCGAAGTCGCGAAACGTCATCGCGAACGGTGCCACGGCCGGCACATCGGAGACGGCGGTGCTGATTCCGAAGGGGGGGCGGACCTGGCCGGAGCCGCCCGCGGGCAAGCTAGTCGCGCTTCCGAACACGAAGCCGGATCCGAAGCTCGACGCCGCCTTTCCTCCGAGCGCTTCGGCGTTGCCCGCCGTCTCGGCATTGGTCGCCGTGTCGGCGCTCGTCGCGGTATTGGCCGTGTTCGCCGTATCGGCGCTCGTCGCGGTGTCGGCCTTGGACGCGTTGTCCGCGGTGGCGACGTGCAGGGTCGGCGCGAGCTGCGTCACCTGCTGCCGGGCGATCTTCTTGACCTTGTTCTTGGTGATCGCGCTGGTGCTCGCGTCCGGCCCGGCTATCGCCGTACCCGCCAGCGCGGCGACGAGCGCGAGTACCGCAACAACGATGGCTGGAGACGGCTGGCTGATCCGATTCATGGTGCTCCTCCCTGTTGCTTGCGACATCGCCCGCGCAGTATCGCGCCCCGGTCAAACCGCGACCCGTGGGCAACGGATGGGCAACGCACCATCCATCACCAGCCGCAAATCGCTGGCTGCGCCTCAGGAACGGTTCCGCACGCCGCGTGCGGATAGGGGGTGCACTCATCCCAGCGGACCCGAACCGCATGAACATGCGGGGCCCCTTAAGCGGTCGTAGTCCGGGTGGGCTACAAACCCGCTGTGAAGCTTTACGTCTGCTGGGGAACCTTCCCGGTTCCGTGGCCGAGACGGCACGCCTCGTGGCACCCCGACGCCCATCCGTGCAAGAGGGCCCACGACGCATTGAAGGAGGCCGGGTACGCGCCGGAGGTGGTGAGGTCCTACGGCTTTTCGTTCCTACCTGACGTGACAAAAGGTCGCAAGGAGGCCAAGCGGCTGACCGGCGAGAGCTACGTCCCGGTTCTCGTCCTCGATCACGGGGAAGTCATCGCCGACTCGGAGAACATCGCAGCGTGGGCACGGGACAACCCAGCAGTCAGCGACGATTGAGCGGCTGGCGACTGCGTATTGACACCCCCGGGGCGAGAGCGGTCGCAGCCACTCTGCCCTACTTTCAGGCGAGGGCCTCACCTTGAGCTGAGAGCGGGTGCTGCGTGCTCGGTTCGGCAAACCTGGCCCCCTCGTTGCCCTCGATCCGAGAACCCGGCACAGCGCTACGAGCGCCTATGAACCGTCTCGCAGTGCCGCCAGCGGTCCCTCGACTCGCTCACGAACACCTCATCGTCCCCAGGCCCGCAGTTGACACGGTCGCGGCTGCCGCGGGCGGCGCGGATGACGTCGTCGCCTGACCCGCCGCGCAGGCGATCGCGCCCACGGCCGCCGCGCTCGGTGTCGTCGCCGCCGCGACCGGAGATCTTGTCGGGACCGCCCCGGCCGCGCAGGCAGTCGTCCTCGTTGGTGCCGCGCAGGCGGTCCTTGTGGCGGGTACCCCGGACCTGGTTGCACGCTCCTGGATTCCAGACGTCGTTGGTGAGCCGCACCGCGTAGAAGCCGCTGAAGCCGTCCGTGTACCAGACCTCGTGTCGCCCGGGGGCGAACGCCGGGGCCGACATCGCGTAATTACTCGGGTCGGAGATCGTCCGAGGCAGAACCGGCGCGTTGAAGTAGGCGACCTCGCGCGGGTGGTAGGGGTCGCGGATGTCGAAGATCCGCAGGCCGGAGAGGATCATGCTGCAGGCCACGATCTCCGGGTCCACTCGTGTCGGCACGTTGCAGTAGTGCCCCGCGTAGCCCTGGAGCGGGCTCTCGGTGCCGGGATCGTTGCTGATCGTCTCGAAGTTCTCGGGCTGGTGGACCTCGAGTCGCAGGTTCGAGATCACCTGCGGCTGAGTCTCGTCGGCGATGTCGATGATGCGGCCGGCTCCGACGGGGCCGGTCGTAGACACGCCGTCGTCGTGGAACTCGTCTATCTCGACGACGTACGGATGCCCGTCGATCGTGATCGGGATCGCGGTCTGCGGGATGCTCATCGAGGTCCAGGTGAGGCTCGAGATCAGTCGGATGTCGGGGTTCGGCTCCCGCGCCTGCACCTCGGAGGTATCCAGGATCAGCAGTCCGTCGTTGATGCCCCCGACGTAGGCGCGGTTGCCGTCGTCGGAGATGGTGAGACCGTGCGAGTCATAGTCGCCGGTCGCGATCGGCACCGGAAGTGAGGGATTGGAGATGTCGACGGCGACGATCGTCGCCGTTCCCGGAGAGGCCGAATAGAAGGTACGACCGTCGGGCGCGATGTTGCCCTCATGGCCGAAGATGCCGGTCGGCGAGGACGACTTCAGAACCGGGTGTCGGCAGTCCTCCGACGCGTCGTAGACGTCGACGATGCCCGGCAGGAAGGCCGGGTTGCCGCTCACCGCCACGAGCAGCCCGCGCCTCTCGTTGAAGCTCAGCGATTCGTGCGGCGAGATCATCGCCGGGCTGGTGAGGGTGTCGGTCAGGACGGGATGCGAGGGGTCCGACATGTCGAGCACGTTGATCCCGGCCTCCTGATCGGCCGCCGTCGTGGGAAAGAGCAGCGTCGAGTCGTAGAACGCGCACTCGTGGCCGGCGGCATCCACGTAGCGGTGGACTCGGTATCCGCCGACCGTGCCCAGGGGACTGGGGTGGGTGTACGAGCCGACGAGCTCGGTGTTGCAGGTGAACCCCTCGGCGGCGTGGTCGGATGCGTGGTCTTCCGGGCTGACGCGACCCTGCAGTCCCGTTTCCGGCCGGGATCCGGGCCCGCACTCGGCTTGCGGGGTCGCCTCCAGCGGCGGCTCGGACGCGCGGGGTGCGCCTAACGTCGAGGCTTCCTGGAGATCGGACGCCTCGTGTCCCGAGGCGACGCTCGCCCACGCGAAAACAGAGCAGGCGGTCACGGTGCCGATCAGGAGGGTCGCACCCCTGCTTGGCCTGCTCACACGGCCATCGTAAGCCGCCCTACATAAGTCGCGCAAGCGCGAAGGGGGAGCAGTCGGAGGTTCGAATCCTCCCCGGCCCATCGCACGGGGCCTCTACCCGGCGGGATGGGGGTCCGGATCGGAGTCGACGCCGACAGCGCTGCAGGCGTCCGGATTGCCTTGCTGAAAGCCCCGCTCGTTCTCGCAGGCCTCCTTCAAGTCGTCCCCGCAGAAGGTCTCTCCCGAGTGGTCTGCCGTGAGGCACGGCTTTGCGTTCAAATCGATTCCCGCGTTGACCAGCAGGGTGTCGAAGGTGCCGAGGAAGTACAGCGTCCCGAGCGCCACCGTGACCGCGACTATCGCGATCACCCAGATGAGATCACCCTTGCTGGGCATCACCGCCCACCGTGAGAGTGGCGCCTCGGACGAGACCTGCCGGGGAGACGGCTGGGCGGGCGCCACCTGCTGGGGAGACGGCTCGGCGGGCGCCGGCTGATCGGGAGTCGGTTGCACCGGGGCCGCCTGACCGGCAGGCGGTTGCGCCGGTTCGAGGTGCCCGGTCCATTGCGCGCCGTCCCAGTAGCGCCGCGCCGACGTCCCGCCCGGGTCGGGATACCAACCGGGCGCAGGTCGTCCCTCGACCATCGCAGCGAGACTACCCGAGAGTCCCGCCGGTATCAGGGAGTTCCGGTCGGCGGAGGCGTTGCGACCAGGCGCCGCCCCGAGCGCGTCGCGTAGCCTGCGCGGCGTGCGAACCGGGGGCAAGACCACGCTCGCGATCGTCGCTGTGGTTGTTGTCGCGGCGCTTTCCGGCTGCGGCCCGTTCGGCGGCGGCGACGAGCAGCTCACCAAGGACGAGCTGATCGCCGAGGGCGACGAGATCTGCAAGCGCGGCCGCGAGCAATACCTGGACCTACAGCAGAGTCCCCCGAAGAGTTCCTCCGAGGCCGCCGCGCTGACGCGGCAGCTGATCGAGATCACCGAGGGCGAGATCTCGGACCTGCAGGAGCTAAACGCGCCGCCCGAGTCCCAGGACGCGCTCGACGACTACCTCGCGTCGCGCGAAGCCGGGCTCAAGGTCCTGCACGAGGGCCTCGAGGCGGCCGAGCACGATGACGCCCAGGCCTACGCCGAGGCCCAGGCGAAGATCGCCGAGGGGCAGGTGCAGCGCACGCGACTCGCCGACCTGGTCGGGTTCACCGAGTGCAGCCGGCCGCTGACCGAGTCGACTGAGCCGGGATAGCGACGCCTCGCCCTCCCGGTAGCGGCCCGGTCTCGCCCGGTCGTCAGCGCCGCGCCAGACGCGCGAAGCCGAGCGCCATCGCCAGGTTCGACACCCCGGCGAGCCACAGACCGACCTTGGCGCCGGGACGCGACACGGCCGGCGAGCGCGAGACCAGGATGTCGGTTGCGATCTCGGTACCGCGCAGCCAGGCCAAAGCCCACCAATCCTCCGGCGCGCCGCGGCGCATCGCGACGAGGTGCGCGGCGGCGAAGGTCAGCCAGATCGGGCCGCAGCGCCGAAACCAGTACTCGGCATCCGGTGAGGGCTCCTCGTGGCCGAAGACGAAGCGCAGCGTCGCGTGCGGGGCGAGAAGCGTCCCGGTGCCGAGCGCCAGGTCGAAGACCGCCATGTTGCGGTTCGTCTGAACGAGAGCCTGCTCGAGAGTCACGGCGGCGATCCAACCACATCGCGCCGGTCGCGGGAAGGGAAACCCGCGAGCGGGGCGAACTTGACGGCACCGTGGCCAAGACCGCAGCCAAGTCGAGAGCAGGGTCCGCAACCAAGTCGCGCAGCCGCAACGGCAAGCGCGCGAGCGCCGGCGCCAAGCGCAGCACCCCCAACGGCAAGCGCGCGCCGACCAAGAGCCCCACCAAGTCGCTGTCCGACTTCATCACCGAGCGCTTCGACGAGTTCTCGCGCTCGCAGCGCGACGTCGCGCGCTACATCGTCGACCACCTCGACGAGGCCGCCTTCCAGACCGCCGAGGAGCTGGCGCGCCGCGCCGACACCTCTTCCTCGACAGTCGTCCGCTTCTCGCAGGCGCTCGGCTTCGAGGGCTATCCCGAGCTTCAGCAGGCCGCGATCGAGGAGTACCGGCGCCGCGATGCCGAGGGCAACGGCGGCGCCGACGCCCTGTTCGACTTCGACCACTCGGAGTTCGAGGCCGCGCTCGCCTCCGATCACTCCAACGTCGAGGAGACGGCGCGCAGCCTGACCCGTGAGCAGGTCGAGGCGTGCGTCAGCGCGCTCGCCACCGCGCACCGCGTCGTGATCGTCGGCGTCGAGCAGATGGCCTTCTTCGCGAGCTACCTGCGCCACCTGCTCGCGTTGCTCGACATCCGCGCCGAGGTCGTCTCCAGCCCGCGCCAGGACGCGATCAGCCGGCTGGGCCGCGTCGAGGACGACACCCTCGTCGTCGCCTTCTCGGCCGGCCGCGCCCATCCGCTCGTCGTACGGGCGATGAAGCTGGCGCGCCATCGCGGCGCTCGCACGCTCGCGATCAGCGACGCGACCCTGTCCGACGTCGGCGAGCACGCCGAGCTGACGCTCTACTACTCGTCGAACAGCCCCTCTTACACGCGCTCCAACTCGGCCCTGCTCTCGGTGGTCCAGGCGCTCGCCTACGGCGTCTACGCCCGCGACAAGGCCGCGTTCAAGGACCGCATCCGCGCCTTCAAGCTCAAGTAGAGCGCGTCCCCGTTACCGGGGATGGGCCCAGTGCGGCTCAGCCCTGGGTGCAGACCACGTACTCGGATCCCGCCGAGGCCTGGCTCGTGGGGTTTCGCAGCCTGACCGTCCAACCGGTCGGCGTGTCGCCCTGGTTGGCCGGCGCGGGCAGGCTGTCCTGCACGACCAGGAGCGAGCCGCCCGCGAAGCCCCCGCCCGTGGCGAGGCCGTCGTCGCAGTTGACGGTCGCCTGGAACGTCGTGCCCGCGGGGACGGTGACGTCCTGGATCTGGACCTGGAGGTCGATCAGGCCCTCGGCGAGGTCCCTGGGCTGGACCGCGTGGTTGAGGATGTCGCCCGAGTCGACCGAGTTCCTGCCATCGAGCGCGAAGGCGCCGGTTCCGCCCAGCGCAACGAACAGCGCGGCGAACGCGATCGCGGTTGCCGTGAACGGCGACGCGAGGCGCCGCCGGAGCTTCGAGAGCATGACCACCCCTTGTCGCAGGTTCATTCCCTGACGGTGAACCGTACGGCTCGCTCCGGCGGCTAAACGGCTCTGCCCTATATTGAGATGCGATGACCGAGCGCGCGACATTCCGCGTCAAGACGGGCCTCGCCGAGATGCTCAAGGGTGGCGTGATCATGGACGTGACCAACGCCGAGCAGGCGAGCATCGCCGAGGACGCCGGCGCCTGCGCGGTGATGGCGCTCGAGCGGGTCCCCGCCGACATCCGCGCGACCGGTGGCGTCGCCCGGATGTCCAACCCGCGCGTCATCAAGGAGATTCAGCAGGAGGTGACGATCCCGGTGATGGCGAAGGCCCGGATCGGCCACTTCGCCGAGGCCCAGGTGCTCGAGAGCCTCGAGGTCGACTACATCGACGAGTCGGAGGTCCTCACCCCGGCCGACGAGGAGCACCACATCGACAAGTTCGCGTTCGAGATCCCCTTCGTGTGCGGGGCGACGAACCTAGGCGAGGCGCTGCGGCGGATCTCCGAGGGCGCGGCGATGATCCGCTCCAAGGGCGAGGCGGGGACCGGCAACATCGTCGAGGCGGTGCGCCACCTGCGCTCGATCACCTCCGACATCAAGCGGCTGGCCTCGATGGGCCCCGAGGAGCTGGCCGGCGCCGCCAAGGAGCACCGGGCCTCGCTCGACGTCGTGCGCGACGTCGCGGATCGCGGCTGGCTGCCGGTGCCGCTGTTCTGCGCCGGGGGCATCGCCACGCCGGCCGACGCGGCGCTCGTCATGCAGCTCGGCGCCGAGGGCAACTTCGTCGGCTCGGGGATCTTCAAGAGCGAGGACCCGCCGTTGCGCGCCCGGGCGATCGTCGAGGCGACGACGCACTTCCGCGACCCTGAGCGCGTGGCCGCCGCTTCGGCCGGGCTCGGCGAGCCGATGCGCGGCGACGACATCGCGCAGCTCGCCGAGGGCGACCTGCTCGCCCGTCGCGGCTGGTAGTGGCGCTCTCCGCCGAGGGGGCCAAGCGTCCCCTGAGGATCGGCGTCCTCGCTGCCCAGGGTGACTTCGCCGCCCACGCGAAGGTCTTGCGCTCCCTGGGCGCCGAGCCGCGCGAGGTCCGCACCCCGGCCGACCTCGCCGACCTCGACGGGCTCGTGATCCCGGGCGGCGAGAGCACGACGATCGCCAAGGCGATCGAGCGCGACGGCCTCGACCCCGCGATCCGCGCCCACGTCGAGGCCGGTCGCCCGTTGCTCGGCACCTGCGCCGGGCTGATCATGTGCGACTCCGAGCACCTCGGCCTGATCGACGCCACGGCGCGCCGCAACGCGTTCGGCCGCCAGCGCCAAAGCTTCGAGTGCGACCTCACCGTGGAGGGAATCGGGCCCGAGCCGCTTCGCGCCGTCTTCATCCGCGCACCGTGGATCGAGCGCCACGGCGCGCGGGTCGAGGTGCTCGCCGCCCACGACGGCCATCCGGTGGTCGCGCGCCAGGGCGGCGTCCTGGTGTGCGCCTTTCACCCCGAGCTGACCGACGACTCGCGGCTGCACGCGCTGTTCATGGCGATGGCGACCGCGGCACGCGAGCAGGTGGGCGAGCGCGCGTGAGGGATCCGCGCGTCGACGCTCTGGCCCGGATCCTCGTCGAGTACTCGACGAGGGTCACGGAGGGCGAGACCTGCCTGATCCAGGGAAGCTCCGCCGGCGAGCCGCTGATCGCCGCGATCTACGAGAAGGTGCTCGAGGCCGGCGGGAACCCCGTCGTCTCGATGTCGTTCGAGGGCCAGCAGGCCGCCTACTTCGCGCGCGCCTCCGACGCCCAGCTGGAGTGGGTCTCGCCGCTGTCCGAGTGGGCCGCGGAGGAGGCCGACTGCTCGATCGCGATCGGCGCGACGCTCAACACCCGCGAGCTTTCCCAGGTGCCCCCGGCCCGCCAGACAGCGCGCCGCGCCGCGACCCGCCACCTGATGGAGCGGACCCTGGCGCGCGCCGCCGAGGGAAAGCACCGCTGGGTCTACACCCTGCTGCCGACCAACGCCTACGCATCGGACGCGGAGATGAGCCTCGAGGAGTTCGAGGACTTCTACTTCAGAGCCTGCCTGGCCCACGAGCCCGATCCGGTGAGCGCCTGGAAGCGCCAGTCCGAGGAGACCGAGCGCCTGCGCGACTGGATCCAGGGCCACGAGGAGGTTCGCGTCGAGGCGCCCGGGACCGACGTGCGCCTCGGCATCTCGGAGCGGACGTTCATAGCCGCGGACGGCCGCCACAACATGCCCGACGGCGAGTTCTTCACCGGGCCGATCGAGGACTCGGTCGAGGGCGAGGTCAGCTTCCAGCTGCCCGCGATGATCGGGGGGCGCGAGGTCAGCGGGGTGCGGCTGCGCTTCGACGGCGGCAGGGTGGTCGACGCGAGCGCCGAGCGCGGCGAGCCCTTCCTGATCGAGCTGCTCGACACCGACGACGGCGCCCGCCGGCTCGGCGAGCTGGGGATCGGCACCAACTACGGGATCGACCGTGGGACGCGCGACGTCCTGCTCGACGAGAAGATCGGCGGGACCGTCCACCTCGCGATCGGCAAGAGCTATCCCGAGACGGGCGGCGTCAACGAGAGCGCCGTGCACTGCGACATGGTCTGCGACCTGCGCCAGGGCGGCCGCATCACCGTCGACGGCGAGGTCCTCCAACAGGACGGCAGCTTCGTCGTCTGAGTCTCGGGGCCGGCGCAACTCCGGCCCCCGGTCGTGGTTATAGGACCGCCGCACCCGCCCGGGGTTCAGGTCGCACGTAGGCGCTCGGGGGAAGGGATGCGAGCACGGCGGCCGGGGCCGGGCCCGGCCGCCTTCATGTTTGCGCGCCTAACATCAGGCGCATGGCAGGCCACTCCAAATGGGCCCAGATCAAGCACAAGAAGGCGGCGACCGACGCCAAGCGCGGCAAGCAGTTCACGAAGCTCGCGCGGGCGATCACAGTCGCAGCGCGCGAGGGCGGGGGGGACCCCGAGGGAAACCCCGCCCTGGCGACGGCCGTCCAGAAGGCCAGGGACTTCTCGATGCCCAAGGACAACATCCAGCGGGCGATCGACAAGGGCACGGGAGCGGGCGACGCCGGCGGCGAGATCGAGCGCGCCGTCTACGAGGGCTACGGGCCCGGCGGGGCGGCGATCCTCGTCGAGGCGCTGACCGACAACCGCAACCGCACCGGGGCCGAGGTTCGCCACGCCTTCGACAAGCACAGCGGCAGCCTCGGTGAGCCGGGCTCGGTGGGCTGGATCTTCGAGAAACGCGGCGTGATCCTCGTCGACGCCGAGCGCTATGGCGAGGACGATCTGATGGCGGCGATCGACGCCGGGGCCGAGGACGTCAGCCACGACGGCGACCTGCTCAAGGTGCTCACCGCCGCGGGCGACCTCGCCGCGGTCCGCGAGGCGCTCGAGGATGCCGGCGTCGAGATCGAGTCGGCCGAGCTTGCGATGGAGCCGAAGAACCTTGTCGAGGTGGGCGAGGGCGACGCCCGCTCCCTGATGCGGCTCATGGAGGCGCTCGACGAGCACGACGATGTCGATGCCGTGCACGCGAACTTCGACATCCCGGCCGAGGTCCTCGAGGCGGCGAGCGCATAGGCCGGGAAAGCTCCGGGCCCCCGGCGCTGCGCTTCCGAGCCCCGAAAGAGGCATCCGGGGCCGGGTACAGAATCAATCCCCATGATCGTGGTCATGGGCATAGACCCCGGTGTGGCCCACACCGGCTTCGGCGTCGTGCGCGTCGCGGGCGGGAGCATGAGCGCGATCGACGGAGGGGTCATCGAGGCCCCGGCCGACGAGCGCCCCGAGGGCCGCCTCGAGCGCATCCACCGCCAGCTCGTCGAGTTGATCGCCTGGCACGAGCCGCAGGCCGTGGCGCTCGAGGACCTCTACTTCGGCAAGAACGTGCGCTCGGCGATGGCGGTGGGCCAGGCACGCGGCGTGGCGATGCTCGCCGCCGCGGAGCGCGGCGTGAGTTGCTTCGACTACACGCCCCAGGCCGTGAAGATGGCGGTCTGCGGCACGGGGTCGGCGGCCAAGAAGCAGGTCCAGCGGATGGTGGGAATGCTGCTCGGACTTCCGGGGCCGCCGCAGTCCGACCATGCCGCGGACGCGCTCGCGGTGGCGATCTGCCACGCGAGCCAGGCAGCGCCGGCGCGGGCGGTGCAGGTCGCGCAGGCCGGGCAGGGACTGGCAGGATCACTGCGGCCCGAAGCCGAGGCGGGATGATCGCCTCGGTTCGCGGCGAGGTGCTCGTTCGCCGCCCCGATCACGTCGTCGTCGAGGCGAGCGGCGTCGGCTACCGCCTCGCGGTGTCGGCCGAGACCCTGAGATCGGTCCCGGCTCGCGGGCGCGAGGCGACGCTTCACACCCACCTGGTGGCGCGCGACGACGCCCTGTCGCTGTACGGATTCGCGAGCGAGGAGGAGCGCGATCTCTTCCTCGAGCTGATCTCGGTCAACGGCGTCGGGCCCAAGGTCGCCATCGCCGTGCTCTCCGGCGGTGCCCCGCGAGAGCTGCTGCGCGCGATCGCGAGCGGGGACGCCAAGCGCTTTCAGGCCGTGCCCGGAATCGGCAAGCGCACCGCGGAGCGGATCATCGTCGAGCTGCGCGAGAAGGTCGCAGACGCGCTCGACGAGGCCGCGCTCGCCGGCGCCGCGGAGGATGCCGAGCCCCGCGCCCTGGCGCGCGAGGGGCTGGTCAACCTCGGGTACTCGCTCGCCGAGGCGGAGCGGCTGCTCGACGGCGCCGAGGGCGACAGCGCCGAGGAGCTGATCGGCGCCGCGCTTCGCCGCGCCGCGGACGTAAGCGGCAGCGGCGCCAAGGCGGCATGAGCGGGGCGCCCGAGCCCGGGTCCGCCGGACCGGTTCGCGATCCCGCGATCGTCGCAGCGCGGGTAGGCGACGACGACGCCGCCGGTCCCGACGAAGAGCTCGACCGCTCGCTGCGCCCCAGCCGCCTCGCCGACTTCGTCAACCAGGAGCAGGTCACGGGCCAGCTCGAGATCTTCATCGAGGCGGCTCGGCGCCGCAACGAGCCGCTGGACCACGTCCTGCTCGCCGGCCCGCCTGGGCTCGGAAAGACGTCGCTTGCCCACATCGTTGCCGCCGAGCTCGAGGCGCCGCTCGTCCAGACGGCCGGGCCGGCGCTCGAGCGCAAGGCCGACATCGCCGCGTTCCTGACCGCGCTCGAGCCGGGGAGCGTGTTCTTCATCGACGAGATCCACCGCCTCAACAGGGCCATCGAGGAGACGCTCTACCCGGCGATGGAGGAGCGCCGCCTTCCGGTGGTCCTCGGCCAGGGCGCGGGCGCGCGGACCGTCACCCTCGAGCTGCCCGCCTTCACGCTGATCGGCGCGACGACGCGGAGCGGCCTGCTGACCACGCCGCTTCGCGACCGCTTCGGGGTCAGCCACAGGCTCGAGCACTACGCGGCCGACGAGCTGGCGCGGATCGTGCATCGCTCGGCGGGGATCCTCGAAGCGGAGATCGAGCCCGGTGGCGAGCGGGCGATCGCGCAGCGCGCCCGCGGCACACCGCGCGTCGCCAACCGGCTGCTCAAGCGCGTGCGCGATTTCGCCGAGGTTCGCCACGCGGGCGTGATCACCGAGCAGATCGCCACGGAGGCGCTCGAGCTGCTCGAGGTCGACACCGCCGGGCTGGACCGCCACGACCGCGCGATCCTCGACGCGATCGCGACCAAGTTCTCGGGCGGCCCGGTGGGGCTCTCGACACTCGCCGCCGCGGTCGACGAGGAGCAGGACACGATCGGGGACGTCTACGAGCCGTACCTGCTCCAGCAGGGCCTCATCAAGCGGACCCCGCGCGGCCGGGTGATCACCGAGCGCGGCTTCGAGCACCTCGGCCTCCCCGTGCCGGAGCGCGCCGGGAGCTTGTTCTAGGCCTCGGGCCGCCGATCCCCGAGCGCGCCACCGGCCTGTCCTGGGCCTCAGGCTCGCTAGCCTTCCCCGGGTGCCCTTCTTCATCTGTCCGAGCTGCGGGAACCGGGAGCTGAGCGGAGAGCGCACCGTGGGCTTCTCGGGTCGGCCGAAGGGCTGCTCGAAGTGCGGGTTCGGGTTTCTGTTCGAGTTGCTCGACGACTACTACCCGGCCCCCGAGGCCGCGTTCTTCACATGCGACCAGGAGGCGCGGGTGATCGACGTCGGGCGCGGCGGATTTGAGCTCACCGGCCTCAAGGACGAAGAGGTGATCGGCCGCCCCGTCAAGGACGTGCTCGGGCTCGAGTGGGTGGATGAGGGCAACGGCGGCGAGACCGCCGACACCGACGGCGACGGCAACACCGACCCGATCGAGACCACGCTGGAGTGGGGCGTGCGGTCGCTTGGCAAGCGCGTCGCCGTGAACGCGGAGGGCGACCTGCCGACCACCGCGGTCGCAGACCTCTTTCCCGCCTACGACGACGACGGCGGGCTGCTGCTCGTTCTGACCCCCGAGTAGCCGAGTGGCCCCCGCCGCAGTTACGCTCGCGTTTGGCGACCGAAACCACGATGGAGACCACTGATTCCGGGATGACTTCGAGGCGGCGATGATCGGCGCGCGGCGCAACCTGTTCGTGCTCCTGTTCGTGATCGGGCTGGCGTTCGCGTCCGTCATCGTGATCGCCAGCAAGGCGACCAAGCTCGGCCTCGACCTCAAGGGCGGCACGTCGCTCGTCTACCAGGGCGAGCCCACCCCGCAGCAGCCCGAGGTCACCCCCGAAGCGATCGACCGGGCGATCGAGATCATCCGCCAGCGCGTCGACAACCTGGGCGTCGCCGAGCCCGAGATCAACCGGGTCGGCAGCAACCAGATCGAGGTCAGCCTCCCCGGCGAAAAGGACATCAAGCGGGCGATCGACGTCATCGGGACGACCGCCCAGCTCCAGTTCTACGACTGGGAGCCGAACGTCATTCCCGAGGACCCCGACGATCCCCAGGCGACTGAGCAGGGGTTCCCGCGCCTCATCGACGCCGTGCGCCTCGCCTCGAAGCAGAAGTCCGAGTGCCTCCAGGACCGCTGCACCACCAACGGCCCCCGCTACTACATGTTCGACGCCAACACCTTCGAGCTGCTCGCCGGTCCCGAGCAGAGGAAGTCCGACCTCTTCCTCGACTCGCCCGGGGAGAAGCGGCCTCCCCACAGCCTGATCTACACCGTCCCCCAGGGCACGGTCGTGGTCGAGGAGCCGGCCATCGACAACCCCGACACCGACGAGGACGAGTCCGAGACGGGGCAGCCGGAGTTCTTCGTTCTGCGCGACCGCCCCGCTCTGTCGGGCACGGACATCACCAACCCCGAGCAGCAGTTCGACCCGACCACCAACCAGCCCAACGTCACGTTCGAGTTCACGGACGAGGGACGCTCGGCGTTCCAGAAGATCACGCAGGCGATCGCCGAGCGCGGGGCGGCGGCGGCGCCCCCCGGGATCAGCGCCGCCCAGGCGGACCAGTACTCCGGCCACTTCGCGGTCGTCCTCGACCAGGAGGTCGTCTCGCGGCCGATCATCAACTTCGTCGAGAACCCGCAGGGGATCGACGGGCGCACCGGCGCCCAGATCTCGGGAACGTTCTCGATCCAGGAGGCCCAGGACCTCGCCGAGAACCTGCGGATCGGCGCGCTGCCGATCGACCTCAACCTGATCAGCCAGAGCACCGTCTCGGCGACGCTCGGTCAGGAAGCGCTCGACCAGGGGCTGAAGGCCGCGCTCGTCGGGCTCGCCCTGGTGCTGCTCTTCCTGCTCGTCTACTACCGCTTCCTCGGCGTCGTCGCGGGGGTCGGGCTCGGCGTGTACGCGCTGTTCTTCATCGCGCTGATCAAGCTGATCCCGATCACGCTGACCCTGCCCGGCATTGCGGGGCTGGTGCTGACGATCGGCGTTGCGGCCGACGCCAACATCGTGATCTTCGAGCGCATCAAGGAGGAGGCACGCGAGGGGCGCTCGATACCGTCGGCGATCTCGGCCGGCTACCGCAAGGGGATCGCGACGATCGTCGACGCGAACGTGATCACCCTGATCACGGCGTTCATCCTCTTCGTGCTCGCGACCGCGGGTGTCAAGGGCTTCGCCTTCGTGCTCGGCGTCGGGACGATCGTCTCGCTGCTCACGGCCGTCGTCTTCACCCAGGCGATCCTGGGGACGATGGGGCGCAGCCGGCTGCTGCGCTCGCCGCGGCTCATGGGGGCAGGAGAGCAGCGCGTCCATTGGAACTTCGACTTCACGGGGCTGAGCCGCTGGTTCTTCTCGATGTCGGGCGCGATCCTCGCGATCGGCGCGATCTCATTCGCCACCGCCCAGCTCAACCTCGGCATCGACTTCGAGTCCGGGACCCGGATCAACGCCAGCCTCAGCGAGGACGCCTCGGTGGACGACGTGCGCAGCGCGCTCGCCGACGCCGGGATCGACAACGCCAACAGCGCCAAGATCCAGACGGTCGACGATCCGGAGTTCGGCGAAAACGTCGTCCAGATCGAGTCCGAGCTCCCACCAGACCAGGTGGGCAAGGTGCAGAACACGCTGGCCGATCAGTTCGGGCTCGAGGGCGGAAACCAGGGCTTCCAGAACACCAGCGTCGGCCCCACGTTCGGCGCTCAGGTCGCGAAGAACGCGCTCTACGCGATCATCTTCTCGCTGCTCGTCATCGCGGGCTACGTGGCGTGGCGATTCGAGGCGAAGTACGCGATCCCGGTGCTGATCGCGCTCTTCCACGACGTCCTGATCACCGGAGGCGTGTACTCGCTCACGGGCCGGGAGGTGACCAGCGGAACCGTGGCCGCGTTCCTGACGATCCTCGGGTACTCGCTCTACGACACCGTGATCGTGTTCGACCGGATCCGCGAGAACGTGCCGCGGATGCCGCGCGCCGCCTTCTCGCAGATCGTCAACCGCTCGATGAGCGAGGTCTTGACCCGATCGCTGATCACGGGGCTTTCCACCGTGTTCCTGATCGGCTGCCTGCTCGTGTTCGGCGGCGAGACGCTCAAGGACTTCGCCTTCGCGATGATGGTCGGGGTGGCCTCGGGGACCTACTCCTCGATCTTCATCGCGTCGCCGGTCCTCACGGCGTGGAAGGAGCGCGAGCCCGCCTACCGCTCGCGCCGGGGGCGGATCAAGGAGGCGATGGGCTACGTGCCGGCGTTCCCTGAGCAGAACGTCGTCGCCAAGCTCGGGGCGGAGGAGCCCGAGGCCCCGGCCGAGGCCGAGGCCGAGCCGGCGGCGGAGCGAATCCCGAAGCCGGCGGCGCCCCCGCCGCCCGTCGGCGCGGCGCAGGACGGCGGCGACGGTGCGGGGCCGGAGTCGGGGGAGCTCGTCGAGACCGGGTCGGGCCAGGCCCGCCGGACGCCCAAGCAGCAGCGGCGGCGACGCCAGCAGCGGCGGCGACGCAAGCACGGGAGGAATCGCTGATGGCAATGCTGGTCTGGTTCACTGCCGGGATCGCGCTGTGGCACTTCACGGTCTTCGTCCCCGATCGCTTCTGGGGCGGGATCGTCGGGGCGTTCCTCGGCGCGATCGCCGGGGCGATGACGTCGGGCGCGATCGTCCAGATCGCGGCCGGCAAGGGGGTGGGGGAGACCGACCTCTCGACGGTGCTCGTCGCCGTGCCGGGGACGCTGATCGGCCTCGCGGTGGTCTACGCGATCGGCCTGCGCGGCGACCACCACCGAGCCGAAGCGGTCTAGGCGATGTGCTCGCCCGCTCGTGCTCTCGAGGCCATCGCGGCGGCGCTGGTCCTGCTCGGCGCGGCCGCGGTCGCCGGAGGCACCGAGGCCGCCTTTCCGCCGGGCGCGAACGGGTTGATCGCTTTTGCCAGTTCCCGCGACGCCACGGGCTACGACGTGTTCGTGATGGGCGCCGACGGCTCGTCGCCCACCAACCTGACCGGCGCGAGCGACGGCTTCGACCCGACCTTCTCCCCGGATGGCACCAAGATCGCCTTCAGGAGCATGCGCAACGGCAACACCGACGTCTTCGTGATGGGCGCCGACGGCGCTTCGCCCACCAACCTGACCAGCGCGAGCGCCGCGTTCGACGGCCAGCCCGCCTTCTCACCGGACGGGACGATGATCGCGTTCGTCAGCGAGCGCGAAGATCCCGACGGCGACGTCTTCGTGATGGGCGCCGACGGCGCTTCGCCCACCAACCTGACCAGCGCGAGCGCCCCGTTCGACGGCCAGCCCACCTTCTCTCCCGACGGCAGCACGATCGCCTTCGTCAGCGAACGCGACGGCGGGGACCTCGACGTCTTCGTGATGGGGGCCGACGGCTCTTCGCCCACCAACCTGACCAGTGACAGCGGCGGGGACGACCTTCACCCGGCTTTCTCCCCGGACGGCACCAAGATCGCCTTCAGGAGCATCCGCGACGACCCCGACGGCGACGTCTTCGTGATGGGTGCCGACGGCGCTTCGCCCACCAACCTGACCGCCGCGAGCGCGGCTGGCGAGCGCGACCCCGTCTTCTCCGCCGACGGCACTCAGATCGCCTTCGCCAGCGAACGCGACGGCGGCGACCTCGACGTGTTCACGATGGGCGCCGACGGCTCTAACCCCACGAACCTTACGAGCGACGCTCCGGCAGTGGACTCTCAGCCCGACTGGCAGCGGCTGGAGCCGCCGGTCACCGCGGATACAGACCCGCCCGAGACCACGATCGACAAGGGACCGAAGAAGAAGACCGAGAAGCGAAAGGCCAAGTTCAAGTTCTCCTCCGACGAGCCCGGCTCGACGTTCGAGTGCAAGCTCGACAAGGGGAAATTCGAGCCCTGCGATCGCTCCGAGAAGTTCAGGGTCAAGCCTCGCAAGCACAAGCTCCGGGTCCGGGCCGTGGATGCGGCCGGAAACGTGGATCCCACTCCCGCGAAGCGGAAGTGGAAGGTCGAGCGCTAGGTCGTACCGGCCTCGACAGGCGGTGGGCGCCGCAGCGTCTGCAGCACGGTGCAGTAGCGCTCGGTCTTCTCGAGCAGCGAGGCGATCTGCTCGTCTGTGGCATTCGGCGCCTCGACGTCGAAGCTCAGCCGGATCGCCTCGAACCCGGCCGGCACGCTCTTGTTCACTCCCAGAGTGCCCCGCGGGTCGTGGTCGCCCTCGACCTCGACCTCGATGCGCTTGGCCTCGATGCCCATCGAGTTGGCGACCATCTGACAGGTGAGCTGGGCGCAGGCGGCAAGCGCTCCGAGCAGCATGTCGCCCGAGCAGGCCGCGGTCCCAGCGCCGCCGACCCCGCTGTGGGCCTGGGCCTCGCTGACCGCCTGTCCGACGGCGACGGAGCAGGAGATCGGGGTCTCGGTCTCGCTCGCACTCGCGCGCAGGGTGATCCGCGAGGCGTCCGGGTCCTCGCGGTAGCGCTGCTTGAGCGGGGCCTGGGTCTCGCGCAGATCCACGCGGCGCAGTATGCCGCCTCGTGGAGGCTCGCGAGTCGACCTCAGCCGAGCACCCGCAGCTTCGGCCACAGCTCGCTCCACTCCGCCCGGACCTCCCGGCAAACCCACACCCGTGAGCCGTCCTCCTCGGTCTCGAGCCCGCCCTCGACGTCGATGCGAGCCCTCATAGAGCAGTCGCTGAACGAGCGCCGCAGCCGGCCGCGGCCGAACCCGATCGCGATCACCGGCACGTCGCTGTCCGGGGGGACCCCCCAGTCCGCGTATCCGTTGTGACCGCTGTAGGCGCGGGGCAGCCCCAGATCCGGGCCATAGCGGTCGATCGCGCCCGCCTCGCCGTAGTTGGCGGTGAAGATGATCGCGTGGTCGCCCCCGCGGGTCGCGTCGCGGACGCCGGCGACCGTTCGCGCGAATTCCGGCCAGCCGATCGTGTTGCCGACGTCCTCGTTGACCGCGATGATCGGATCGAGGCGATCCGTCGGTAGGAGCGGGAGGGACACGACGGCCGCCACGACGGCGCTCACTCCGATTGCCACTGCGAGCGCGACCTGCCGCACCCGCGCCCTTCCGCGATCGAGCCAGCGGTCGACCGGAGCCGCGCCCGCCGCCAGCATCAGCGGCAGCAGTCCGGCTATGAAATACGGCTTGCCGCCGAGCGCGATGAAAGTCGCGGCGAGGACGATCCACGTCCAGCCCAGGAACCGCAGCGGACGCAGCGCTCGATCCCGCAGGATGCGAACGAGTCCGGCGATCCAGACTGGCGCGAGGAATGGGCTGACCAGCAGGAGCTGAAACGGGAGGAACGCCCAGCGCGATTCGGAGCTTGTCGACCCTCCCGCGGCGATGTTCCCCGCGACCTCGAACTGGGGCCAGCCGCGACCCGCCTGCCAGATCAACCACGGCGACCACATGAGGACCGCGGTCGCGGCGCCCGCCCACACCCACGGGCTGCGCAGCAAGCTCCGAGGGCCGCTGATCAGAACCCCCGCGAGCATCCCGCCTAGCAGGAAGGCGACAAGCGGCTTGTTGAGAAGCGCCAGGCCGCAGACGAATCCCGCGGGAAGCCAGAGGCGATCCTGGCCCCGCCGGACGGCCCGCACGACGATGTAGGTCAGCACCGTCCAGGCGAGGAGATCGAAGGTGGTCGTGCTCAACAGGTGGCCGGTGAACATGAACACGGCCCCGACCGCCGCGCATCCGGTGGCGATCGCCTGACCGCGCCGTCCGGCACCGAGCTCGGCGGCGAGCAGCCCGGTGACCAGCACCAGAGCTCCAATGGCGAGCGCCGAAGGCAGCCGCAGTACGGTAAGCGAGTCGGGCGCAAGAGTGTCCATCGCTCCCGCGATCAACGGCGTCATCGGGCCCTGATCGGGATACCCCGCCGCCAGGTGGTCGCCGGCGGCGAGGAAGTAGAGCTCGTCGCGGTGATAGCCGTACCCGCCGCTACCCGCCATCAGGATCACGAAGATCAGTACGGCGATGCCCGCGGCGGGGTGCGCGACTAGCCTGCGGATCGGCGGCATTCGCGGGCGCATGGTGGCAGGGGAGGAGATTCCGTCCCCGCCCGAACCTAGCCTGACGTGGTGGCCGAGAGCATCGCCAGAGCATTTCGGATCGAGCCTTACGCGTACGCGGAGGCGCGGACCCTCGCCGATGCGCTCGGGGTCTCGGAGCCCGTCGCGGTCGCGCTGGTGCGCCGCGGGTATCGCAGCGTCCACGAGGCGCGCGCGTTTATCGAGGCCGCAGAGCGCCACGACCCGTTCGAGTTCGACGCGATGGAGGAATGCGTCGAGCGCCTGCTCGCCGCGGTGTACTCGGGCGAGCGCATCACCGTGCACGGCGACTACGACGTCGACGGGGTGTGCTCCACCGCGATCCTTGTCGGCACCCTGCGCGAGCTCGGGGCGAGCTGCGACTGGCTGATCCCCGACCGCTTCGCCGACGGCTACGGGCTCACCGAGGCGACCGTTGCGAGGCTGGCGGAGCGCGGGACACGCCTGCTCCTGACGGCCGACTGCGGGATCACGAGCGCGCGCGAGGTCGCTGCGGCGCGCGACGCCGGGATCGACGTGATCGTCACCGACCATCACGCCCCCGGCGAGGCGCTTCCCGAATGCCCCATCCTGCACCCCCGGCTGAGCGGCTATCCGTGCGCCGACCTGTGCGCGACCGGGGTCGCCTTCAAGCTCGCGGCTGCGCTGCGTCGCCGTGCCGGTGCGCGCGACGACGGCGACGACGAGCGCGACCTCGACCTCGTCGCCCTCGCGACGGTCGCGGACCTCGTCCCGCTCACCGGCGAGAACCGGGCTCTGGTCAGGGCGGGGCTCGCCGAGGCTCGCCGGGCCCACCGCCCCGGGCTCCGCGCCCTGATGGCCGCCTCCGGAGTCGAGCCGTCGCGGCTCGACGAGGGCGACCTGGCATTCCGGCTCGGCCCGCGGATCAACGCCGCCGGGCGCCTCTACCGCGCCGACGCCGGAGTCGAGTTGATGCTGTGCACGGATCCCGATCGGACGGCCGAGATCGCCGCCGAGCTCGATCGCGCCAACCACGAGCGCCGGGCCGCCGAGCTCGAGGTCCTGGGCTTGGCCGAGGCCGCGCTGCGCGAGCTTCCCGCCTCGGAGCGCGACGCCGCGGCCCTGGTGCTTGCCGGAGAGGGGTGGCACTCCGGGGTCGTCGGGATCGTCGCGTCGCGGCTCGCCGAGCGCCACTGGCGACCCGTGATCCTGATCTCGCTCGACGAGGAGGGAGGCGGCCGCGGCTCGGGGCGCAGCATCCCGGGCTTCGATCTGCTGGGTGCGTTGCGCGGCTGCGAGGAGCATCTGGTCCGCTACGGCGGCCACCGCGCCGCCGCGGGCCTCGAGATCGAGGCGGGCAGAGTCGACGAGTTTCGGCGCGCGTTCGTGGCCCGCGCCGCCGAGACACTCGAGCCCGGCGACCTCGTGCGCACCGAGGCCGTGGACGCCGTCGTGGGAGGCGACCACCTCGGCCTGCGCGTCGCCGAGGACCTCGAGCGCTTGGGGCCGTTCGGGATGGGAAACCCGGGAATCCGCCTGCTCGTCCCGGCCGCCCGCGTAGAGGACGTCAGGCCGATGGGGGAGGAGGGAAAGCACGCCCGCTTCAGCATCGCGAGCGGCGCGGCGCGTGCGCTCGGTGTCGCGTTCGGCTCCGGGACCTCGCTCGGCCACCAGGACGGCGCTCCCGTGGACGCCTCGGTGAGCCTCGAGCTCAACCAGTGGAACGGGGCGGTCGAGCCCCGGGTCGTGCTGCGCGACGTCTATCCGATCGCCGACGGCAACGGGCACGGGCAGGACAACGGGACCTCGGCCGAGCGCGGGGCGCCCGAGGTCGAGGGGTGGCAGGGTGTGGCCTGCGCCGCGTGCTCACCGGCCCGCCCCGACGCGAGATGGTGGGACCGTGTGCGCGTCGAGCTCGAGGCGCCGCTCGAGCCGTGGCCACCCGCCGCGGGTGGATTCCCGGGCGGAGCGCGCGAACGCGTCGAGCATCCTCCGGGTTCCGGAATCGCCGCCCTCGCGGAGCTGATCTCGAGCGGCGAGCCGGTGCTGGGCGTGTGCGCCGACGTCTCTCGCCGCCGTGAGCTCACCGCGCGCGCCGATCCTGCGAGATTCGGCGGCCGCAAGCTCGCGATCGCGTGCGGGCGCTGTGCGCCAGACCCCACCGCAGGCCTCGACTCTGTGCTGGACGCCGGTGGCCTCGCGCTCGCCGACTGGGGCGCGCTCGCCCGCGAGCCAGGGCTCGGCCATGGCTTCCCCCATGTGATGCTCGTCGACCCGGTCCCGTTTCCGCATCTCGAGGCCGCAGCAAGGCAGGGAAGCGGCTACCTCCACGTCGCCTGGGGGGAGGCCGAGCTGGAGTTCGCGCTTCTCGTCCACGACGCGGAGTGGGACCTGCGTGCAGCCCTCGGCTCGATCTTCCGCGCGCTGCGCGAGGCGGGAGGCACCCTGGCCGGGGAGGCGCTCGCCGCGGCGCTCGTCGGAGGGGGCACGCATCCCCGCACGGCCGAGCAGGCGGGGCGTTGCGTGCGCGTCCTCGCCGAGCTCGAGATCGCTGCCTGGGACGCCGGCGGCAGCGATCCGGCGCTCGGGGTCGTATCCTCGAAGCAGACGGAGCTCGAGAGCTCGGGCGCCTATCTCGCCTACCAGGCGAGGCACGAGGAAGGCCGCAGATTCCTAAGCAGGCAAAGACGGACTCGGTAGAGCGCAAGGCCCGGAAGAAGGCTTCCGGGCCCGCGGCACGGCGCGCCAAGACGTCCGCGAAATCGTCGGCCGCGACCAAGACCTCCTCGACTCGGCGCCGATCGACGAAGGGGTCCCACGAGCGTGCCCGGGTGGGGATGCGCGCAGACGGCAAGCCCGCCAGGGCGGCGCCCGCCGACGAGATCACCAAGGAGCTCAGCCCCGCTGAGCGCAAGCTGCTGGGCGACCTGTTCGCGGTAGTGGAGGAGCACAGCTCGGATGCCACCGAGCCCGTCGACCGTGATGCCGTCGAGCGGGCTTTCGCGTTCGCGTGCGAGCGTCACGCGGACCAGCGACGGCGCTCGGGTGAGGAGTTCATCAACCACCCGCTCGAGGTCGCGAAGATCTGCGCCGGGCTGCGCCTCGACACCGAGACGCTGTGCGCCGCGGTGCTTCACGACACCGTCGAGGACACCAGCGCGAGCCTCGATCAGGTGGAGGAGCGGTTCGGGGAGGACGTCGCCCAGCTCGTCGACGGCGTCACGAAGTTGACCGGGATCACCTTCCAGAGCCGCGACGAGAGCCAGGCCGAGAACTACCGCAAGATGATGATCGCGATGGCCACGGACGTCCGGGTCATCCTGATCAAGCTCGCCGATCGCCTCCACAACATGCGCACGCTGTCGGCGCTCCCGAAGCCGAAGCAGCTCGAAAAAGCCCGCGAGACGCTCGAGATCTACGCGCCGCTCGCCCACCGGCTGGGTATCCATGCGATCAAGTGGGAGCTCGAGGACCTCGCGTTCGCGACCCTGCACCCGCGGAAGTACGACGAGATCAAGAAGCTCGTCTCGCAGCAGCGCACCGAGCGCGAGCGCTACGTCGAGGAGGCGGGGCGGTTCCTGTCGGCCGAGCTGAAGAAGGTCGGGATCGGCTCGGAAATCTCGGGCCGCGCCAAGCACTTCTATTCGATCTACACGAAGATGACTCGCAAGGGGCGCGAGTTCAACGAGATCTACGACCTCACCGCGATGCGGGTGATCGTCGACTCGGTCAAGGACTGCTACGGGGCGATCGGGATCATCCACGCGCTCTGGAAGCCGCTGCCCGGTCGCTTCAAGGACTTCATCGCCACCCCGAAGCTCAACCTCTACCAGGCGCTGCACACCACGGTGATCGGTCCCGAGGGGCGTCCGCTCGAGATCCAGATCCGTTCGCCGGACATGCACGAGCTGGCCGAGTACGGCGTCGCCGCCCACGTGATCTACAAGGAGGACGGCGGGCGCTCGAGCAAGGACCCCGAGAAGCAGAAGATGACCTGGCTGCGCACGCTGCTCGAGGTCGAGTCCGACCAGGACCACGAGGAGTTCCTCGACTCGCTCAAGGTCGACCTGTTCGAGGACGAGGTCTTCGTCTTCACCCCGCGGGGCGAGGTCAAGAACCTCTCCGCCGGCTCGACGCCGCTCGACTTCGCCTATGCCGTCCACACCGACGTCGGACATCGCTGCGTCGGCGCCAAGGTCAACGGCAAGATCGTGCCGCTTCACTACCAGCTAAACAGCGGCGACATCGTCGAGATCCTGACGGCGAAGCAGGAGCGCGGGCCGTCGCGCGACTGGCTCAGCCTCGTGCGCACCAGCAGGGCGCGCAACAAGATCCGCGCCTTCCTGAAGCGCGAGCGCCGCGAGGACGCCGAGCGGCGCGGCAGGGAGAAGTTCCAGGAGGCGCTTCGAAAGCGCGGCCTGCCGGCCCAGAAGATCGGCGGCTCGCCGCTGCTGATCGACGTCGCGCGCGAGATGGGATTCCGCAAGGCCGACGACTTCTACGTCGCGCTCGGGCAGGGAAAGATCGTGTCGAAGACCGTGGCCAACAAGGTCTTCCAGCGCCTCAAGCAGGGCGAGGCTGTGGAGGAGGAAGCCGAGGGGCCTGATCCCGAGGCGTCGCTCCTCGAGGGCAAGGACGAGCGCCAGCGCCGCACCGTCGAGGCAACCGACTACGGGATCAAGGTCGAGGGTGTCGAGGGCGTGATGGTGAGGCTCGCCAAGTGCTGCCGGCCCGTCCCTGGCGACCCGATCCGCGGCTACGTCTCGCTGGGGCGCGGGATCACGATCCACCGTGAGGACTGCAAGAACGTCGCCGCGCTGATGAAGGCGCCGGAGCGCTTCACCGACGTCTCGTGGGAGGGCGACAACGTCACCTCGTATCGCGTCGAGCTCCAGGTCGATGCGTGGGATCGCACCCGCCTGTTGGAGGACCTCTCGCGGACCTTCGCCGAGGCCGGGATAAACATCCTCGAGGCCGCATGCACCACCAGGCACCCGATGGTCAAGAACCGCTTCGTGATCGAGGTCGGGGACACCAAGCAGCTCAAGCAGTGCATCACGCGGCTTCGCAACCTCGACTCGGTCTTCGACGCCTACCGCGTCACCCCGGGCTGACCGCCGAGCCCTGGGCCCAGCGTCTGTGATGACCGGGGCCAACGTCGAGGTGGTCCGGGACGGGATCGAGGCCATGAACCGCGGCGACTGGCCGACGACCGAGCGCGGGCTGCATCCCGACATCGAGTGGGTGATCGCCCGGGAGCATCCCGCCTCGCGGACTATCCGCGGGCTCGAGGAGCTGCGCGCCTACATGGCCGATTGGATGGAGACGCTCGAGGGCCTGCGTCTCGAGGTCGACGAGATATTCGAGCGCGGGGATCGCGTGATCGCGATCGGCCGGGTCAGAGGAGTCGGGGCGGGGAGCGGCGCCGACGTGGTGGTCCCAATAGCGTTCGTCAATCACTTCAGCGAAGGGGTCATCGTCAAGGTCGAGGAGTTCCTCGACCCCCAGGAGGCGCTCGACGCGCCCTGAGCGGGCGATCCGCCCGCCGGTGAGCGTCGTGATTCCGTTCGTCGGCGGCGGCGCCGACGCCCAGCGCCTCGGGGTGGCGCTGGCGCGGCTGCATCGTGGGCCCGATGACGAGCTGATCGTCGTCGACAACAACGCGCGTGACGTCGTGTCGGGAGCGCTCGACGGTGCGGTCAGGGTCGCGCACGCGACGCGGGAGCGCTCCTCCTATCACGCCCGCAACGTCGGTGCGCGCCTCGCACGCCGTGAATGGATCCTGTTCATGGACGCCGATTGCGCTCCGGCGCCGGACCTCCTCGACTCCTACTTTTTCGAGCTGATCGATGAGCGCTGCGGGGCGCTGGCGGGGCGGATCATCCCCCCGCCCGGCCAGCGTGCGCACGCCGCGCGCTACGCGCGGGCACGCGCCTTCCTGGCGATCCCCCAGGAGCCCGGGGGCGTGCCGACCGCGCCGACCGGGAACATCCTGGTGCGCCGCGCCGCGTTCGAGCGCGTCGGCGGCTTCGAGGAGGGGATTCGCTCCGGCGGCGACGTGGACCTGTGCCGGCGCCTCCAGGCGGCTGGCTTCAAGCTCGAGCTGCGCCCGGGCGCGACGGTCGAGCACCCGCACGCCGAGAGCCTGGTCGCCTACCTGCGCACGGTCGCCCGATACGCGGCGGGGGCCCGGTGGCTCAATCGCAGATATCTCGGGATCGCTCCGCGCTGGCCGCTTTGGCCCGAGCTGGGGCGCGCCGTCCGCGACGCGGGGTTGTTGTGGGCGCGCGGCGATCTCGACGAGGCGAGCTACCGGGCGCTGGACGGCCTCAGCCTGGCCGCGCACAACGCCGGCTATCGCTCGAGCAATAGCACGTAGATAGCGCCACCCATCGCCCGCGGGACCGCTCGCCGCGGCGGGGGCAGCCCCTACCGGCCTCAATCCGCTGCGAGACGAGCGATCGCCTCGCGAACGCGCGCCGCCGTCTCGGCCAGGTGGTCCGCGCCCTCGTACTTGCGGCGCGGCCAGAAGAAGCCGCGTAGGCCGTCCTTGCGGTTTCGGGGGACCACGTGGACGTGGAGGTGGGGAACGGATTGGCTGACCACGTTGTTGGCGGCCACGAAGCAGCCCTGCGCGCCCATCGCGTCGCGAACCGCCTGCGACAGCAGTCGCACGTTCGCGAACAGCGGCTCGATCAGGTCTGACGGCAGGTCCCAGAGCGTCTCGTGATGCTCACGCGGGACGAGCAGGGTGTGGCCCGGAAACAGCGGCCGGCTGTCGAGGAACGCGACGGAGACCTCGTCCTCGAAGACGACCGAGTTCGGCTCCTCGCCGGCGACGATGCGGCAGAACGCACAGCCCTCGTTCACGCGGCCGAGGTTACCCGCGGGTCAGGCGACGACGGTGAGCGCTTGGGGCTCGATCCCCAGCTCGATCTCGGTGAAGTCGCCGATGTAGTCGCCGTCGACCTGGAGCGGGAATGGCCGGGCCCTGCCTCCCTCGTCCACCGACGTCGACGCGAGACGGCCGCTGGTGACCGACTCGAAGTGGTCGATCTGGCGGTGGTCGGCGGTGCGGAACCGGTCCGACAGCACCCGCGCGGCGATCGTCGGCATGTCGCGAACGGCCGCCCGGCCCAGCATCGCCATCGAAAGGACGCCGTCGTCGAGCGCGGCGCCGTGGCAGACCCGGACCGCCTGCTCGCGGAAGTACGTGTAGGGATCCGAGTTCTGGATCACCGCCGTGATGCCCTCGGCTTCGGCCTCCCCGACGTCGAGCCGCAGGCGAACCGGGTTGCGCAGGTACTGGCGCGAGAACGCCGAGACCGCGGCCCAGGTGAAGTACCACTCCCCGGCCCGCGCCTTGAGGCGAGGGTTGGCGTCCACCCGCTTGACGACCGCGGCGTCGAGGCCGGCGCCGCACGCGAACACGAAGCGCCGCCCGTCGGCGGTGCCGAGGTCGATGCGGCGCGGGCGCAGGTCGTCCGCGAGGCCGAGCAGGTGCTCGGTTGCGTCGACGACGTCCTTGGGGATCCCCAGGGTGCGGCAGACGACGTTGGTCGATCCCCCGGGCAGCACCGAGATCGGGACGCCGGTCCCCGCGAGCCCGTTCGCGACCTCGTTGAGCGTCCCGTCGCCGCCGAAGGCGACGACGATGTCGTAGCTGCCGTCGCGGGCCTCGCGTCCGATCTCGATCGCGTGGGCGCGAGCCTCCGTGTCCACCGCCGTCACCTCGTAGCGGCTCTGAAGCGCGTAGACCACGAGGTTCTTGAGCCGGTCCGAGACGGTCGTCGCGTACGGGTTGACGATCACCAGCATCCGCGGCTTGGCGGAGGTCGCGGGCACGCGGGAGGCGCTCGTGGCGGCCTCGGTGCGAGGGGGAGCGGCGGTGGCGGTGCTCATTCGGCGCTCATTCGTGCCCACACGCTAACCCTGGCCCAGCAGAGGGTTACCCTCGCCCGCACCGGTCGCCTCGTAGCGCACGACGTCGCCGTCCGTGACCTCGCGCACCCGCCCGGCGTTGATCAGCAGGTCGACGTGCCCGACCACCTCCGAGAGGGTGAGGAAAGCCTGGGTGACGGCGACGTTTCCCCACAGGGCCTGGGCGATCTCGTACCCGGTCCGGGGGCGCTCGGCGATCAGCGCGTGGATCTTCAGGGCGCGCCGCTGGTGAAGCGCGAACCGCTCGTCGATCAACGTCACGTGGTCGGTGACGGGGTCGCCGTGGCCCGGCAGCACGATCTCGGCCGGCAGCTCGCGGGTCCTGCGCAGCGAGTCGATGTACGTGACCAGCGCCTGGGTGCGTTCTGCCGAGCCGTCGAGCGGCGGCGTGATCAGGGGATTGGAGGAGATGTGCGCGATCAGGTGGTCGGCGGCGATCAGGATGCGCCGCTCCGGGTCCCAGAAGACCGTGTCCGAGGGGCTGTGCCCCGGCCGGTGCTGGACTTCGAGCGTGCGGTCGCGCAGCTCGAGCGGCTCGCCGTCACGCAGCGGCCTCGTCACGTTCGCCCTCGCGCCCCAGGCCCGGAAGCTGCGCGACACGCTCTGAAGCGCGTAGACCAGGTCCTCGGGAATACCGTGGCGCAGCATCAGCGCGGCGGCGAACTCGTCGTCGCGCTCGGCGCGGTCGCCAAAGCTCTCCATCAACGGCGCCGCGGCGTCGAGCGCCGCGACGTCGGCCCCCGACCGCGAGGCGATGATCTCGACCAACCCCAGGTGGTCGATGTGCTGATGGGTGAGGACGACTAGCTCGAGCTCCTCGATCGAGTGCCCCAGGTCACCGAGCTGATGCTCGAGCTCGTCGAGAGCCTTGCCCGAGTTCGGGCCCGTGTCGACGAGGGTCAGCGGATCGTCCTCGATCAGGTAGCAGTTGACGCGGCCGACCATGAACGGGGTCGGGATGCGAAGCCGGCGGATCCCCGCCTCGGCGGCGCGCTCGAGCGCCTCGTCGGGGGTCACGACCGGATCAGCTCGAGGACCTGATCCCGCTTGCGCTCCATGTCCTGCTGGGAGACGAGCGACTCGAGGTTGAGCCGCAGCAGCGGCTCGGTGTTCGACGGCCGCACGTTGAAGTGCCACTCCGGGTAGTCGACCGAGACGCCGTCGAGCCACGACACCTCGCCGTCGGAATAGGTCTCGGCGATCTCGCGCATCTTGGCGTCCTGATCGGAGACCTCGGAGTTGATCTCGCCCGAGATGAAGTAGCGCTCGCGGTAGGAGCCGACCAGCTCCGAAAGCGGCTTGCCCTCGATCGAGAGCAGCTCGAGGACCAGCAACGCCGGGATGGTCCCCGAGTCGGCGCACCAGAAGTCGCGGAAGTAGTAGTGGCCCGAGACCTCGCCGCCGAACGCCGCCCCGCGCTCGCGCATCGCGAGCTTGAAGAACGCGTGGCCGACGCGATTGACGTGCGGCGTGCCGCCGTGCTCGATGACGGTGTCGGGGACGGCGCGGCTGGCGCGGACGTCGTAGACGACGTCCGCCCCCGGGTCCTTCCGCAGCATCGAGGAGGCCAGCATGGCGGTCAGGAAGTCGCCGTCGACGAATGTCCCGGTGTCGTCGATGAAGAAGCACCGATCGGCGTCGCCGTCCCAGGCGATCCCGAGGTCCGCTCCGTCCGCGAGCACGCGGTCGATCACGAACCGGCGGTTCTCTGGCAGCAGCGGGTTGGGCTCATGGTCGGGAAACCGGCCGTCGGGCTTCCAGTAGGTGGTGGCCAGGTCGAGGTCGAGGCGCTCGAGCAGCGGCCCGACCATCGGGCCCGCCATGCCGTTGCCGCCGTCGACGACGACCTTGAGGCGGCTGATCTTCTTGGGGTCGATGAACGACAGCGCGTGGCGGTGGAAGGCCTCGTGGACGTCCACGTCCTCGACCGCGCCGCCGCCGGGGGGCTCGGGCATACCGCGCTCGATCTCGGCCCGCACCTCGCCGATCCCGGCATCGCCGGACAGCGCGAGCGCTCCCTCGCGGACGAGCTTCACCCCGGTCCACGCCTTGGGGTTGTGCGACGCCGTGACCATGGCGCCGCCGTCGAGCTCGCGCGACCCGACCAGGAAATAGAGCATCTCCGTCGCGACCATCCCCGCATCGAGGACTCGAACCCCCTCGGCAACGAGGCCGTCGCGTAACCGGCCCGCCATCTCCGGCGCGGTGAGACGCATGTCGTGCCCAAGGCCGATGCGCAGCTCGGACGTCGGCTTGCGACGCAGCCCGGCCAGGACGCGCGCGAACGCCCGCCCGATCAGCTCGGCGGTCTCGCCGTTCATCTCCTCGCCGTAGAGCCCCCGGATGTCGTAGGCCTTGAAGATGCCGGCGGGGACGGCGACCGTCCCCATCAGCGGAACCTGCCCTTGAGCGCCGCGTAGCTCTGCTCGAGCGACTGGGGCATGACCCTGGTGTCGGCGAGGACCGGCATGAAGTTGGTGTCGCCGCCCCAGCGCGGCACCACGTGCATGTGGATGTGGTGCTCGACCCCCGCGCCCGCGACGCGGCCCTGGTTGAAGCCGACGTTGTAGCCGTGCGGCTCGTACTCCTGCTCGAGGATCGCCATCGCCCGCTGAGTGAGCCCCATCATCTCCGCGACGGTCCCGGCGTCGAGCTCGGGCAGCGTCGCGACGTGCTCGTATGGCGCGACCATCAGGTGCCCGTTCGTGTACGGGAACAGGTTGAGGATCACGAAGCACAGCTCACCGCGGTGGACGATCAGGTTCGCCTCGTCATCGTCGGCCGCCGGCTTGGCGCAGAAGATGCAGGCCGCCTCGCTGTCCTTGGAGGCGTCCTTCACATAGTCGAGCCGCCACGGGGCCCAGATACGGTGGTTGGCCACCGCCTCATCCTAGATGGGCAGTTCCACGACCCCGCGCACGCGGATGACGCGCCTGACGCGTCAGCCGCCGCCCGCGGCAGGCCAGTCGCGGAGCATGGGGAGGGGATCGATCGGCTTGCCGTCGACTCCGTGGCCGAGCCGGATCTCGAAGTGGAGATGGTTGCCCCAGCACGAGCCGGTGCAGCCGACCTCGCCGACCGGATCGCCCGCGGCGACCGGATCGCCGCTGCGCAGCGGCGAGCGGTGTCGCATGTGGAAGTACACATAGGTGCGGTCGTCGAGCTCGCTGTAGATGGCGATGTAGTTTCCGCGGCCGCCCGAGTAGGCGCTGTTCTCGCTCCCCTCGTCTATGACGATGCCGGTTCGCACCGCGACGAGCGGAGTGCCGGCCTTCGCGAAGACATCCTGACCCTCGTGGCGCCGACCGCCGCGCCAGGAACCGAAGCGGCCCTCGGGGCCGCCGAAGTCGTGCTCACCCTTGACGGGGAAGTACGGGCCCGCGGTCACCGACGCCGCGGTTCCGACGTCGACGCGTCCGTTGCCTCCGGCGGCGGCGGCGCTGTGGGCCCCCAGCGATCCACCATCGCCGCCGAGCACGGCCGGAAGCCGCGACGCGCCGAACAGCCCCGCGGCGATCGCCGAGCAGACCGCGACGGCAGCGCCGAGCTTGACTCGCGCGGGGATGCGCAGCGCACGCGGCGGCGCCGTCCGATAGTGGATCCGGTCGGCCACGGAACGGGGCAGGGTATGCCCGATTGCGGACGGTTGGCCGGCCCGAACCCCGCTATTTGCGGAGAAGGCCCCTAAGCCTCTAGAGCCAGCCGCGGCGCCGGAAGAAAGTCAGCATGCCCACCAGGATCACGACCATCACGCCGATCACGGCGTAGAAGGCCCCGGTGTCTCCCTCGCCCGGGACGCCGACGTTCATCCCCCAGATGCTCGCGACCAGCGTCAGCGGGAGGACGATGACGCTGATCGCGGTCAGGACTCGCAGGATGTCGTTGACACGGTGCGAGATCACCGACTCGTTGGTCTCCTCGAGCGCCTCGACGACCTCCTTGTAGTTCTCGAGCATGTCCCAGATCCGCTCGTGCGCGTCGACGATGTCGTCGAAGTAGATCTCCAGGTCGAGGTCGGGGGCGAGGAAGCGATTCTTGACGCGCTCGAGGTCGCGCAGCACGGAGCGCTGGGGGCGGATCACCTTGCGGAAGTTGATGATCTCCTGCTTGGCGTTCGAGATGTCGCGCACGATCTCCTCGGCGCGTCCCGAGAAGATCTCCTCCTCGATCGCGTCGAGCTTGTTGCCGATCTTGCGCAGCATCGGGAAGCAATAGTCGAACGAGTCGTCGACGATGCGGTAGAGCAGGTAGCCCGAGCCCCGCGCGAAGATCTGCTCGCGCAGCTCCTCCTTCGCACGACAGCGTTCGAACAGGTACTCGACCGGCTGCAGGGGCTGGTTGGGGATTGTGATCAGGAAATCGGGGCCGACGAAGATGTCGAGCTCGCCGGCGTTGAGCCTTCCGACCGTCGGATCGAAGACCGGGAAGTGCAGGACGATGAACAGGTAGTCGGGGTACTCGTCGATCTTGGGACGCTGGTTGCGCGACAGCACGTCCTCGAGGTCGAGGGCGTGGAACTCGAAGTGCTCCTCGAGCCATCCCCACTCGAGTTGCGAGGGGCGCTCGATCTTGATCCAGCGCAGGCCCTCGCCCGCGATCTCCTCGACGTTGGGCTTTTGGCGCTGCTCAGCGGGGGCGGGCGAGACGAGCTCTGATCCCGCCCGCGCACGGCGCAGCCTGGGCTTCGGGAGGTTCGGCATCGTTCTGGCTCGTCTGGCTCGTCATTCTCGACTCCGCGTCTAAGAGTACGCGACG
>DASPWW010000038.1:0-35100 GCA_035637595.1 Solirubrobacterales bacterium | reverse complement strand
CCAGATGGCGGCAGCGCTGATGGACCTCTACGCCGAGGGACGCGTGCACGTCCGCTCGGCGGGGAGCGATCCCGCCGACCGGATCAACCCGGCGGCCGCCGAGGCGATGGCGGAGCTTGGCGCCGACCTCGACAAGGAGTTCCCCAAGCCGCTCAACGACGAGTTCGTCAGGGCCGCCGACGTGGTGATCACGATGGGCTGCGGCGACGCCTGCCCGATTTACCCCGGCAAGCGCTACGAGGACTGGGAGCTCGAGGACCCCGCCGGCCAGGACATCGAGACGGTGCGCCGGATCCGAGACGAGATCTCCGAGCGAGTGCGAGCGCTCCTGGCGGAGCTCGTTCCCGACGCTACCGGCTGATCGCCTGTGCGCGGGCCTTATTGATCGTCTCGACCTCGGCGCCGCCGGAAGATCGCCCAGACGGCCCCGGCCATCATTCCCCCGCACATCACGACCATCATCAAGACCATGCCCGCGACCAGAACTGTCGAAATGTCCACGAGCCCGAGCCTCCTTAGTCTCTCTGAGTTAGTTCGGTCAACGCTAATACCCGCCAGCTGGCTTTGCGAGCCGTCGCACCACCAGCGTCGCCCACATCGCACCACCCACGATCGCCACCTGGGTCAGGGCGAGCAGGGCGTGCGCCAGCTCGGGGTCGTTGCCGTCGGCATGCTCGATGAAGTGCCAGACCGCCACCGGCACGTAGGCGACCGAGGCGAGGAACGTGGTCAGGTAGCCGCGGTAGCCGGCGATCCTCGGTCGCTGAGCTGGACCACGACCGCGACCCAGAGTGCGCGCAGGCTCGCGCTAACCGCCATCGCTAGCAGACCTCGCAGCAGGCTTCGCCGCGCCACGCTTCCCGGCCCTCGCGAACGGCGACGGTCGCGATCAGCAGTGCCGCGGCGGGGTCGGCCCACCACCAGCCGAGCAGCGCGTTGGCGCCGAGGCCGGCCAGCAACCCGGCCGAGAGGTAGGCGCAGAGCAGGTTCTGGCGTCCTTCGCTCTTGGTGGCGGACGAACCGAGACGATCGCCGATGCGGGCCTTCGCCGAGGCCAATAGCGGCATCGTCACGAGCGTCACCGCCGCCAGGCCGATCCCGACCCAACTCGCATCGGGACGATCAACGCTGACCAGCGATCGCGTCGCCTCGACTGCGACGTAGGCGGCGATCAGGAAGAAGCACGCTCCGATCAGCCTCTGCGCTCGAAGCTCGGCCGCCTCGGAGCCGGCACGGGATGCGGCGAAGCGCCAGATCACGATCAAGCCGGCGAGCGACTCGACGAGGCTGTCGGCGCCGAAGCCGATCAGGGCGATCGAGCCGGCGGCGAGGCCGGCGGCGACCGCGATCGCGGCCTCGACCACGTGCCAGCCGATTCCGACCCAGGCGAGCAGCCGGGCTCGGCTGACCAAGCCCTCGCGCTCGCGGTCGCCTGCCCCGGTGGCGAGCAGCGGAAGATCAAGCGTGCGACCCTCGATGGCCAGAGCTTAAGCCCCCGCATTAGCATCCGCGCATGGCAAAGGTGCGCTACGAGCGCTCCGGCGCTGCGGCGGTCCTGACGATCGACCGGCCGGAGCGGCGCAACGCCGTCGACGGCGAGACCGCCGGGCTGCTGCTCGACGGCTACCGCCGCTTCGAGGCCGACCCCGACGCCCGGGTGCTCGTCCTGACCGGCGATGGTCCCGACGCGTTCTGCGCCGGCGCCGACCTCAAGGCGATCGCCGCCGCGGCCGAGAACCCGGAGCTCGCCGACCGCGCCACGATCGAGCGGCCCGAGGGACCGATGGGGTTCACGCGCTTGACGCCGACCAAGCCGGCGATCGCGGCGATCTCCGGCTGGTGCCTGGCCGGAGGGCTGGAGCTGGCGCTGTGGTGCGACCTGCGGATCGCCACCGAGACGGCGCGGCTGGGCTTCCCCGAGCGGCGTTGGGGGGTGCCGCTGATCGACGGCGGCACTCAGAGACTGCCGAGGATCGTGGGGCTCGGGCGGGGGCTCGACATGATCCTGTCGGGACGCATCCTCGAGGCCGCCGAGGCGCTCGACTGGGGGCTCGTCAACGAGGTCGTCTCCGAGGGCGGCCACTTGGAGCGCGCGTTCGAGCTCGCCGAGGGGATCGCCGCCTTCCCCCAGCCGACGATGCTGTCGGACCGGCGCGCCGCGCACGAGGGGCTCGGGCGCCCGATGCCCGACGCGCTCGCGCTCGAGGCCGAGCTCGGGCAGGCATCGATCGCGACCGGGCTCGAGGGAGCGACGCGGTTCGCGGCCGGCGAGGGCCGCCACGGCGCCGGCGCCGGGGCGTAGCGCGTCAGCTCTCTCGGAGCCGGAACGAGGTCAGCAACCGCTTCTCGGTCTCGCCCTCGATCTCGGCCACGACCTCGACCTTGTCGGCGAGCGGGGTGCCGCGCAGCTTCGTCCCCAGCAGGTCGTCGACCTGGAAGATGCCGGCGGAGTTGTTCATCCTGATCTCGATTCGCACCGGACGCTCCTCGCCCGCCGAGATCACGACCTCGTCGATCGCCGCCGCCGACAGCGAATGGATCCCCAGCTCCCCGGCCTCGAATGGGATCCGCGAGCGGCCCTGCGCCATGTCGAGCGCGTCGGCGACCCGCACCACTCCGGCCTCGACCGTGTAGGGCTCGCCGCGGCGGCGGTGCCCGATGATCGCGTGCATCGCCTCCGACGCGACGACGGTGCGCTCCGGCTCGTCGTAGACGCCGTCGAGCAGCTCGTCGAGCTTGCGCGCGGCGAGGAAGAGGCTGAACGCCTCGTGGTCGGCGCGATGGATCGACATCCCGACGTCGTGCAGCAGCGATCCCGCGGCGACGACGACCTCGGCGTCGCGGTCGCGCATCCCGTGATCGGCGACCATCGCCGGCTCGACGCCGCCCTTGACGAGCAGACGCAGCAGGCGCAGCGCGACGTTGAGCACCACCTGCACGTGGACCCAGGAGTGATCGGACATCCGGAGCCGCTCCGATGTGAGCTGGTTCATGTACCACCAGGCGCGGACCTGAGGGTCCGCGTTGACCGCCTCGAGCAAGCGCTCGAGCCTGCGGTTGCCGCGCGTCGGCGCTCTGACCCGAGCCTCGGCGATCGCCTCGCGGGGCGGCTTGCGCCGCGGCTGCTCGGGCGCCGGCGCGGGCTCGGTCTCGGACTCGGCCCCTGCCTCGGGCTCGGTCTCTGGAGGGTCGCCTGGCGCGTGCACGGCGGGCAGTTTCGCGGGTTTCGGCAGCTTTTTCTCGACGCCGGGTTTGCCGCCGAGCCAGGGCGTAATGTCGTCGCGATCGTGCCAACAGGGGAGTCGCCGAAGGCCCAGTGTCCGAACACCCGGCTGACGATTCCCGAATGTTCTTGCTCCCGCTGTCTCGAGGAGCAGATTCGTCGCGTCGCGCCGGCGTTGCTCGAGAGGGAGGTCCGCGCGCCGGCTCTTTCGGACCCTGTGCCGATCACCGTGCGGCGCGGCGCGCGCCTCGCCTAGCGGCTCGCCCTTTTGTACGGACGAGACCTCATCGTGGCTTGATCCGCGGGCGCCCCTTCTCGCGGCCGTTTCTCGGGGGTAGAGTGGCCGGGTGGCCAGCCTGCTCTCGATCGAGCGGCGCGAAGAGGTCGCGGTGGTCACGCTCCAGCGACCCGAGAAGCGAAACGCGCTCTCGATCGACATGCGGATCGAGCTCGCGGACGCGTTCCGGGGCCTCGGCTCCGACGAAGGGATCGGCTGCATCGTTCTGACGGGCGCGGGATCGGCCTTCTGCTCGGGCATGGACGTGGACCAGTTCGGAGGCGACGTCGCGCACAAGCGGCGCCTCGTGGAGACGAGCACGCTGGCCTTCGAGGCGGTTGGAAGCTGCACCCGTCCCGTGGTCGCGGCAGTCAACGGGCCGGCGCTCGCCGGGGGGTTCGCCCTGGCGCTGCTGTGCGATCTGCGAATCGCCTCCGAGGCCGCGCTGTTCGGCTACCCCGAGCTACCGCGCGGCATCCCGCCGAGCTACGCCGCGGCGCGAGCCGTGCTGCCCGCCACGGTGGCCCAGGACCTTTGCCTGACGGGTCGTATGGTCGACGCCCACGAGGCTCTCAAGCTCGGTGTCGTGCGCGAGGTCCACGATGGAGAGATCGTCGAACGGGGCGTCGAGCTGGCTGCCCAGATCGCCGCCCTGCCCCGCGAGGCCGTGCTTGAGACGAAGCGCCGCACGCAGCTCGAGCGCAAGCACCTGTGGGGCTTCCTGTTCGATGACGAGCGGCGCGTGTTCGAGCGCGCACTGCTCGGCGACGAGCCCGAGCCCGCCGCCTGACGGCCTCTGTCGCCGAATCAGCTCAGCCAGGGAGAGGCGGCGATCAGCAGCTGAGGCCAGATGTAGGTCTCGATCAGCGCCGCGATGACGAGGATCGGGACCGCGAGCCCCACCGTCGCAAAGGTCGCCGCGAGCAGGTCCTGCCACTCGTCGCGACGGCTGGCGATCAGCCACGCCGCCAGCGGGAGGAACAGCGCCACGAGCTCGGGGATCGCGTGCGGAAGAACGGTGAGGATCAGTACTCCCGGGGTAACCCCGATCTGATCGGAGAGCGTCGAGGCCGCAGAGCCGAGCACGTAGGCCTGGGTCGTTAGCGAGAAGCAGGTCGCCACGACCACGAATGCGATCCCGACCGGCCCCGCCTTCTCGTGGATGACCCGCGACAACCCCGTGCGCTGCGCGGCCGCATGGCGCAGCGAGCTGCCGGCGATGAACCCGGCGACGCACGCCGTCGCGTGCAGGGCGAGGACGAGGGCATTGCGGCCCAGGACGGCGGCGACGTCGGCAGCCGTCGGGTCGTAGCTGATCCCCGCGAGCCACAGCTCGCCCAGATCCGGCGTCGCGACGGTCGCGACGAGCCACACAGCGCTGAGCAGCCCGACCGCAACAATCAGGCTCCAGCCGAACCATTCACGCAGCACGGGACCCGGGTCGCGCTGCCAGCGCGCGAGCGCGCCGCGCGTATCCCGGAGCCCTTGGACCAGGACGTAGTCTTCGGCGCCCACCCAGTCATTATCGGATGCGTAGCGCGAAGGCGTTAGCCGGCCCATACATGCCTGGCCGACTCGACGGCTAGATGATTGATTCCATGGCCATGTGCGCCTGGGGCGCCAGGCGCGTCATCCAGGTGCGCAGGGTCGCGGGATCAGTCATCTAACCGCAGACCGGCCAGGCGCTCGAGCCCCCGCGCTGATAGAGCAGTGCCGCGCGGTAGTCCTGCTCGGCCTCGGGCGCCGCGGCGGGGTCCCCGCTGCCCCCGACAGAGGCCCAGGTCGAGCGGTCGAACTGATACTTGCCGCGGTACGTCCCGTCGGACGAGACGGCCGTCGGATCGCCGCCCGACTCGCAGGACGCGATCGACTCGAGCGTGGCGCGCGACACCCCGGCGACCGTGTTCGCGTCCTCGGCCTCGCGCACCCGGTCGCGCAGCCGCTCGATCTCGTGCTCGAGCTGGTCGATCGTCAGGTCCCCGGCCGGCGGAACGCTCTCGATGCCCACTCCGGCGGCCTGCCCCGCGAGGTCCTGGTAGGTGTCGCGCAGGCGATCGAGCTCCCGATCGGCCTCGATCGAGGCCGCGAGCCGATCGCCAGGGCGCTCGAGCAGCTTGGCGTCGGCGGAGCCTGGAGTGATCTCGTCGGCGACCGGCTCGGCCGCCGCGGCCACGGCGCCGCCGCCCACGACGCTGAGGGCGCTCACGGCAGCGATCAGATTCATGCGGGTACGCACGGAAGAACCACCTCCGTTGGTCTCGCCTCACCCGGCTGGACGTGCGTCCGCGCCTCCAGGGCTTGCGCCCGAGGTACTCGGCCGGGCCTTCGGCCCCAGGGCGGTGATCAGCGCGCTATGTGCGCGTGCCCCGGGGAACGCGGCAGGGTCTCAGAGTGCGACCGCCGCCTGCGTGATGTCGGTCACGCTTGCAAGACGCCGTGCCCGGGCCCTGTGGGTGGTTCGCTAGCGGTTCGCCTCGCCGGGGATGCAGCCAGTGCCACCGGGCTCCCAGACCGCGTCGTCGAGCCCGGCGGCGCGCAGGTCGTCGTCGAGGATGGCCTCCACGTCGATCCGCAGCGGGATCTCGTTGCTGACCACCACGCCGCCGCCCGGCAGCTCGTCGTTCCAGCTCACCCCGAACTCGTGGCGGTTGACGTTCCCCTCGACGAGGAAGCCGATGCGCCGCAGCGTGCCGCGGTTGACGTCGCCCTCCCAGTAGGGAGTCTCCCACTGGCCCTGGAAGGTGACGGCCAGCGGTACCTCGCGGGTGGAGCCGCGGATCGTCAGCTCGCTGGTGCCGAGGTAATGCAGCGCGCCCTCGCGCTCCGTGAGATGGCCGGTGAAGGTGATGTGGGGATGGTTCTCGACGTCGAAGAAGTCGGGACTGCGCAGGTGGGCGTCGCGGTCGGGCTCGCCCGTCCACAGCTTGGTGGCGTCGATCACGCCCTCGAATCGGGCTCCGAGCGGGCCGTCCGGGTCGAAGTCGATGCGTCCGTGGACGTCCTTGAAGTGGCCCCGGACCCAGGTGACCATCATGTGCCGTGCCTGGAACTCGGCCGAGGTGTGGCCTGGCTCGAAGCTCCAGGTGCTCATTCGCCCATCGTCCTCACCCCCACAACCGTAGCCTTATGCGACCGCCGTGAAGCTGCTCGCCTTCAGCGATCTGCACTGCGACCTCGTTCAGGCCGCGAGGCTGGTGGAGACGGCCGCCGAGGCCGACGCGGTCGTCGCGGTCGGCGATCTCGCCTCGATCCACAGCGGGCTCGAGGAGACCGTCGCGGCGCTACGCCCGATCGACCGCCCGATCGTGCTCGTTCCCGGAAACAACGAGACCGATGTCGCGCTGCGCGAGGCGTGCGCGGGCTGGGAGTCCGCGACCGTGCTTCACGGCGAGGCGACGCGGATCGGCACGACGACGATCTTCGGGCTCGGCGGCGGCGTACCGGTGACGCCCTGGGACTGGAGCTTCGACCTCACCGAGCAGGAGGCCGAGCGACTCCTCGCCCGCTGTCCGGAGGAGGCGGTGCTGGCCGTGCACTCCCCACCGTTCGGCCACGTCGACTTGAGCCGCGGCCGCCACCTGGGCTCGCGGGCGGTGCTCGCGGCGATCGAGGCGAAGCGCCCGCCGCTGGCGCTGTGCGGTCACATCCACGAAGGGTGGGGAGGCGAGTCGGCGATCGGACCGACCCGGGTGGTCAACGTCGGCCCGCGCGGGCTCCTGGTGGGGGTCTAGGACGGCACCGCGGCGGTCTCGGCGATCGGTCGGGGGCGACCCATCAGGTAGCCCTGGACGTTGTGGACGCCGTACTCACGCAGCAGCTTCAGGGTGAGGGCATCCTCGACGCCCTCGGCGACGGTCCTCAGCCCGAACTCCTTCGCGATCGCGACGATGCTGCGAACCATGGCCTGGTCCTCGGAGCTCCGCGTCAGGTCGCGCACGAAGGTGGTGTCGATCTTGAGAAATCGCACGGGGAGGTGGCGAAGGTAGGTCAAGGAGCCGTATCCGGTGCCGAAGTCGTCGAGCGCGAAGCGGCAGCCGAGCCGCACCATGCGGTCGGCGAAATCGCGCGCGGCATCTAGGTGGTGGATCGCGTCGCTCTCGGTGATCTCGAAGACGATTCGCTCGGCGCTCTCGCCGGCCTGTATGAGGACACGCTCCACCGCCAGGGTGAGGCTCTCGTCGCAGATCGATTGAGCCGACAGATTGACCTCGGCGTAGCGCCCGCGGTTTGCGAGCCGAACGCCCTCGGAGAGCATCTGCTGGTCGACGAGGCCAATCAGGCCATGGCGCTCGGCGGCGGGCACGAAGCCCTCCGGGAGGATGATCATTCGGCCGTCGCCGGGGCTGCGAACCCGGGCCAGGAGCTCCTCCTGCACCAGGGCTCCGCCCTGCGCATCGAGGATCGGCTGGGTGTAGGCGAGCAGGTTCTCGGCGGTCAGCAGGCCGCGTAGCCGCGCCTCGGCCAGCTTGCGCTCTGTGACGTCGAAGGCGACGGCGAACCAGGTCTCGCCGTCCGAGCGCGCGCTCCAGCGAAGCCAGCGCCAGTGGCCGTCCTTGGTGCGGTAGCGGTTCTCGAAGTTGACGAGCTGATAGTCGGGCAGGTCGACCTTCAGCGCCTCCCGAGCGGTGCGGGCGACGTCGTCGGGGTGCACGAAGTCGATGAACGGGCGCTGCATCAGCTCCTCGCGGGACCAGCCCAGGACCCGCTCCCATGCGGCGTTGAGCGACGTGAAGTAACCGTCGGCGTTGACGGTCCCGATCAGGTCGCGATCGATCTCGAACTGCAGCTCGCCGCTCCCGCTGCCGTGCTCGGTTGGCTCCTGTCGCGTCTCGGCGCGTTCCATGCATTCCCTTCCCGGATCGGATCATCCGTGAACCGTCGTGTAGTGCCACCGTAATCCGCGCCGCCGTCCCGGTCAAGCGTCGGTCGCACTTGCACGGCGACGGACAGGGCGCGATGATCTCCCGGCACGCGCCGGCGACGGGGATGGGAGGAACGAAGGTGGCAAGCACAGACTCCGCAACCACCGAGCTGACAGCGAGGCGGAAGCTCCCCCGCAAGCTGTACGAGAAGGAGCTGCAACGGCTTCAGACGGAGCTGGTCGTGATGACCGAATGGGTGCGGCGCAAGGAGGCGAGGGTGGTGGTGATCTTCGAGGGTCGCGACGCGGCGGGCAAGGGCGGCGTGATCAAGCGCATCACGCAGTACACGCGGCCACGCGCCGTGCGAGTGGTGGCGCTACCGGCGCCGACCGAGCGCGAGCAGAGCGAGTGGTACTTCCAGCGCTACGTCCCGCACCTGCCGGCTGCGGGTGAGATGGTGCTGTTCGACCGCAGCTGGTACAACCGCGCGGGCGTCGAGCACGTGATGGGCTTCTGCACCGCCGAGGAGTACCGACGCTTCATGCATCAGTGCCCGATCTTCGAGCGCATGCTCGTCGACGACGGGATCATCCTCGTCAAGTACTGGTTCTCGGTCTCCGACGCCGAGCAGGAGCGGCGCTTCGAGGCGCGTATCGACGACCCGCTCAAGCACTGGAAGCTGAGCCCGATGGACCTCGAATCGAGAAACAGATGGGTCGACTACTCGCGCGCCAAGGACGAGATGTTCGTGCATACCGACATCCACGAGGCGCCCTGGCACGTCGTCGAGTCGGACATCAAGCGAAACGCGCGCATCAACTGCATGAGCCACCTGCTGTCGATGGTTCCGTACGACCACCACAAGGAGCCGCGCGTGAAGCTGCCCAAGCGCCAGGACGACACGGGCTACGTGCGACCGCCGCGCGCCATCTACACCTACGTGCCCGACGCCGCCGCGGAGCTGATCGCCGGCTCGAACTCCAAACCCAAGTCGAAGTCGAAGTCGAAGTGACGCCTGCGCGCCGCTCCGACTAGGATGCGCGCCGTCATGGAGGCGACCACCAAGCGGATCGAGGTCGGCCGGGTAATCAGCGAGACCTTCGCCATCTACGGCGCCAACGCGGCCCCGCTGCTCGGCGGCGGGAGGGCCCGGCCCGCCGGCGCGCCCGAGGCGGCGCCGCCCGCCCCGCCGGCGGCCTGACGACAGCAAGGCTCACCGGAGCTCGCGCGGGTGAGCACGTGGAGGGTCGTCTCCCTTGTTGTGGGCGTTGCCGCGCTCGCAGCGGGCCTCGGCCTCGGCCTACCCAAGCTGCTCTCCGGGGACCACGACAAGTACGGACGGATCCCGATCCCGCCGGGCCGCGGCACCGTCGAGCTTCCGGCCGGCGAGGTGGTCGTCTTCTATGAGGAGGCTCGCGCGATATCCCAGGACGAAGTCCTTCCCGAGCCGCAGGTCGACTGGCGGATCCGACCGGCGGGCGGCGGCGAGCCACTGCCGCTCGACGGCGACGGGGGCAGGGAGACCGATGTCCGGGAGGATCGTGCGTGGACGGACTTCGAGGGCCTGGACGTGCCCGAAGCAGGTCCCTACGAGGTGACGATCCGAGACATCGCAACGGGGGGGCCGCAGCCGGCGGTCACGTTCGGGACCTCGGGGGTCACGGCACTGGCGCTCGCACTGGTGATCGGGGGGTCGCTGATCGGCAGCACGCTGATCGTGCTCGCGCTCTTCGTGAGGCGCGGCTGCGCGCCCCGATGAGAGACGAGACCACGATCTTCGCCCGAAGGCCCCGCAGGTGAGCGGGCGCCAACATCTCGAGGCCAGCCTCGCGAAGCACTCCGAGGAAGCGGCGGCGTGGAAATCGCCGATGTACTCGGAGTTCTGCACGCGGATGCGCGACGACGTCGCGGCGGGAGGCCCGACGTGGAGGCTGCTCGAGCCCTACGCCGCCGAGCCCGCGGACGAGTACTACGAGCTCGCGCCCGACGTGGTGCGCTGCGAGCTGCGGCTCACGATCTGGCCGGGGGGCGAGGAGCGCCTGCTCGCCCGGGGGGATGTCCACCTCGCCCCGGTGGAATGGCTCGAGTAGCTGCGCGGCGCGAAGGCTGGTGATGGCAGGGCCGTCTGACCGAGCCCCGCGCGGGGCGTCAAACTAGCCGGCGGTGCCCAGGCTTCCCTCGCTTCCCTCCCTGCCGCGTCCTCCGATCGGCCCCGACCCGCTGCGCCGGATCCGGGTCCCCGGCGACCTCGACTCGATCACGACCGTGGGCGAGGAAGCCGATCCCGAGGCGGCCGGGATGAGCCGCGAGGCCGTCGAGCGGATCTGGGACGCCGCCGTCGCCTGGTATCGGAGCGGCATCCATCCCGCGATCCAGCTTTGCCTGCGACGCAACGGCTTGGTGGTGATCGACCGCGCGATCGGCCACGCACGGGGCAACGGCCCCAAGGATTCCGAGGACGAACCCAAGGTTCCCGCCACGCCGGGGACGCCGTTCTGCATCTTCTCCGCCTCGAAGGCGGTCACGGCGATGGTCGTGCACCTGCTCGACGAGCGCGGCGCACTGAGCATCGGCGACCGCGTCGCCGACCACGTCCCGGAGTACGCCCGCCACGGCAAGGACGAGACGACGATCGCCCACATCCTCGCGCACCGCGCCGGGGTCGCGGCGATGCCTCGCGACGCGATCGACCTCGACCAGCTCGCCGATCGCCACTTCCTCGTCCGAACGGTCTGCGATGCCCGGCCCACGAGCTCACCCGGCAAGCTGCTCGCCTACCGCGCGCTGTCCGGCGGGATCATCCTCGGAGAGGTCGTCGAGCGCGTGACCGGAAAGCCGATCCGCGACGTGCTCGCGGAGGAGATCCTCGATCCGCTCGGCTTTCGCTGGGGCAACTACGGCGTGGGCGAGTCGGACGTGCCCGCGGTGGCGCTCAACTACGTCACCGGACCGCCGCTGCTGCCCCCGCTGTCGACCCTCGCCACGCGCGCGCTCAGCGCCCCCTTCGACCACGTTGTCGGGCTCTCCAACGATCCGCGCTTCACGACCGCGATGATCCCGTCGGCGAGCGTGATCACGAACGCCAACGAGCTGTCGCGCTTCTTCGAGATCTTCCGCGCCGGCGGACAGCTCGATGGAGTCCGGATCATGAAGCCGGAAACCATTCGCCGCGCGCTCACCGAGCAGTCGCGGCTCGAGGTCGACTTCTCGCTGATCTTCCCGACCCGCTTCAGCTACGGCCTGATGCTGGGAGCCGACGTTATCAGCCTGTTCGGGCGCGACACCGACAAGGCGTTCGGGCACCTTGGGCTGATCAACATGATGGGTTGGGCAGATCCCGAGCGCGCGATATCGGGCGGGCTCAACACGAGCGGGAAGGCGCTCGTCTATCCCGAGCTTCACCGCTTCTACGGCGTGATGCAGCGGATCGCTTCCGAGGCGCCGAAGGTGGCCGCATCGGAGCTCGCGTTCTAGATGCGCCGGACTTTCGATGCGCCGGGGCTCGCAGCCGCGCTGCTCGGTGCCCTCGCCTGCGGCGCGGCGATGGCCGCGTCGGGCGCCGCGGCACTGTCGGTGTCGAGGGCGGGCGAGCCACCGGCCTTCGCGGCGACCATCTCGCCGCTCGACCACGAGCTACGCGAGCGGATGAAGGGCAGCTCGTGGCACCACGGCTGCCCCGTGGGCCTCGGCAAGCTGCGTCTGCTCGAAATCAGCTACTGGGGCTTCGACGATCGGTCCCACCACGGGCGCCTCGTCGTGCAGCGGCGCGTGGCCGACGACGTGGTGGCCGCGATGCGGTCGCTGTTCGAGGACCGCTACCCGATCAGGCGCATGGTCCTGATCGACCGCTACGGCGGGGACGATCACCGTTCGATGGCGGCCGACAACACCTCGGCGTTCAACTGCCGCTTCATCGCCGGGCAGCCGGGTGTGTGGTCCCAGCATGCCTACGGTCGCGCGATCGACATCAATCCGGTGGAGAACCCCTACGTCTCAGCCGGCGGCTCGGTCTCCCCGCCGGCGGGCGAGGCGTTCGCCGACCGCTCTAAGCACGAGCCGGGGATGATCCACGACGGCGACTCGACGGTGCGTGCTTTCGCAGACCAGGGATGGGGCTGGGGCGGGAACTGGAGCCCCGAGAAGGACTACCAGCACTTCTCGGCGAGCGGCGGCTGAGCGCCGCCCGCCAGGGGGCCCAGGCGCAGCCGACTAGAACCCGCGCCGCTCGGAGAGCAGCGAGATCCCGGCGCCGCCGAGCAGGAGGATGGCCGCGAGCGGCCAGCCCGGTGACTCGTCACCGCGGGCGAGGATGATGACGTTGAAGACGATCGCGGCGGCGAGCAGGAAGATGGCGAGGTTTACGCGGGACTTTCTGGACACGGCGAGCCTCCTTGGAGCCTTGGAGCCTGAGTGGTCCCCCGAGTGTGACGCCCCGCGACGACGGACGGGGTGCCGCCTCGGCGCAGCTCAGCCGGTCGCCCGCTCGAAGCTGAGCAGCTCCGTACGACCGCTGCCGCCCGAGACCAGCAGTTCCATCACCGGCCCGACGCCCCTCGCGTAGAGCTTGTACTCCTGGACCTTGGGCTCGAGCGGGTTCGTGTTGCTCGTCAACACGACGTCGCGGAAGTGCCCGAACGGCACCTCCGCCTGGGCGTCGGTGCTGAGCACGCCGGCCCGGTCCTCGGCCTCGCCCGCCTTGTACTCCTCGCGGTAGGTCATTCCCACGGCCGGGTCGGCGGGCACCACGATGCCCGGCTCGGCCCCGTCCACGCCGGCCTCGAACGAGCCCTCCGTCGACGCGGGCTTGCCGTGCTCGTACTCAGTGGTGTCCTCGCCGAAGTACCAGACATTCCCGGCGGAGTCCTGCGCGTACCAGTCGTAGGTGTCCTCGACGGTGACTCCGTGGTCGCTGACGACGTCGTGGACGACTCGGGTCTTGACCCCGGCGATCGTCTTCGTGTCGTCTGTCACCGTGACCACGACGCGCTGGCTCGCGCCATCCTCCTCCTCGCTGTACACCCAGCGGCTGCCGGGCGCCATCGGCCAGTAGGGGTTGTCGATCTCAGCCGTGAACTCGGAGGGATCGATGCTGGCGTGCTCGCTTCCCTGCGGCAGGGTCGAGCTCCCACCGGCGGACGTATCGTCACCGCCAGATCCACACGCGGCGAGGGCCAGCGCGCAGCCAACGCCGAGGATGGAGCCGGGGAGGAGGGCTCGCTCGGGTCGGCGCATCGGGACTAGTCGGCCTCCTCGTGCTGCTCGGAGCTCTCGTCGCCCTCGTGCTGCTCGGAGCCGTCGCCGCCCTCGTCGTCGCCCTCGACGACCACGAGGTCGTAGTTGTCGTCGAGTCGGACATCGACGGTCTCCCCGTCGGGTTTCGTGACCTCGACCTCCCATGTCGCGCCGTTCTCGGAGTCGAGCTCGACCGAGTTGGCGGTGCCGCCTCCCGTTATCTCGAGCGCGGCGGCGCGAGCCTTGTCCGAGTCCGGTCCGCTGACCTGCTCGGCGTCGTCGTTCTCGCCGACTGCCCCGGTGGCCAGGGCCACGCCGGTGCCGCCCGCCGCCAGCGCGAGGGCGGCGGCTCCTCCGATCAGGAACTTGCGTCGCTTCGTCATCTCAGGCTCTCCTTTCGCCCGTGTTCGCTTGTCGGACAGTTGTAGGAGGGCGGGGTGAAACGACCATGAAAGCTAACCGCGCCCAGCCGGGATCTCGATCCACACGTCGGCCCCGCCGGATGCGCCGTTCGTGGCGCCGGCCGTGCCTCCATGGGCGCGCGCGATCGTCTCCACGATCGCGAGTCCGAGCCCGCTCCCTCCGAGGCCTCGGGCCGGGTCGGCGGTCGCGAAGCGCTCGAAGGCGCGGTCGGCGAACCCCGGAGGAAAGCCGGGGCCGCGATCGGTGACGTGAAGCGCGATCCGCCCGCTCGCGGCCTCGGCCCGGAGATTGATCTGCCCGCCGCCATACCGCAGCGCGTTGTCGATCATGCTCGTCAGCGCCTGTTCGAGACGCAGCCGATCTCCGTCCACGGTCAGCTCACCGGCATCTTCGACGACCAGGAGACGGGCGAGCTGGGCGGCGCGGGCGCTGAACCGCTCCCGCACCCTCTCGAGCAGGCCCTGGACGGGGACCCGCTCGAGCTTCAGCGCCAGGCCCTTTTCGTCCGAGCGCGCGACGACGAGCAGGTCCTCGGCGAGCTGGATCAGGCGGTCGATCTCCCCGATCGACGAGCCGATCGCGGCGCGAAGCTCGCCCTCGTCGGACGCGTAGCGCAGCGCCACTTCGAGCTCGGTCTTGTGGAGCGCCAGCGGGGTGCGCAGCTCGTGGCTCGCGTCGTCGACGAAGCGGCGCTCGCGCTCCAGCGCCGCCTCGAGCCGGTCGAGCATCAGGTTGAGCGTCTCTCCGAGGCGCGAGACCTCGTCGCTTGCGGGAGCTACCGGGAGCCGTTCCGACGGGTCGTCGGCCGAGACCTCCGCGGCGCGACGGCGCATCGCCTCTACGGGGCGCAGCGCCACGGCCGCGACGCCGTAGCCGACCAGTGATGTCACGAGCAGGGCGATCGGCCCCCCTACCAGCAGCAGGGTTGCGAGGCTCGCCAGGGCTTCGTCGCGGTCGTCCAGCGACGAGCCCACGACCGCGACGACATCCCGGCCGCGTGCGTCCTCGGCCGGGGTGGCGAGAAGCCGTGCCGCGCCCTCAATGCCGGGCAGGCGGTCGCGCTCGAAGAACGCCGGCTGGGTCGCGGCACGCTCGAGCTCAGCTTGGCTCAGGACTGGCGTCCCCTGGAGCTGGGGGGTCGAATCGACCACCCGTCCGTCGGGCGCCAGAACCTGGGCCAAGCTCTCCTCGCCCTCGATCAGCGAGCTGTCGCTCGCGCTGCCGAGGCCTTGGTTCGAGCCTTCGACGAGCGCCACGACGTCACCGGCGCGCGAGCGCAAGCCGTTGTCGATTGACTCGTCGAGCTGTGAGCCGAGCCGCAGATAGAGGATCAGGCCCGCCCCCCCGAGAACGAGCGCCATCGCGGCGGCGAACACGAGCGTTACCCGCAGCCGGATCGGAACCCGCCTCATGCGCTCTCCTCGCGCAGCCGGTAGCCCGCTCCCCGCACCGTCTCGATCGAGTCGGTGCCGAACGGCCGGTCGATCTTGCGGCGCAGGAAGCGGATGTAGGAGTCGACGACGTTGGAGCGGTTCTCGTACTCGTAGTCCCAGGCATGCTCGAGGAGATCGAAGCGCGACAGGATCTGCCCCGGTCGCCGCATGAGCGTCTCGAGCAGCGCGAACTCCTTCGCCGACAGCGAGATCTCGGCGTTGCCCCGCCAGGCGCGCCGCGTCGCGGGGTCGAGGCGCAGCCCGGCGGCCTCGAGCTCGGCGGGGCGCTCCGGCTGTCCACGCCGAAAAAGGGCACGCAGACGGGCGAGCAGCTCCGCGTACGAGAAAGGCTTGGTGAGATAGTCGTCCGCCCCGCGGTCGAGTCCTGCGACCCGGTCGGCGACCGAATCGCGCGCCGTCAGCATCAGGATCGGCGACCACACGCCGGCGGCGCGCAGTCGCGCGCAGACCTCGAAGCCGTCGATGCCGGGGAGCATGACGTCGAGCACGATCGCGTCGTACTCGGTTGCCTCGGCTCTCCACACGGCGTCGTCACCGCTCGCGACCACGTCGGCGGCCATTCCCTCCGCCGCGAGACCGCGGCGGATCAGGCTCGCCATCTTCGCCTCGTCCTCGACGATCAGGACTCGCATCGCATGCCCGGCGAGCATTGTCCCGCCAGATGAAAGAAAGATGAAAGCCGGGGTCAGGGCAGCCTTAGCTGCCTCGGCGCCTTCGCCGCCCAGCCGGATGGCGCCCCCGGGCCTCGAGCCGGTCGCGGCTCGACTCCGTCGCGCTGATCCGCCTGACGCTTGTCAGCTCCCCGACGAGGATCTCCTCGACGCAGCGCCGGTGCCAGTGGTGGTAGTCGTCACCGCCGACCCGCCGGACGTAGTGGACGATCACGTGGTCCGCCCCGATCGGAACCTCGCCGTGGCATCCCGGACAACGGTAGAGCTTCTGCGAGATGCCGCGGATCAGCCATGCCTCGTCGCCGTCCGCGGTCAGCCCGCGAAGGCTGGTCCGCCTGTCCGGAAGCCCCTCGAACTCGCTCACGCATCCGACCCTTGCATCTACGGGGCGCGCTTGAAGACCTTGCGCACCAGGACGGTGTTGTCCTGCACGAGGTCGGGGCCCCACACGAACTCGGCTCCGTCCCAGTCGTAGGAGTCGAAGTCGGGAGCGTGCGGCTGCACCTCGTCGCGCGAGTGCTCCGTCGCGTGGGCCCAGCCCTTCGCCTTGAACCCGGGCTGGTTCCAGTCCTTCGGCTCCGGAGACGTCTCGACGTGGCAGGTCGCAGGATCGGCGAGACATTCCGCCACGTTCGTCGGCCCGCGGAAGGTGACGAAGCTTCTCCACGACCCGTTGGTCACCACGCCGTTGGAGAACGCCGCGATCAACCCGCCGTCGCCGGTCTGTGTGTTGTCGTATTCCAGCCCGGTGGTCGGATCGGCGAAGTCCTTGGCCCAAATCGCGAACGTCATCGGGTAACTCGCCCTGAACTCGACCGGCACGACGTTGAAGGGCGTGAAGTCGATCGGGTCCTCGGCCACCAGCTTGCCGTTGACGTAGAGCTCGAAGTCGTTGTCGGCGAAGACCTGCCCGCTGACGTGATGCTTGCGGGGCTTGGCCTTGGCCGCGTCGTTCGAGGCGGGGGGGGATTGTGACGCGGACGCGGCGGCCGACCCGGCGATTGCGATCGCGGCGATTGCGGCCGTCGCCGCGGCTCTGACTAAAGCTGGCTCGCTGCCGCGTCGCACCGGCATGCCAATGATTTGTAACGTGGTCGCTGATGGGTTGCCTGGTCGCGTTGCTGGCGCTGTTCTCGCCGCGGCTCGCGCTGTTCGCGCTGTGGCTGTTCGGGGACCTGCTCAGCCGGGCGTTCGACAGCTGGTTGGTCCCGCTGCTCGGGTTCTTCCTGCTGCCGTGGACGACGCTTGCCTACGCGGTTCTGTGGCACTACGGGGACGGCGTCGAGGGATTCGACTGGTTCCTCGTCATCCTCGCGTTCGTGATCGACCTCGGCTCCTACTTCCAGGGTCAGCGAACCCGCGTCGTCGAGGCGTAGGCGAGGGCTCGAGTCGTAGCCGCGAGGGCGTAGCCTTTGCGAGCGAGTGGAGCAAGCGACTCTCGATCGACCCGTTGCGCCTTCCGCATCCTTCCCGCCCGGCCCGCGGCTGCCCGCGCTGCTCAACGGCGTGCGCTACACGCGTGATCCGATCGGGTTCTTCGTCCGGCTCCAGCGTCGCCACGGGGACATCTTCAGCGTCCCGTTCCCGTACTTCGGCCGTGTGGTCTACGTTGCCGAGCCGCAGCTCGCAAAGCGGGTCTTCTCGGGCGATCCGGCGCAGTTTCACGCCGGCGAGGCCAACGCGACGGTCCTCGAGCCGGCGCTGGGCCCGAACTCGGTCCTGACGCTCGACGAGGACGAGCACCTGCGACAGCGCAAGCTCCTGCTGCCCCCGTTCCACGGCGAGCGGGTGCGCCGCTACGGCGAGCTGATCCGCGACATCACCGAGCGTGTGATGCAGACGTGGCCGATCGGCGAGCCCTTCGAGCTGCGCCCCCACACACAGCGCGTGACCCTCACGGTGATCCTGCGCGCGGTCTTCGGCATGCGCGACCCCGAGCGCGTCGAGCGCGCCACGCGGCTCGTCGACCAGTTCACGCGGCGCGCCAACCTCGTGATCGCGATGCCCTGGCTGCAGCACGATTTCGGCCGCTTCAGCCCCTGGTCGCGCTACAGGCGCGCCCGAGCAGCCCTCAACGAGCTGATCTACGAGGAGATCGCGATGCGGCGCGCCGAGGCCGACGGCGGCGACCGCGACGACGTGCTCTCGCTGCTGCTCGCCGCCGAGCACGACGACGGCACCCCGATGAGCGACGAAGAGCTCCGCGACGAGCTCATGACCGTGATCGGTGCCGGGCACGAGACCACCGCAACCGGGCTCGCCTGGGCGCTGGAGCGCCTGCTGCGCGAACCGCGCGCGATGGCCCGGCTGCGCGAGTCGATCGCCGCCGGCAAGGACGATTACCTCGACGCGACGATCAAGGAGACGCTGCGCGTGCGGCCCGTGATCGTCGACGTCGCCCGCAAGCTCACGGCCCCGGCCGAGATCGGCGGCTACGAGCTCCCCGCGGGCACCTTCGTCCTCCCCGCGATCGCGGCGCTTCACTATCGCGAGGACCTTTTCCCCGAGCCCGAGGAGTTTCGGCCCGAGCGCTTCCTCGACGGCCACGCCGACGCCTATGCCTGGATCCCGTTCGGCGGCGGGGTACGGCGCTGCCTCGGCGCGGCGTTCGCCCAGTTCGAGATGCGGATCGTGCTGCGCGCGATCCTCGAGCGGGCCGACCTCCGCGCCCCCGACCTCAAGCCGGAGCGCGTCAAGACCCGCAACATCACGCTGGCGCCCGGCAAGGGCGCGCGGGTCGTGCTCGAGCGCCCGCTGCGACCGGCCTCCAGCTCCGCAACGTCAGGCGCGGCGCAGCCGGCGACCTCGGCCGCCGGCTAGCCCGATGGGATGATTTGGGAGCCGTGGCCACGAACGGACATTCAGACGCCCCGATCGAGCTCTCGAACGTCGTCAAGAAGTTCGGCTCCGAGCGCGTGCTCGACGGCGTCGACCTGGCCGTCCCCCGTGGCGCGATCACGGTGCTGATCGGCCCGTCGGGAGCGGGGAAGACCGTCACGATCAAGCACCTGCTCGGACTGATGCGTCCCTCGTCGGGGGTCGTGAGAATCGAGGGCAAGAATCTCGCGGCGATTTCCGAGGACGAGCTGAACGAATTGCGGCGAAACATGAGCGTCGTGCTCCAGGGCGCGCTGCCGTTCACGTGCGGTCTGTTCTACTCGCTCAACGTCTTCGAGAACGTCGCCTTTCCGCTGCGCGATCGCAGGCGCTGGCCCGCCGACGAGATCGAGCGCGTGGTGATGGTCCACCTCGACATGGTCGGGCTGCGCGAGCGTGCCAAGGCGATGCCCGAGCAGCTGTCAGCCGGCGAGTGCAAGCGCACCGCGCTGGCGCGGGCGCTGGCGCTCGAGGCCGGCATCGTGATCATCGACGACTTCGACAGCGGCCTCGACGGCGTTCGCCTCGGGCTGCTGTGCGATCTGATCGCCGACCTGCAGCGCGACAGCCAGTCGACCGTCCTGGTCACGACCCACGACATGACGGCGGCCCGCAGGCTCGCCGACTACGCGGCGGTGATCCACGAAGGCCGGATCGTCGCCAGCGGCGACTCCGACACGGTGTTCGGCTCGAGCGAGCCGTTCCTGCGCCAGTTCATCGCCGGCGATGTGTCGGGCCCGCTCCAGCTCCGCTCGAGCTAGTCCTAACCGCCCTCGACCCGCTTCTTCAGCTCACCGGGGCGGGCGTTGACGAGCATCGAGCGCACCGCGGCCTCGACGGGGCCGCGGATCAGCATCCCGAGGACGCGCCCGGGGTCGCTGTCGAGCGTGTAGGTCGCCCGGGTTCGGCCGTCGCCGAGATCCTCCAGCGTCCAGGAGCCCTCGACCGACTTGAGGTCGCCCTTCTCCTGCGTCCAGGAAAGCCGTGTTGGAGGCTCGTAGCGGAACCGCACCTCGGTCTTGACGTGCCTGACCTTGATGTCGTTCTCTGTCTCGACGAGGGTCGGGCGCCCCTCGTCGTCGCGCTCCAGCGCCGACATCGCCACCAGGCCGCCCTGCCAGTCCGGCGCCGTGAGCACGTCCTCCACCACCGCCCACACCTCGTCGAGGGGGACGTCGATCTCTTCGCTGGCGCTGCCGCCCATGTGTGCCATCGAGGGCCTCCTCCAAGTGGTTACCGGATCGAGCAACCCTAACGCCGGCTGGCGCCTGCTCAGTCCCCGATGGCGAAAGCTTCCACGGCTTCCGCCCGGGTCGCGTACTCGCGAACGCTGCTGATCTTGCCTTGGGACGAGAACGAGTAGATCTGCGCGTAGGTGATCTCCGTGTCGATGCCGCTGCCGCGGCCCGTGGCGCGGGCGCGGGTCACAAGCAGCACCTCGTGTTCGCGCTCGATCGCCTCGAGGATCTCGGCGCCCTGAATCTCGAAGTCGTCCAGCCAATCCTGCATGTAGCGCCTGACCCCGTCGTGGCCGCGATAGGTGCCGGCATCGGGCGCCGATTCGATCGCCGTCCACTCGATATCGGGGTCCAACGGCTCCAGCGCCCGCGCGAAGTCAGCGTTCTGCCAGCCGGCATACACCTCCGCGACGCGCTCCAGTCGGGCGGGATCGGCGGGCACGGCAGCGGTTCGGGACGGCCCTCGCCGGCTATCGCGCCCCAGCGTGGGCGTCAACCCGGCGAGCCTGGTCCCACAGCGCGATGACCATCGGTACCACGACGATGAAGTTGTACGCGAAGTGGAGGTACGGCCGACGGCCTCCTCGGTGCTCGTCTTTCGGGACACGACAAGCGTGTCACCGAAGGAGGCCCTTCTTCATGGCAGTTCGAAGCGGAAGCTTGAGGCGTGGCCGCCATCGCGAAGCGGGGTCACGGAACCTCGCTGGCGCAGCCAGCCGGAGGTCGCCGCGCGGAACTCCGAACGCAGCCCTTGACGCGAAACGGGGTCACGAGACCTCGCTGGCGCAGCCAGCCGGAGATCGCGGCGCGGAACTCCGAAGCGGCGGCGTCCAGTGCCATGAAGTGTCCACTGCCGTCGAGGAAGACCCCGGTCACATCGTTGCTCCCGGTGAAGAGCTGCATTTGCTCCTCGCCGCCCTGAAAGCCCTTGTCCTGACGCGCGAACACTCCGAGCACTGGAACGGCGATCTCCCCGAGCCCCTGATTATCGGCCGCGATCCCTGCTGGGATCGAGAGCATGTCGCCACAGGGATTCCGGTTCCGCAGCGGGCTCGCCGCATCGAGGACCGCCGGGTCGGGCTGGTGGAACTCGTTGGCTCTGAAATCCGCGTCGCTCTGGTCGAAGAAGACGTAGCCGCCCGGGCCGCCGGGCTCCGCGGGCTCGCCGCCAACCGCGCAGCGCACGGCGACCTGGGCGAACGCCGCCTGCACGGCCTGGGTTTGGCCCTGGTCGGTCCAGCCGTTGACGATCAACCCATCAATGTCCCTGTAGGAGTACGCCTCGATCTGCGAGATCAACCCGCTGATCGAGTGCCCCGCCAACACGACCCGCGTGAAGGCCGGGGACTCGCCGCCGGCAGCTGTGTAACCGGCGCTCCGCAGCTGCTCGACGATCTGGTGCACTACGTCGGCCTGCGAGCCCACGCAGCTCTGGAAGCCGTTCGGGTGACCGCTCGAGTCGTAGCCGAGCCGGTCGACGATGAGCGAGGTGTGACCCAACCGGGCCATCTCGAAGGCGTAGTTGTAGTTCTGGAGCGGGAGAGTCCAGTACCAGGCGCCGCTGTCGAGGCTGTGGAGGTAGATCGTCACGGTCTTGGGCGCGGGGCTGTGCAGTGCCTGGCGAGGCCCGATCAGCGTTCCGCCGACCGTGTAGTCGGCGGAGTCGCTGGGGCACGAGACCCGCGACGTATTGGTGTTCTTGACATTGAAGGTGACCGGAAGACCGACGACGGCTCCCCGGCTGGCCTGCGGCCCTGAGGCCGAGGCCGTGCCGCCGGCGCAGAGCGCCAGACCGAGCCCGACGAGAGCGGTTACGACCGCCCATCGCCACCCGATCGTCGGGCGGGTCGCCATCATGCCGAGAGGTGCATATCCGCGCCGGACCAGCTGGGCGTCGTCGCTGCGATCCCGTATGTTGTGCCTGTCCATATCGAGGATTACTAAGTGAGTACTCACTTAGCGTAACCGCGGTACCCATGGCACGTCAAGCGAGAACCGTTTCGAGGCGTAAGCCGGCTACCCGCAGCAAGCGGGGCGCGCCGGCGAAACGCCGGCTGAGCGCGGAGGAGAGACGCAGCGCGATTCTCACCGCTGCGATGGAGGCGTTCGCCGACCGCGGCTACGACGGCGCGTCGGTCAAGGGGATTGCCGGGGCAGCTGACATATCCGAGGCGCTGATCTACGGGCACTTTTCCTCCAAGCAGGCGCTTCACGCGGCCGTGCTCGAGGCACAGAGCCGCCAGCTACTGGACCACGTCGGCACGCGGGTCCGCGAAGCGAGGGGACGAAATCCGGCCAAGGGGGTGGGCATCCATGCGGCGGTCGACGCGATGCTCGAGTTCGCCGAGGAAAATCCTCATGCGTGGCGCCTGCTGTTCCGCGATCCACCCGACGACCGCAGATTGGCTCGGGTTAACGCACGGATTCAGGCGGAGTGGACGGAGGCGATCGCCAAGAGCTTTGCGGCTGTCTGTGATTTCCGCCTGCCGGCCGGCGTCGATCCGGATCAGGGTATGGAGGCGATCGCCGCTCTGTTCAAGGGGGCGCTCGACGGATTCGCCGAGTGGTGGTCCGACCATCCCCACATCCCACGCAAGGTGATGGCCGATCTGTTCATGGACGTTGTGTTCACCGGGCTGGATCAGATAAGCGTTCAGAAAGCCGTGACTGAGTGAGCGCTCACTTAGCCTATCTGAGCGCCACGGAAGGGTCGAACGGACTCCCTCGCCGGCTATCGCGCGGCAGCGCGGCCGTCAACCCGGCGTGCTTGGTCCCACAGCGCGATGACCAGCGGCACGACGACGATGAAGTTGTAGGCGAAGTGGAGATACGGCCGGTCAAGGGGTGAGCCGATCATTCCCCCATCTCCCATGATCCCGGCGAAGCCGCCCTGCTCGTACAGGGACCCGTGGAAGTTGTTGAGCCAGAAGAGGTAGAAGTGCTCGACCTGATGCAGGCTGGCGGCCGCGAAGGCCACCCACAGCCAGCGATTGCCGCTGTAGAAGCCGAGCAGAAGGAGACCGAGGGTGAGCCACAGGGCGGTGTCCGTCACGAAGTGGACCAGCTCGAAGTCGAGCTGCCCGAAGACGCCGTGTGACGTGGCCAGGTCCCCCTGCGAGGCGAGCAGCTGCCCCACCTGCATCGTGTGCTCGCCCATGTGCACGACCTGGAGCAGCACCAGCAGCGCGAACGCTGCGAAGACACCGTGGCGCTCGTACTTCCAGCTCGCCTCGACGGTGACGAGCGGGAGCCACGGGATGACGACCGCCAGGCCGGCGACCCAGAGCGGATAGCCGCCGATCGCCGCGACCGTGAGGCAAGCAGTGGAGACGAACGCGCTGGTCGCCGCCGCGCGTTTGGAGACGTGCTCCAGGGACAGCGAACGGGGGATCAGCCGAGCACGATCGGTTGCCGGGTGTGGCGCCGTCGCGGGCGCGGCGTCGCCGAGCTGACGCGACGAGCCCCGTGAGGCGCGCAGCGCCGCGCTGACGACCACGAGTCCGTAGGCGAGCACGATGAGCGCCCCGGTCATCGCGGCACTCCAGTGACTTGCCGCCTCGGCTTGAGACAGGCGCGGTGCGACCAGCGGCACGTTGACCACCATGTAGGCGAGTAACGCGGCGACAGCAACCGTCAGGATCGCCAAGCCGACGAGGCGAGGACTGGGGCGCCACGGCCGATGGACCAGTCTTGCCTCGGCTGTGCCCACGGCGCTGCGAGCCGAGAGAGCCGGTCTCAGGATGAACCTCATGCAAACCCCCCAATCCTGAACGCCGACGGCATCGGTATCGCCGAAGGCGCCAGCGACCCTAGCACCTCAAACGGCTCGGTCCTAAAGCGGGTCCCCGTTCCGGATACCCGTGATGGACATGACGGTCCGTCGCTCGGCTACGCTGAGGGCATGTGCCGAAACATCCACACGCTCCACAACTTCGAGCCTCGTGCGACCGAGGACGAGATCCACGACGCGGCGCTGCAGTACGTGCGCAAGATCAGCGGCTCGACCAAGCCATCGAAGGCCAACGCCGAGGCCTTCGAGCGCGCGGTCGACGCGGTCGCGATCGCGACCGGCAGGCTGCTCGACGAGCTCGTCACCGCAGCGCCGCCCAAGGACCGCGAGGTCGAGGCGGCCAAGCGGCGGGCGCGCGCGGCAGAGCGCTTCGCGACGGCCTGAGCCGACCAGCGCCGCCCGCCAAGCGCCGCGACGCGGAGTCGCTCACCGTCCCGACGCCCACGGTCCGTGGAACCCGGGCTATCCTTTTGGTCAAGGGGGCGAACCAGATTCGACGTGGAATGGTTCGTCTCGATGTTGCGAGTCGAGGACTCCGGGTTGGCCTCGTAAAAAAATCCCGGAAACAAATAAGTGCGAACTCTGACCATGAGTTCGCCCTCGCTGCTTAGTCGGTGAGGGAGTCGCGCCGGGAGGCCCGCGTCTCGGGTCGCGGCTTCAGAAAGCGGGCTCACCCCGAGGGTAGGACCCTCGACCCAAGGGGGACATTCTCAGGAGGGTGTGGCGCCGGGGACGTGCCCCGCGGATAGACCGAACCGGACGCCGAGATCAAGACTCCGCCGGGAACGCTCGTAGATGCATCGAGACAGCTTCCGCGGACGTGGGTGCGAATCCCACCGCCTCCATTCTCACAAGCCACGCGCCCGCGCGTGGCTCGCCGCGCCGAGCAGGCCGGTGAGCTCGTTGAGCACGACGCGGACCGGGATCGCCTCGACCACCGCCGACAGTCTCCCCTTGGTCGCGAAGGCGTCCATGAACGGGCCGTCCTCGAGCCGCGGCAGGATCTTCGGAGCGATTCCCCCTCCGAGGTAGACCCCGCCGGTCGCCAGGACGGTGAGCGCCAGGTTGCCCGCCTGGGCGCCGAATATCGAGATCACCAGGTCGAGAGCCTGGCTCGCGAGCGGGTCGCGTCCCTCGATCGCGGCGCGCGAGATCGCCGCGGCCGCATCGCCCGCCCCTTCCGCCGGCAGCCACTCCGGCTCGGGGTCGGACGCGCGCGAGCGCAGGAACTCGTAGACCCTCACCAGGCCCATTCCCGAGCACACGTCCTCGTAGCTGACGTGGGAGTCGGCCTGGGCCAGCCACTCCCGCAGCTCCGACTCGAGCTGCGACCGGGCCCCGAACTCGACGTGACCGCCCTCGCTGGCGTGGACCGTGGGTCCGCCTGGCCCGAAGGTGATGAAGGCCTCGCCGAGCCCCGTTCCCAGCGACAGCAGGGCCACGGTCCCGCCCTCGACCGCGACGCCGTCGTTGATCTGGCGCAGATCGTCCTCGCCCAGCTCGAGCACGCCCCACGCGGCGGCCTCGAGGTCGTTGATGACCGTGACCCGGGCCGTCGGGAGCCCGATCGTCGCGGCCAGCGAGCCCGCGTCGACCGGCCACGGGAGGTTGACGACCTCGACGTGCCCGTCGCGCACCGGGCCGGCCACCCCCACCGTCGCCGCGGCGATCGGCAGCGGATTGGCCGCCCGGAATTCCGCAACGATCTCGTCGAGGCTCGCGTGGTCGGCGCTGGGGTAGACCTCGAGCGCGGCCGGCTCACGCCCGCCGGCCGCGAACAGCGCCAGGCGGGTGTTGGTCCCTCCGACGTCGCCGGCGAGGACCACCGGGGCGGCTTTGCTGCGATCAGCCACGCGAAGTCCGTGATCCTAGAACGGCGCCTCGGCCGGCGAAGCAAAGCCGCGTAAGATCGCGCTCGAAGTGCCCGCCGCGTCACTGCAGCTCGTGCTGGTCCGGCACGGCGAGACGGAGTGGAGCCGGGACGGTCGCCATACGGGGCGAACGGACCTGCCGCTCACCGACGAGGGACTGCGGGAGGCCGAGCAGGTGGTGCCCTTGCTGCACGGGTTCACCTTCGAGCGGGTCCTCTCCAGCCCGTTGTCGCGCGCGCTGGAGACCTGCCGCCTGGCCGGACTCGCCGACGGGGTCGAGGTCCGCGATGAGCTGCTCGAGTGGGACTACGGCGAGTACGAAGGCCTCACGACCGCCGAGATCCACCAGGCCAGGCCCGAGTGGGTGTTGTGGCGCGACGGGTGCCCCGCCGGCGAGCAGCCCGTTGACGTCGGCGTCCGCGCCGACCGCGTGCTCGCCGAGCTCGCTGCCCAAGAGGCCGACGTCGCGATCTTCGGCCACGGACACATGCTCCGCGTATTGACCGCGCGCTGGCTCGAGCTGCCGCCGGCCGAGGGAGCCCGCTTCGTGCTCTCGACGGCGACGCTAAGCGTGCTCGGCTGGGAGCACGACTGGCATGCGATCCGGACCTGGAACGCCCGCGGCTAGGTTTGCGCCGAGTTGCGGGCCCGGCGGTAGCGCCGGATCAGCTCGTTGGTCGAGCCGTCGTGGTCGAGCGCCGGCTCGTCGCCGCCCTGCAGCTCGGGAACGATCCGCTTCGCCAGCGCCTTGCCGAGCTCGACGCCCCACTGGTCGAAGGAGTCGATGCCCCACACCGTTCCCTGGGTGAAGACGCTGTGCTCGTAGAGCGCCACGAGGCTGCCGAGCGTCTCGGGCGTCAGCCGCTCGGCGAGGATCGTGTTGGTGGGCCGGTTGCCCTCGAAGGTGCGGTGCGCGACGAGCTCCTCAGGGGTGCCCTCGGCGCGCACCTGGTCCGGCGTCTTGCCGAACGCCAGCGCCTCGGTCTGGGCGAAGACGTTGGCGATCAGCAGGTCGTGGTGGTCGCCGAGCGGGTTAAGCGTCCGATGGAAGCCGATGAAGTCGCACGGGATCAGCCGCGTCCCCTGGTGAATGAGCTGGTAGAAGGAGTGCTGGCCGTTGGTGCCCGGCTCGCCCCAGTACACGGGCCCCGTGTCGTAGTCGACGCGGCTGCCGTCCAGCGTCACGTGCTTGCCGTTCGACTCCATCGTCAGCTGCTGGAGGTATGCGGGAAAGCGCTTCAGGTACTGCTCGTAGGGCAGCACGGCGACCGTCTGGGCGCCGAAGAAGTTGGCGTACCAGACGGCGAGCAGCCCCATCAGCGCGGGGAGGTTGTTCTCCGTCGGCGCCTCGCGGAAGTGCTCGTCGATGGCGTGGAAGCCGGCGAGCATCGAGGCGAAGGCGCCGGCGCCGATCGCCAGCATCGTCGAGAGGCCGATCGCCGAGTCCATCGAGTAGCGGCCGCCGACCCACTCCCAGAAGCCGAACATGTTGTCGGTGTCGATGCCGAACTTCGCGACCTCCCCGGCGTTGGTCGAGACGGCGACGAAGTGCTTCGCGACCGCGGACTCGTCGCCGAGCGCCGCGAGCGCCCAGTCGCGCGCAGTACGGGCATTGGTCATCGTCTCCAGCGTCGTGAAGGTCTTCGAGGAGATCACGAACAGCGTCTCCGCGGGATCGAGATCGCGCGTCGCCTCGGCGAAGTCCGTCCCGTCGACGTTGGAGACGAAGCGGAAGGTCATGTCGCGCCGCGAGTAGTGGCGCAGCGCCTCGTAGGCCATCACCGGCCCGAGGTCCGAGCCGCCGATCCCGACGTTGATCACGTTGCGGATCGGCTTGCCCGTGTGACCGCGCCACTCGCCGCCGCGGACTCGCTCCGTGAAGGCACCCATCCTGTCGAGCACCTCGTGCACCTGCTTGACGACGTCGGCGCCGTCCACGATCAGCGAGCGCTCCCGCGGCATGCGCAGCGCGACGTGGAGCACGGCGCGGTCCTCGGAGACGTTGATGTGCTCGCCGCGGAACATCGCCTCGCGGCGCTCGGCGAGGCCCGACTGCTCCGCGAGCTGGACGAGCAGCCCCAGCGTCTCGTCGCTGACGCGGTTCTTCGAGTAGTCGAGGTAAAGCCCCGCCGCCTCGGCCGTCATGCGCTCGCCGCGCCGCGGGTCGCCGGCGAACAGGTCGCGCAGGTGACGGCTTGCGATCTCGCCGTGATGGTGCTCCAGCGCGCCCCACGCGGGGCGCTGTCTGAGCGGCGCGATCTTCGCTGCCTCCACTAGGCAGAGGCCGCGAGCTGCTCGCCCTTGGTGGCGATCGAGTCCAGCAGCTCCTTCCACGAGGCGTCGAACGTCTCGGCACCCTCGTGCTGGAGCCGCGAGGCGAGTGCGTCCGTGTCGATCCCGGCCGCGTTGAACTCGGCCAGGACCGCCTCCGCATCGCCGCCGTCGGCCGGCAGGGGGTCGCCGACCTGCCCGTGCTCGGCGAACGCATGCAGGGTCTTCTCGGGCATCGTGTTGATCGTGAACGGGGCCGCCAGCGACTCGATGTAGAGGACGTCGGAGGCCTCGGGGTCCTTGGTACCCGTGCTCGCCCACAGCAGCCGCTGCGGCCGCGCACCCTCGTTGGCGAGCCGCTGCCAGCGCTCGGAGTCGAGAAGCTCGCGATAGGCGGCGTAGGTCCGCTTGGCGACCGCGATCCCGAGCCGGCCGCGAAGCTCGTCGGGCGCGTCGTCGATCACCGCCTTGTCCCAGCGGCTGATGAACAGCGAGGCCACCGATGGGACCGCCGCATCGAGGCCGGCCTCGACGCGGCGCTCGACGCCGCGCATGTACGCCTCGGCCGCGCCGAGGTACTGCTCGGTCGAGAAAAGCAGCGTGACGTTGATCGGGTCTCCGGCGAAGATCGACTCCTCGATCGCCTCGCGCCCCGCCTCGGTGCCCGGGATCTTGATGAAGATGTTGCAGTCGGCGCGGGAGTGCAGGTCGGCCGCCTGGGCGACCGTCGCCTTGGCGTCGTCGACGATCAGCGGCGAGACCTCGAGCGAGACCCAGCCGTCGACGTGATCGGTGCGCTCGTAGACCCCCTCGAACAACCCCGCCGCCCGGCGCAGGTCGGTCAGCGCCAGCTCGAAGAAGATCTGCTCCGGCTCGAGGCCGCTGTCCCGCAGCTCGGACACCTGCTCGTCGTAGGCGTCCCCGGCCAAGATGGCCTGGTCGAAGATCGTGGGGTTCGAGGTCAGTCCGGTGATCGACAGCTCCTCGATGTAGCGGGCGAGCGTGCCGTCGTCGAGCATCGTCCGCGTGATGTTGTCGAGCCACAGGCTCTGGCCCAGTTCGTGCAGCTGCTGTGTCGGATTCATGCGTGGCTCTCCCCCCCGGCGCGATCGAGCACTTCCCGCGCGGTTTCTACCACCTTCTCGGGGGTGAACCCGAATTTCGTCTGCACGTCCTTGAGCGGCGCTGAGGAGCCGAATGTGTGCATGCCGATCATCGCACCGCGCGGGCCCACGTAGCGGTCCCAGCCGAGCGTCGCGGCCTGCTCGATCGAGACCCGGGCCGCGATCGCGGACGGCAGGACGCTCTCCCGGTAATCCTCCGGCTGCTGGTCGAACAGGTAGAACGACGGCAGGCTGACGACGCGCGCCCGGACCCCATCGGCGGCGAGCTCGTCGTAGGCCTCCAGCGCGAGCGCGACCTCGCTTCCCGTGGCGATCAGGATCAGCTCGGGGTCGCCGTCGGCCGGGTCGGCGAGCACGTATCCGCCGCGGCGCAGCCCCTCGGCCGACGCGCAGCGGGAGCGGTCGAGGATCGGCACGTCCTGGCGGGTCAGGACGAGGGCGACCGGCTGGTGGCGCTGCTCCATTGTCACGCGCCACGCCTCGGCCACCTCGTTGGCGTCGCAGGGGCGGATCACGTTCAGGCCCGGGATCGCACGCAGCGAGGCGAGCTGCTCGACGGGCTGATGGGTGGGCCCGTCCTCTCCCAGCCCGATCGAGTCGTGGGTGAACAGGTGGATCACCGGCAGCTCCATCAGCGCCGAGAGCCGGATCGCCGGCCGCGCGTAGTCGGAGAACGTCAGATAGGTCGACCACACGGGGCGCAGCTTCGACAGCGACAGCCCGTTCGAGACCGCGGCCGACTCGTGCTCGCGGATCCCGAAGCGAAGCTGGCGGCCGCCGCGGCTCTGGGGCTGGAAGTCGATCGCTCCGTCGAAGCTCAGCCGCACCGAGGTCGAGTCCGTGAGGTCCGCGGAGCCGCTCACCATCCACGGAACGTTGCGGGCGACGGCGTTCTCGACCGCGTTCGACGCCTTTCGCGTCGCGGTTCCCTTGGGGTCGGCGTCGAAGCTGGGGATGCCGGCGTCCCAGCCTTCGGGCAGCTCGCGTCGCTGCATTTGCTCGACCTGGTCGGCGAGCTCGGGGGCAGCATCGCGGTAGTCCGAAAACAACGCCTCCCACTCCCCGCGCAGGCGGGCTCCGCGCTCGCCGACCCCCGCCGCGAAGTGCTCGTAGACGCCATCGGGGACGAGGAACTGGGCGTCCTCGGGCCAGCCGTAGGCGCGCTTTGTCTCCCGCACCTCCTCCTCGCCCAGCGGCTCGCCGTGGGCGGCGGCGGTGTCCTGCTTGTGCGGCGAGCCCCAGCCGATGTGGCTGTCGACGATGATCATTGTGGGGCGGCCCTCCTCGGCACGAAAGCGCTCGAACGCTTGGGCGAGCAGCCCGGCGTCGTTGGCGTCGCCGACCCGGGTCACGTTCCAGCCGTATCCGATGAACCTCGCGGCGACGTCGTCCTGGTAGGTGATCGCGGTGTTGCCGTCGATCGAGATGTGGTTGTTGTCGTAGATCCAGCAGAGGTTGTCGAGCCGCTGGTGGCCGGCGAGCGAGCCGGCCTCGCTGGAGACGCCCTCCATCAGGTCGCCGTCGCCGCAGATCGCGTAGACGTCGAAGTCGAAGAGCTCGAACCCGGACCGGTTGAAATGGGCGCCCAGCCACTTCGAGGCGAGCGCCATGCCGACCGAGGTGGCGGCGCCCTGTCCGAGCGGCCCCGTCGTCGTTTCGACGCCCGATGTCCAGCGATACTCGGGATGGCCCGGGGCCCTGGAGTCGAGCTGGCGAAACGACTTGATGTCGTCGAGGCTCACCGACGGCTCCCCGACCGTCTCGTAGTCGGGGTCCACCGCCTGGACGCGGGCCAGGTGCAGCAGGGAGTAGAGGAGCATCGAGGCGTGGCCCGCCGACAGCACGAAGCGGTCGCGGTTGGGCCAGATCGGGTTCTCGGGATCGAAGCGCAGGAACTGCTGCCACAGGACGTACGCCGTTGGCGCCATCGCCATCGGGGTGCCGGGGTGCCCCGAGTTGGCCTTCTGGATCGCGTCGATGCTGAGCGTCCGGATCGTGTTGACGCACAGCGTGTCGGTGTCGGTTTGGGCCGTTACCGCGATCCCACCGGCCTCCACAGAAGCGACGCGCCGATCGCGCCTCCGAAGTCCCCGAGCGCGGCGAGGTGGACCGCCGGAGGACGCTCCGGAACGAACAGGTGCTTCGCCATCCGCTTCTCGATCTTCTTGACGTACGGCTCCCCGAGGCGCATGCCGATTCCGCCGCCGATGATCACCGCCTCGACGTCGAGCAGGTTGACCGCGGAGGCGATGCCCGCCGCGAGGGCGCGCATGGCACGCTCGATCAGTCGCTCGGCCATCGGATCCTTGTGGTGCAGCGCTCGCTCCCAGACGGCGCTCGTCAGGCGGTCGCGCCCGCGCTCCTCCATGATCTTGAAAAGGTCCGTGTGCTTGCCGTCGGCATGGTCACTGCGCGCCTTGGCCTCCATCGCCGCCCGGCCCGCGTAGGCCTCGATACAGCCGCGCCGCCCGCAGGGACAGCGCGCCCCTCCCAGCTTGACGACCATGTGCCCAAACTCGCCGGCAGCCCCCCGCCCCAGCCACGGCTTGTCCTTGAGCACCAGCCCCCCGCCCACCCCGGTGCCCCAGAAGACGCCGAGCAGCGACTTGTAGGGGCGCCCGGCGCCCAGCCGGGCCTCCGCGTCCGTGGCGACCTGGACGTCGTTACCGACCCGCACCCCCGTCCCGAGCTGCTCGGAGAGCCGCTCCCCGAGCGGGAACGAGCCATCCCAACCGGGGAGGTTGCGGGCGTTGGAGACCGCGCCCGTGCGCTCGTCGACGGTGCCGGGCGAGCCGACCCCGACGCCGGCGAGATCGGCCGGCTTCGTGCCGGCCTTCTCGGCGGCCTCGACGAGCGCCGCCGCCATCTGGGCGGCGACGTCCTCGGGACCGCCGCTGGTCGGGGTCGGGTGCCTCGCATCGCCGAGCACCTTGCCGCGGGCGGCGACGACCGCGGCCTGGATCTTGGTGCCGCCGAGGTCGATACCGCCGCGCAGGACCGGCTTGCGGCGACTCGATGCCGCGCTTGCGGCGCCCTTGCGAGCCGGCGCCGCCGTGCTCATGCGCCCACGTGTGTCGTGAACATCATCATCGCGGCGGTCAACACTCTAGTGAGAGGCCCCGGGACGCCCCGTCAGGGCCCGCTCTGATTCGATCCCGCTCGTGGGACCGAGCGAGATCGAATCCGAGAAGCGCGCGGCCGCCGAGGCGGCCGCCGAGCTGGTCGCCGGCGGGATGACGGTGGGCCTGGGCACCGGCTCGACCGTCGCCCACCTGCTTCCCGCCCTCGCGGAGCGCAAGCTCGACGTCCGCTGCGTCGCGACCTCGCCCGCGACGCAGAGCGCCGCCGCCGGGCTCGGCCTGTCCGTCGAGCCGTTCGAGCGCCTCGACCGGCTCGACATCGCGATCGACGGCGCGGACCAGGTGGCGCCCGACGGCTGGCTGGTCAAGGGCGGCGGCGGTGCGCACACTCGCGAGAAGATCGTCGCCGCTGCGGCGGAGCGCTTCGTCGTCATTGTCGACTCGACCAAGCTGGTTGACGCGATCGGCGCTCCGATCCCGCTCGAGCTCGAGACATTCGGGCTGCGCGCGACGCTGCGCGAGCTCGGCAACGTGACCCTGTGCGACGCGCCACCGAGCCCCGACGGCGGTGTGCTGGCCGACTACCGCGGCGAGGTCGGAGATCCAGCCGAGCTCGCCGAGCGCCTTGCCGCGATCCCGGGCGTCGTCGAGCACGGGCTGTTCGCCCCCGAGCTCGTCAGCGAGGTGCTGATCGGGCGCGGCGGCGAGGTCGAGCGTATGTTGGACGCCGGAGGATGTTGAGTCGATGGCCACGACGAGCGAGGTGGTGCAGCAGGTGCGTGAGGAGATCGAGGCACAGGGGTTCGTAGCCGGGCTCGCGGAGCGCGTCGGCGCGACGGCCACGGCCGGGGCGGTGTTCGGTCAGCCGGTCGAGCGCGGCGACGTAACCGTGATTCCTGTCGCCAGAGCCGTGTGGGGCTTCGGCGGAGGCAGCGGCGGGACCGGCGACCAGCGGGGAGAGGGCGGAGGTGGCGGTGGCGTTGTGATCCCGGTCGGATACATCGAGGTTCGTGGGACCGGGGCCCGCTTCAGGCCGGTGCGCAAACCGCGGGGTCTCGTGCTGGCTGCGGCGGCGCTGGGCTTCGCGGGTCTGGCGCTACGACGCCTCGGTCGCGACTCCTAACCGCCTCAGCGACCCTCCAGCGCTCCGGTCGCCTGGCCGACCTCGATCAGGTGACCGTCGGGGTCGCGCGTGTAGCAGCGGATCTCGCGCCCGTGGTCGATCGGGGGGGTGATGAACTCGGCGCCGCGCGAGCGCCACTCCTCGTAGATGGTGTTGATGTCGGCAACCCGGACGTTGAGGAAGCTGCTCACCCGGTTCGGATCGGGCGGGGTCTCGAGTATGACCTCGGGCTTGTCGTCGGTCGGCCCGCCGCCCACGTTGATGATGATCCACGCGTTGGCGAGCTGGACCATCGTCGGCTCGCCCTCCAGGACCGCCTCTCCGCCGAGCACGTCGACGTAGAACGCGCGCGAGCGCTCGACGTCCTCAGCGACGACAAAGTGCGTCAGCAGGATCCCCTCGCTCGGGGCCGGTAGCTCTGCCATCGTGATCTCCTCTTCGTTGTCCGGCGTCACCCCGTGGCCCCGGCGGGGACGTCCTCGTACTGGTCGTGGCGGCGGATCCAGAAGTTCGGCGGATCGCCCTCGTCGCGCCCCCTCGGCGCCCGGTCGAGCAGCCCGTAGTAGCCCAGCAGCGGCTCGAGCCCGCGGGCGCCGGTCGAGTACGTCTGGTAGACGGCCCCGTTCTCGAGCGCGAATGCGTTCAGGACCGGCGCCTCGGTCATGAACCCGGCGGGGTCGGTGCCGCACGCTGCCGCCACCTCCGGGACCGGTCCGAGATCTCCTTCCAGGAACGGCGCGATCTCCTCCTCGGTGTGCGACGCCCCGAAGTCGAAGTTGAAGTCGCTTCCGCCCGACGAGACCCACGGAAAGCTCCACCCCATCCGCTGCTTGTAGGCCTGGAGCTTCGCCAGCGGGGCGCGCGAGATGCAGGTGAACGTGACGTCGCGGGCGTTGAGATGCGGCACCGCGCCGTCGAAGGTGTCCGCCCCCGACGAGCAGACCGGGCAGCCTGCCTCGTAGGCCGGGCCGAACATGAAGCCGTAGGCGAGAAGCTGGGAGCGCCCGTCGAACAGCTCCGCAAGCGTCTTCGTGCCGTCCTCGGCCTCGAAGCTGTACTCCTTCTCCAGCGCCACCCAGGGCAGCTCGCGACGCTCGCGAGCGAGCTCGTCGTTTCGCCGCGTGAGCTCCTTCTCGCGCTTGAGCAGCTCGTCGCGGGCCGCCTGCCACTCCTCGCGCGTCGCCGTCGCGTGCTCGGTCATGTGTCGCCTCCTATGTAGTTCGTGCCGGCACAACTGGTGACCATCCGGGTACCCGAAACTCATCGCTCGGCAATCACGAGCGCGTCGCGAGCCTCGACGCGGCCGGCGGGGATCGAGGGGTCGCCCGCGAGCAGCTTGGCGAGCGCGTCGTCCTTGCCGGGGTCGACGAGCCAGAAGAGCTTTCGCGCCATCGCAAGCTCGGGGTAGGTGAAGGTCATCCGTCGGCGGCCCTCGTACTCGCCGCCGGTCAGCGCGACGCGGCGGTCGGTCACGTCGAGCACCGGGTCGCCGGGCACGAGCGAGGCGGTGTGGCCGTCGGGGCCGAGCCCGAGGTGGACGATGTCGACGCTGTCGGGCAGCGACGCCTCGTAGCGCGCCGCGGC
>DASPWW010000037.1:0-2127 GCA_035637595.1 Solirubrobacterales bacterium | reverse complement strand
TACCGCGCGGCCCCCGGGGGTCAGCCGGGTGTTTTCGCAGCGGACTCGGCGCGGCGACCATCGCCGTATGTCCATCACAACGGAAGTCCCAACCCTCGTCCGCGCCGACCTTTGGCGCGAGCTCGGGCAGCAGCTGCGGGTCGACGCGATTCGGGCGACCGCGGTCAGCGGGTCCGGGCATCCCACCTCGGCGATGTCGGCCGCCGACCTGATCGCCGTGCTCGCCGAGAAATACCTCCGCTACGACTTCGACCACCCCGACCACCCCAACAACGACCACCTGATCTTCTCCAAGGGCCACGCCTCGCCCCTGCTCTACGCGCTCTACAAGGCAGCCGGTGCGATCAGCGACGAGGAGCTGCTCACAACCCGCACCCTCGGCAGCCCGCTGGAGGGCCATCCCAGCGCGGCGCTGCCATGGGTCGACGTCGCCACCGGCTCGCTCGGCTTCGGCCTGCCGGTCGGCGTCGGCATCGCGCTCGCCGCGAAGACGGTCGACGCCCGGCCGTACCGCGTCTGGGTTCTCGCCGGCGACAGCGAGATGGCCGAGGGCTCGGTCTGGGAGGCGTTCGAGCACGCCGCCCACTGGCAGCTCGACACCCTGACCGTGATCCTCGACGTCAACCGGCTCGGCCAGAGCGGCGAAACGATGCACGGCTGGGACCTCGACTCCTACCTCGACCGCGCGCGCTCGTTCGGCTGGGCCGCGTTTCCAGTCGACGGCCACGACGTCGAGGCGATCGACAGGGCCTACACACTGGCCACCGCTGCTTCGGAGCGGCCCAGCCTGATCGTGGCGCGAACGGTCAAAGGCAAGGGCGTCGCCGCGGTCGAGAACCAACCCGGCTGGCACGGCAAAGTCCTCCCCGACACCGAGGCCGCGATCGTCGAGCTCGGCGGGATGCGCGAGATCCACATCGCGCCGAGCCTCCCTCCGGACGGGCCGCCGCGACGCCACTACGAGGCCGCGCCCATAACGTTGCCGGCCTACGAGCTCGGGACGATGAAGGCGACCCGGCGCGCCTACGGCGAAGCACTCGCCACACTCGGCGACGCCCGCGACGACGTCGTCACGATGGACGGCGAAGTCTCCAACTCCACCTTCTCCGGCCTCTTCGCCGAGCGGCACCCGGAGCGCTTCTTCGAGATGTTCGTCGCCGAGCAGCAGATGATCGCCGCGGCAATCGGCTTCGGCGTCCGCGGTCTGACCCCGTTCGCCTCCGCCTTCGCGGCCTTCTTCAGCCGCGCCTACGACTTCATCCGCATGGGCGCGATCAGCCGCGCCTCGATCCGGATCGCCGGCTCGCACGCCGGTGTGGCGACCGGCGAGGACGGGCCGTCGCAGATGGCCCTCGAGGACATCGCCATGTTCCGCGCGGTCCACGGCAGCACCGTCCTTTACCCCAGCGACGCCAACCAGACCGCGAAGCTGGTCGCGCTCGCGGCCGACAACCCCGGCGTCACCTACCTGCGCACGACGCGAGCGGACACGCCCGTCATCTATCGCTCCGGGGCGGAGTTCGAGATCGGCGGCAGCCGGCTCGTGCACGCTTCGCTGCACGACGCGGTCACGATTGCGGCCGCCGGGATCACCGTCCACGAAGCGATGGAGGCGGCGCTGCGACTCAGCGACGACGGGATCTATGCCCGCGTGCTCGACCTCTACTCGGTCAAGCCGATCGACCGCGAAGCGCTGCTCGACTCGCTCAGGGCGACGGGCGGCCGGCTCGTCACCGTCGAGGATCACTGGCCACAGGGTGGTCTCGGCGACGCGGTCCTCGAGGCGGTCGCAGACTCGGGCTTGTCGCTGCAGGTCGTGAAGCTCGCGGTCCGCGACCTGCCCGGCTCGGGCACGCCGGCGGAATTGCTGCACGAAGCCGGCATCGACGCTGACGCGATCGCGGCAGCGGTCCGCTCGCTCCTCGACCCGATTCCCGGCCGATGAACGATCACGGACGCGCTGACACGCCGCTTCAGCAGCTCACCCGGCTCGGCCAGTCCGTCTGGATCGACTGGCTCTCCCGCGAGCTGCTCGCGTCCGACGAACTGCAGCGGCTGATCGCCGAGCACGCCGTCGTGGGAGTGACCACCAACCCGACGATCCTCGAGCGCGCGATCACTGGCAGT
>DASPWW010000036.1:0-13740 GCA_035637595.1 Solirubrobacterales bacterium | reverse complement strand
GAGCAGCGTCCGCACCGCGGTCAGCCGCTCGTCGGGGTCCGGGACGGTGGCGGCCTTCAAGACCTCGGCCTCGTGCGACTCGCCGAACCAGCCGCCCGCCTCGAGCGCCTGGGCGAGCACGCCCTGGAGCTTCGGCGCCGCGCTCGCCACCACGGACTCCGCCTCGCGGAACCGCTGCGGGTCCGTGAGCGCGTCGATCGCGGCGTCGAGCTGGGCTTCCGAGTAGGCGGCCCTGGGCACGAGCGCAACATATATGCCGCCGTCTAGATCTAGCGCCGCCGCTCCCACATCTCGATCGTGCCGATGTCGCGGTAGCCGAGCCGCTCGTAGACCGGCTTGCCGAGACTCGTCGCCTGGAGGGTCGAGATGTCGCAGCCGCGCTCGCGCCCCTCGGCGAGCGCGAACCGCATCAGGCGCCCCGCGAGGCCGTGGCCGCGGGCCTCGGGCAATGTAGCCACCCACCACACCGCGCAGTCGCCGTCGAGCTCCGTCGTGCCGATGACGGAGGCGACCTCGCCGTCGAGGCGGGCACGGTAGAAGCGCAGCGTCTCGGGCGGCGTGCCGAGGCCGCGCGCGAAGGTCCCGTCCTCGTAGCCGTAGGCGCGGTCGTTGACCCGGCACACCTCCTCGACGCCGGCCGCATCGTCCCAGTCGAGGCCGTCGTCGCGCTCGTCCGCCAGCTCGCCGAGCTCGAGCACCATCGCGACGGGGCTGGCGTCGAGAACGTGGCCCGCGCCTTCGAGCAGCGAGGCCGAAGCGCGGTCGGCCTCGGGAACCCACACCGTCCAGGCGTCGACCCCGGCCTCGGAGTAGACGGCCGCGAGCTCGTCGAGTCCGCCCGCCAGAGCCTCGGGGCGCTCGTAGAGGACCGAGTTGAAGACCGAGCGATCGGGCGTCGCCGGGCTTACGGAAGCGACGAGGCCGTCGATCTCGACCGGCGGGCCGTCGCCCATCGTTGCGACCAGGGCCGCGAAGCTTCGGTACATGCGCGAATGCCAGCCCGAGGCGGTGGTCGGCTCGTCGCTCACGGCCGCTTCAGCGCCAGCGTCACGCCGTCGGCGATCCCAAGCATCGCGACATCAACGCGCTCGTCGGCCGTGATGCGCTCGTTGAGCTTCGCGATCGTCCGCGCCGACTCGTCGTCGGGCGCGGGATCCAGGACGCGCCCGCCACTCAGCACGTTGTCGATCATCATCAGACCCCCCGCCCGCAAGCGAGCCAGGCACTCCTCGTAGTAGTCGAGGTAGCCCACCTTGTCGGCATCGATGAACGCGAAGTCGAGCTCCTCGTCGCGCGGCATCGCGCGCAGCGTGTCGAGCGCCGCGCCGAGCCGCAGGTCGATGCGGTCGGCGACCCCCGCCTCGTCGAACCAGCGGCGCGCGATCGCGGCCCACTTCTCGCTCAGCTCGCAGGCGACGAGCGTGCCGTCCCCGCCGAGGCCGCGCGCGATGCAGATCGCCGAGTAGCCCGTGAACGTGCCGAGCTCGATCGCGCGCCGGGCGCCGATCGCCCGCACCAGCAGCGTGATCAGCGCGCCCTGGTCGGGCGCGATCTGCATCACGGAGATGTCCCCGAGGTCGGCCGTCTCGGCGGCGAGCCGGCGCAGGACCTCGTCCTGGCGCGCTCCGCGCTCGACGAGGTAGGCGTGGAGCTCCTCGTCGAGGGCGGTGAACTTCGCCGTCAAGGCGTCAAGTCTCGGCGGGCCCGAAGCGGGCGGCCGCGAGCCCCGCCGCCGCGCCGACCACGCCGCCGGCGATCCCGGCGACCGGGCTGGCGAAGCTCTCGACCAGCGGCAGCGCGAGCAGCACGACGGCGAACACCGCGACCCCGATCACGTCGTAGTCGTCTCCCGGGTGGGCGCGGCTCTCGAGGTGGCGGATCGCGGTCCACGCCGCCAGGGCCCCGAGCGCGACGCCGTTGCCGCCCGCCGCAGCGAGGACAGCGCCGGGATCGAGCGCCTCCAGTCCGTCGGCGGCGAGCATGCCGAGCGAGCCGCAGGCGACGAGCAGGACCAGGGCGGGGATCGCGCCCAGGCGGCGCTCCAGGGATGGCACGAAGATCGCGAGGGCCACAGCGGCGACGAACAGATAGCCGAGGTCGTCGTAAACCCAGGGCGCGGCGAGATAGCGCCACCACTCCGAGCCCGCCGAGCCGACGATCGCCCCGACCTCGGTCGGGAGCAGGTCGCCGGCCCGCTGGACGAGCAGGAGGAGCGCGGGCGCGAGGATCGCGATCGCGGTGGCGTACGGACGCTCGGCGGCTCCGAGGCGGCGCAGGCGAGGCGCGACGCGGCGGCGCCGGGGGCGCTCCCGCGGCGTGAACTCGTCCCCGTGGCGTTCGAGCTTGGGGGCGCGCTTGCGCAGCCTCGTGCCGCAGTACGGGCACTCGGTCACGTAGGGGCTGACCTCCGAGCCGCAGCTCTTGCAGACGACGCTCAACTCCGGCGAGCTCACGGTGCCGAGAATACCCACCGCGCTCGGGCCGCCCGGCGAGGGGCCCCGCTCGCGGCGGGACACGGCGATCAGGGAAGCGTCTTGGCGGCCAGCTCGCGGACCAGGTCGTGCAGGTCGGCCCCGCCCTCGACGCTCTGAAGCTGGCGGCGGGCCCCGGTCCCGCCCGCGATCAGGTCCTCGATTCCGGCGAGCTCGTCGCGGCAGCCCAGCTCGTCGGCGTCCTTGCCCAGCTCGCCGAGCAGGTGACGGACCATCTCGGCCGCCGGCGCCTGGCGCGTGTGCGGATGGTCGATGAGCGGCCCCTCGAGGCCGCGCAGGGCGGCGCGCACCTTGTTGTCGTCGATCAGCTCGGTCGGCGTCTCCACCAGCGGCTCGCCGGCGTCGAACAGCGCCGAGAGACGATGGCAGAGGGCAAGGGTGAGCGCGGCGAGCGCGAGCGTGTGCTCGAGCCGCGTCTGCTGGTCGAAGACGCGGGTCTCGACCGTGCCCAGGTTCGGATGCGGCCGCACGTCCCACCACAGGTAGGTGTAGTCGTCGATCGCACCGCTGGCCATCATCAGCTCGACGCGCCGCGAGTAGATCTCCCACGTCCCGTAGTGGGGCGGGATCCCGACGCGGGGGAAGGCCCTGAAGACGGGGGTGCGCGCCGACATCATCCCGGTGTGGTCGCCGCGCCAGAACGGCGAATTGGAGGACAGCGCGAGCAGCAGCGGCAGGTAGCGGCGCACGCCGTCGGCGACGTAGATCGCCTTGTCTGCGCCCTCGATCGCGATGTGGACGTGGGTGCCGAAGATCAGCTCCTGGCGCGCGATGTAGCCGAGCTCCTCGGCGAGCTCCTCGTAGCGGGGGCGATCGACGATCAGCTGGTCCTCCCAGCGCGCGAACGGATGCGTCCCGGCGGCTGCGACCAGCAAGCCGAGGTCCTTCGCGATCGCCGCGACCTCGAGCCGCAGCGCGCGAAGCTGGTCGGCGACGACGCGGAGGTCGGGGCAGGGCTCGGTCGCAACCTCGAGCACCGACTGCATGAGCTCCGGCTTGACCTGGCCGGGCATGTCGTCGGGGACCGCGTCGAGAATCGCCTCGATCTCCTGGGCAAGGTCCAGGCTCTCGGCGTCGATCAGCATAAGCTCCTCCTCGACGCCGATCGTGAAGGGAGGGCCGGTGAATTGGTGGTCGAGCACGGCGCCTCGTGGCCTGCGTTGCTTTCCCGAGCGGCCCGATGGTAGTCGGGCCTCCGGAGGGCCTCGGGGGCGCCCCGGGGCGCGGCGGGGTTGAGCCGAACCGATGTCGGCGACGGTGAGACGCGTCCCCGGATTCGGCGCCGTCGCGCTGCTGATCGCAGCGCTCTTCGCGCTCGCGGGTGGCTGCGAGGGAGGCGAGCGCGCCGGGCCCGGGGCGGGGGGCCCGAGTCCCGGCGAGCGGCTGCGGGCCGAGGTGGTGCGGGTGGTGGACGGAGACACGATCGAGGTCGAGCTCGAGGGCGAGGTCGAGGACGTCCGCTACATCGGGGTCGACACCCCCGAGACGGTCGACCCCGACGAGCCGGTGCAGTGCTTCGGACCCCAGGCCAGCGACTTCAACAAGGAACTCGTTGCGGGCGAGGACGTGACGCTCGTGTTCGACCACGAGCTGCGCGACGCCTACGGGCGCCTGCTCGCCTATGTCTACGTCGGCGACGTGCTCGTCAACGCCGAGCTCGTGGCGAGGGGCTTCGCGCGCACCCTGGAGATCGCTCCCAACACCTCCAAGGCCGGTCGACTCGCCCGCCTCGAGGCGCGTGCGGGGGGCGCCGGGCGCGGCCTTTGGGGAACGTGCGAAGCCTGACCGCGAGGGGGCGCACAGGGGTGAGCGCACGCGTGACGAAGCGCACGAGGAGCGCGGCAGACCGCTTGGTTACGCTCGGTGGGTCTGCTAGGTTGACCCAGGGTCGCCCCCCGCGGCGACCGTCGGGAAGGGACTCCCGAGCAAGTTTCTTCCTGGGAGCTCTCATAACGATGGAATCCGAGTCTGGGACAGCTACAGCCCCGAAGCTGCGCCAGAGCGTCGAGCAGTTCGAGCTCGCGTTCGAGCAGGAGATGGCGGCCGAGCGCCGCCGTCGTCAGCAGCTGCGCCAGCGCGCGGTCAATCGCTCCCGGGCCCGAAGCATTGCCCGCACCGAGCAGCGGGGCAAGGTCAGGTTCAGCGTCCTGTTCGTCGCGCTCACGTTCACGGTCGTGACCGTGGTCATCGTGATGTTCGAGACGCTCGCCTGGCTGATGACGAGCTGAACCGGCGCCGGACCGGCGTGCCCGGACCTACTCGGAGCGGCTCTCCGGGACCTCGTCGAGCGCGCGGCGGGCGGCGGGCGGCGCGGAGGAGCCGAGTCGTTCCTCCTGGATCGCCAGGTAGACCTCCTTGCGGAACACCGGCACGTCGCGCGGCGCCGCGATTCCTATGCGCACCTTGTCGCCGGACACGGCGAGCACGGAAACCTCGACCTCATCTCCGATCATGATGCTCTGATTGGTCTTGCGCGTGAGGACAAGCATCCCGGGCGAGACTAACCGCCCCCGTGGCCATCTGTCCACCCCACATCGGCGAAAACCGGGGTCTTGCAGGCACGGGAGCGCCCCGAACCCACTGCTAGTATCGCCCGCGTCTTGGCCCGGAAGCCCCTGCGCTCACAGCTAAACCAGATCCGCTCCTGGGTTCGCGAGGGCCGCACGGACGCATGGATCGCCCACCAGCTCGAGCTGCCCGCCGCCGAGCTGCGGGAGTTCAAGCGGCGCCACGGGCTGACCGCCGACGGCGGCGAAGCCGACGAGGACCTGCGCGACGAGATCGAGGCCGAGGTCGAGGCCGCGACGCGCGAGGCCGAGGAGGACGAAGAAGCCGAGGAAGCCGAGGAAGCCGAGGAGGGTGACCGAGCCGAGGAGGGCGAGGCGGAAGCTGAGCCCGCGGCCCCGGCGCGGGGCGAGGGCGAGGGCGCGCCGCGCCGGCGGCGCAGGCGGCGGCGCGGGCGCGGGCGCGGGCAGAAGACGCTCCAAGCCAGCTTCGATCACGGTGAGACGGATGGCTTCGGCCTCTGGCTCGATCCCGCGGTTCAGGACGATCCGGCCTACGCCGAGCATTGGGCCGGGCACCGCGCGGTCGACGTCACGATCGAGCCCGACCGGATAGTGATCAGGCGCTCGGCGCCCTCGGACTCCTAGCTCCCGGCGCTCAGCGCTTCGCTCCGTCCTCGCGCCACACCTTGTTGGGGGCCCGCTCGAGCTCCTCGAGCACCGCCTCGAGCGCGTGCAGGTCCGCGGACTCCACGCCCTCCGAGAGAAGCTTGCGCGCCCGCGCGTCGCGAACCGCGACGCTGGCATCCGAGAGCAGGTACTCGCCGATCCTGGCGTCGTGCTCGGTCGGCCGGCCGACGTCGGGCTCGCGCTCCTCGGCTAGCCGCCGCAGCGCCCTGACGACCCGCTCTCCGCCGGTCTCCCCGTTGCCGCCCAGAGAGCGTCCGATCTCCTCCGCGGGGCGGCCGTCGGCGATCGCCATCCGCAGCGCCTCGCGCTCCTCGACGTCGAGGCCGCGGATCGCGTCGGCGGGGTCGAGGCGCTCGGGGTGGCGGCGGACCACGGTCCGCGCCAGCTCGAGCAGCGCATCGCGGTGCGGCTTCGGGACGACCCCGAGCAGGAAGGCGAGCGCGACGTAGATCGAGAACATCACCAGCGGCAGCACCAACTCGAGCAGCAGACCGGAGGGGTTGATGACGTAGTAACCGGCTCCGGTCGCGGCCGCCAGCAGGGCCGCGCCGAGCAGCGAGCGGTAGTAGACGTGGAGGGGCTTCTCGCCGCGCTGCGAGCGCCAGAACAGGAATCCGGCGCCGGAGAAGAAGGCGACGATCATCGCCAGCGGGGCGCCGGGGAGGCCGATCAGCTGGACCAACACTATGCATGCGCCGACGAAGATCAACGCCGAGCCGGAGACCGAGGCGATGTAGAAGCGGCGCTTGCGCGGGATGCTGGAGGCCTTGTTGACGCCGCGCAAGACGTAGGGCATCAAGGCCCCGGCCGCGAGCAGCGGGATCAGCGGTGCCGCGTCCTCGAACGTCGGCGCAACGCGGATCACGGCGGGCGCGAACAGCGCGACGCCCAGCAGCCCGGAGATGCAGACGAGCCCGAAGTAGGTCAGCATCGCGCCGCGCGCCACCCCGACGCCGTAGTGGTCGTCGACGGCGGCGAACGTCATCGAGCGCTTGAGCGGCCGCCACGCCTTGAAGAACGCCGCCGGGACAGACGCCAGGGCCCAGCTGGTCAGCGAGGCGAGCGAGTAGATCCCGAGGTCGGAGTGGCTGACGAAGCGCGAGACGATGAACTTGTCGGCGTGGGCGACGGTCCAGTACGAGACCAGGATCGGCGTGCGCACGAAGCCCTTGCCGACTATCGAGCGCGCGACCTCGGGCTCGAACTCGAGGTGGTAGCTGTTGCGAATCGCGACCAGTGAGACGACAACCGACGCCGCGGTGGCGATCGCGGTCGCGGCGATCGCGCCCTCGATCCCGGCACCCGTGATCACGAAGCCGACGACGATGCCGAGGATCAGGATCGGCCGCACCGCGCTGAGGATCACGTAGCTGACCGGGCGGCGCTCGAGCCGGACGACGTTCGAGGTCAGGTTCCACATCCCCTCGAAGCCACCGGCGGCCGCGGCCCAGAAGATGAGCGTCCGCTCGCCGGAGTCGCCGAGCAAGAGGCCGGCGAGCGGCCCGCCGAGCGGGACCATCAACGCCGCGAGCGCCGCGATCAGCAGCGCCGTGAGGGTGATGCCGTTGCCGAGGATCCTCTCGCGGCCCTCGATGACGCCGAGGTCCTCGTCGTCATCGTCGTCGTCGTCATCGTCGTCGTCGTCGCCGCCGAACAGCTGCTTGTAGGTGCCGCGCTTGGTCAGCAGCTTGAACAGCAGCGAGACGAGCCCGGCGAAGAACATCAGCAGGCTGTACCGGCCGAAGTCCGAGCGCCCGAGGTAGTTGGCGATCACGATCGCGCTCGCGAAGCCGATCGCGTGGACGCCGAACAGCCCCGTGAAGTGGATCGAGGAGTGACGGATCACCCGAGCGCCGAGCGCCGCGCCCTTGCGGCCGCCGCGCTTGCCCCGGCGGCCGTCGCCGCGCTCGTCACCGTTACCGCTATCAGTCACTGGCTCAGGGTAGCCGGGTCCCGGGTCGGCCCCGCACCGCCCCGCTGCGCAGCTTAGGCAGCCCTAAACGGACCAGTTCTCGAAGCGCCGCCCCGTCAGCTCGCGCAGCCGGTCGGCGTCCTCGTGCAGGACCTCGAGCACCTCGGGGCCGAGCGCGTCGCGCACGTCGGGGCGCGGGATCGGCTTGCCCAGAGCAAGCCCGACGTCGGCCACGTTCCAGACCACCTTGGGCAGCCGTGACCCCCACCGGGTGCGGCGCAGCGGCTCCGCCTTCATCCCCAGCCACGTGGCCCTGCGCTTGCGGCTCGAGCGGTGCCGCTCGCGGTGGAAGCGAGGGTGCTCGAACCCGGGGTCGACGCCGAGGAACGAGAACACGCTGCGCAGCGTCTGCGAGCGGCGCAGCCTCAGGTCCTCCTGCTCGAGGACGAGCACCTGCGACTCCGGGTAATGGTTGAGGAACTGGCGCAGCTGGAGGTGGTACTGGCTGCGCAGGACGTAGGTGGTGTTGGGGTGCAGCAGGGTCGCGCGCAGGTCTCCCCGCTCGCGCCGCTTGGCGTAGTTGTGCACCCAGTGGGCGGCGATCCGCTCCAGGGGATCGCGGACGAGGAGAATCAGCTTCGCGTCGGGGACCACCTCGCGCATGCGCTCGGGCACCCCGAGGTGATGCGGGTAGGTCGTGTAGTTGGGCGACGACTCGCCGCGCACCGGCGAGGAGGGGTCGAATAGCGACCGGTACCACTCGAGGCCCTGCTGCCAGTTGCGCTCGCGGATGAAGAAGTTGAGCTCCTTGGGCGTCGACATCGAGATCTCGGGATGGCAGTCGAGGTAGAAGTGCAGCCCGCTCGTGCCGCACTTCTGGGCCCCGATCACGACGAGGTTCGGGAGCGCGCCGCGCGGATCCAGCCCGGCCTCCCGGGGCTGCCCGCCAACACCAGGGTCGGTCGGCGCGCTACCCGGCTTCGCCGGGGCCTCTGTTGCCTGCTCCACCACGCGCGGGGAGGGTAGCGGAGCGGGCCTCGTTCTCCGCTCCGATGCCGACGATTGCGCGCGGCGCGGGGCGCCCGGCGAGCACGCCGCGCAGGCGACGGTCCACGAACGCCTCGTAGTCCTCCCCCCCGCCCTCGACCGCCCCGCGCGGCGGCACGTACTCGACCCCGACGCCTGCGCGACGCAGCGGGCCGAGATCGCCGGCATCGGTGACGAACAGCACCCGCTCGGGGGGCTCGCCGAGCTCGGCAGGCAGGCGATCGGCCGCCACCACGAGCTCGTCCTCTCCGACCCCGAGCGCCACGCAGACCGCGCGCGGAGCACGATAGCCGAACCCGAACAGGTGGTGGGCGGGAACCCGGGCGAGCATCCAGGCGTAGAAGATCGGCCGGTGGCGCCACCCCGCACGACGGGGCGGCCGCTCGCCGGGGCCGGACTCCGCGAGCTTCGACAGCGCCTCGGCCGCCGGCCCGGCTCCGTTTTCGACCGCCGTGTCGGCCGCACGCCGCGCCATCTGCTCGCGCCGGGCGGGATCGAGAAGCGCATCGAGCCCGGCCTCGATGTCCGGGGAGTCGGGGCCCTCGCAGGCCACCCCGACACCGGCGCGCGCCGCCCAGCGCGCCCTCGCCGCCTGGTCGTCGAGCTCGCGGCGCATCGGCACGAACAGGGTCGGAACCCCGAAGCGGACGAGCTCGTGGAGGTTGTTGTACCCCGCAGCGCTCACCGTGAGGTCGAAGCCGCGCAGGTAGCGGCTCATCGGGTAGGTGTCGCGAACGCGGACCACGCCCTCGGGGAGCGTCAGGCTGCGCGAGATGCTCGACTCCAGCGCCACCGGCTGGACGTCGGGCTCGCGGGCGAGGCGGTCGAGGCAGCGCTGCACGGTCCTGTCGACCGCGTCGCTGCCGGCGCCGACGGCGACCAGTGCGTTGACGCGTCCCGGCTCGAGCCCGAGCTCGCGCTCGGCCTCGGCGCGTGGCACGAGCTCGCTCTCGTCGAGGAGCACGATCGGGGGCACGACGAGGGCCCGGTCGCGGCGCGGGGCGGTCAGGCCGCGGTCGTCCTCGGCGGCGAGCTCGCCGGGCTCGAGCACGAGGTCGAAGGCGCGCTCCGCGGCGAGGAACTCGCGCCCCGCCCCGGGCTGCCACAGCGCGCGGCGGCACCACAGCGCCGCAAGCTCGGGGCGCTCCCGCAGGACGTCGAGCACCGAGACGTAGGGATGAACCCCGTCGAAGACGAGCGCGGCAGGGTCGAGCTCTTCGACCAGCGCACGCAGCCGCGAGCGCAGGCGCCGGTGCCAGCCCCACTCCGAGCCCGCCCCGGGGGTCCGATACGAGGACAGGTACTCGACCCGGAAGCCGAGCCGGCGGACGATCGGAGCGGCGGCCGAGAGCGTGAAGATCACCGCCTCGAACGCGGGGTCGAGGCGCCTGCCGATCGCCATGCTTCGGGTCAGGTGCCCAAAACCGGTCCCGTTGCTCGTCACGAACAGGATCGGGCGCCGGGCCTGGGTCGAGCTCACCCGCCGGCCTCCTCGCGCGCCTCGATCAGCGCCGCGGCGCAGTGCACCCCCTCCTCTGCCAGGGCTCGCAGCGTGCGCTCGTAGCGACGTCGCACCCGGCGGCGCTGGCGAGCCGACAGCCCGTGCTCCCACCCCCCGCCGGGTCGCTGGGCCGGCTCGGGATCGAGCAGCGAGGGCGCGAGCGGATCCTCGTCGAGGCCCAGGAACGAGCCCAGTCCCGCGAACGAGTCCCCCCCGGCCCCACCGAGCACGACGACGCACAGCCGCTCGGGCCAGACGCCGTAGATCGCGCCCTCCTCACGGATTTGCACCCCCGAGTCGATCGCCCGCAGGTCGTCGGCCCAGCGCTCGACTCCCGCCAGCAGCCGTGCGGCGGTCGCGCCGTCGGCGGCGTGGCGGGCCGCGACGTCGCGCCCGTCGCGCACCGCATGCACGAAGCGCGCCTCCGCGAACAGGCGCTCGAGGGTCGGCGCGTTGATCAGGTTGGCGTGCGAGTGCTCGACGAGCCCCGGCTTGCCCGCCCGCTCGGCGAGCGGAGCCGTGAGCTCGACGAAGAGCCGGGCGCAGGCCCCGACGGGATCGCGGTCGTAGGCGCCGGTGAGGCGCTCGAGCGCGCCGTCGAGGCGCTCGGCGGCGGTGATCCGCTCGAGGCGGTCGGTCCACCATCGCTCGCCGAGCGCCTCGCGGAACCCCGCCAGCGAGATCCTGCCCTCGAGCAGGTCGGGGATGCCGCGCGGCGCGCAGTGAAAGCCGAGCTCGACGGGGATCGACTCGTATCCGGGCGTCGCCCCGATGGCCCGGCCGACGAGCTCGGCGTCGGCGCGGTCGATCCCGCCGACGAACGTGAGCTGCACCTGCCCGACCTGCGGCTCGGGGCTAAAGGGAGTCCTCGTAGACCCGGCGCAGCAGCGGTGCGCAGTGGACGCCGTCGGCCTCGAGCCGGTCCAGGGTCGCCTCGTAGTGGCGCATCACCTGCTCGGCGCCCTCGTCGGTGAGGTCCTCGCGCCAGCGGTCGCGATGGGCGCGGTCGGCGCTCATGCGCCGCTTGAAGTAGCGCCTCACCCGCGGCTCGCGGTCGATGCCGAGGAACTCGTGCAGGCTGCGATAGGTCTGGCGCCGGTTGCCGAACACGAGGTCGTCGAGGCTGATCGTCAGCAGCTTGTCGGGCGGCACCTGCTTGGAGGACTCGTCGATCGCCCGCAGGCGCTTCTCCCACCAGTCGATCCCCGAGATCACGTCGGTCGGGTGCTCGCGCTTGGAGCGCTTCTCGACCTTCGACGAGCCCGCGTCGCGGCCGTCGCGGACGCTGTGGATCAGCTTGGCCTCGGGAAAGACCCGCAGCAGCGTCGGCCCGGCGAGCACGGTGTCGCTCGACATCTCGATCAGGCCCGGCTTGCCCTCCTCGTCGGCGAGCGGCCGGAAGAGGTCGAAGAACAGCTTGCGGCAGGCACCGATGGGATCGTCCTCGTAGGAGCGCTCGAACTCGTCGACCGCGGCGTCGAAGCGCTCCTCGGGAACGAGCTTGTGGAGGCCGCGGACCTCGCGCCCCATGGCGAGCTTGGGGACCATCGCCGGGGCGAACTCTCCCGCCTTGACGCGGTACCACCAGAACTTGCGCAGCTTCTTGAGGAACTCGTCGAGCGACACGCTGCCCGCGAGCAGGTCGGGGTAGCCGCGCGGGTTGCAGTGGAATCGGACCTCGTTGTTGATGTTGCGGTAGAAGGAGTGGCGGCCGAGCATCTTCGCCACCACGTGGGTGCCGCTGCGCCCCGTGCCGCCCACGAAAACGATCGGCGGAGGACCCGCCGGTGCGTGCTGTCCGGCCTCGGCGGTGGCATCGGTCCTGGTGCCGTGATCGGTGAGCTGAATCGGGATCACGAGGCGTCGAGGCTACAGAAGCCGCGCCGCTCAGCGCTCGGTCACGAACCAGTCGACGTAGCGCCCGCAGGCGTCGGCCAGCGGGACCTTCTGGGCGTCGTCGGGCCTCGTCGCGGCGATCGCTCCCATCCACGTGGTGCGCTCGACGCCGACCAGCCGCTGGAAGGTCGACAGCGGCTGCTGGCGCACGGTGAGCGTGACCGGGCCGTCGCCGCTGACGTCGATCGTGCCCGCTGGCCAGAACGGCCCCTCGCCGGGCGCGAACGCGAACATCCCCTCCAGCGACGCCGGCAGCCGCTCGGAGAGGCCGGCGCCCTCGAGCTCGATGTCGATCGCGCTGTGGTACTGGAGCGACAGCTCCCAGCGCCCGGGCGCGAGGCGCAGCTGCGTCGTCACCTCGTCCCCGGTTCCGAACTCGGGCGCGCGGTTCCAGGAGTCCGAGACGACGGGCTTCGGGATCACGGTGGCGGTCCCGGCGCGCCGCGTCAGCCGGCGCTGCTCGGGATCGCCGCAGTCCAGGACGGCGCCGGGGGCGCCGTGCTCGTCGTCTAGCACCCCGTGGGCGGGCGTGGCCAGAAAGCGCCTCCACAGCGTGTACGAGGGCGTGACGCGGGTGGGCTGCCAGTTCTTCTGCTCGAGGCTCTGATACGGCGCGCTCGTCGTGATCGCGAATCGGAACTTGTCCATCCGGGCGTCGGGGACGGTGTCGAGGTCGAGCGGCAGACCCTGGTCCCAGCGCTTCGCGCGCCGCGCCGGGATGTCCTGGCTCGGCACGTAGCCGCCGGGGCTTCCGACCAGCGCCCCCTGGAGGCGGTAGGACGAGAAGCGGTCGGGCGCCAGGTAGAGGACGCGGTCGCCCGCGACTGTCGGAAGCAGCTCCTCGAGGTCCGCGACGCGATCGGTCGTCCCGACGGGAGCGGCGCGCAGGGCGAGGAAGGTCGAGCCCGCCGCGCCGATGACGAACAGCGCCGCGAGCGGCGGGACGGCGATCCGGGCGACGCCGCCGTGTCGCTCGGGGTCGAGCAGCGCCCGGGTGGCGAGCAGCATGACCAGCGGCGCGGCGATCGCGAGCGCCTTGGCCTCGACGTGGATCCCGCCCTTCCACCGCGTCAGCAGGTAGATCACCGCCGATCCGGCGAGCGCCGCGGGCACGGCGAGGTCGCGGCGGCGCAGCCACCACCAGAGCCCGAACGCGACGGCGGCGAGGCCGAGCAGGGAGGCCGGGATCGCCAGGAGCTCGCCCGACTCGTTGACCCTGAAGTCCCCCCGGGGCCAGATCCCGAGCACCTCGCGCGGCGATATCGGGCTGTTCAGCCGACCCCCCGTGTTCTGGACGTCGCCGAGCCGATCGAGGAAGTTGCCGAGCGAGCCGACCTGCGTGACGGCGAGCAGGGCGAGCAGCGCGACCGCCACCCCCACGACAGGGGCCGCCTGGCGCAGCAGGGCGCCGGCACGCCAGCGTGGCCTCGGCAGGCCGCCGGTGGCGAGCTCCGCCGCGAGCCAGACGGTCGCCGCGGCGGCCGGCCACGCCAGCCCCGGGACGCTGTAGGTGAAGACGCTGCCGGCGGCGAGCGCCGCGAGGGCGACCAGGGTCGCTCGCCTGGCGGCGCGGCGGGAGGGCAGCAGCTCCCTGGGATCGAGGCGGCTCGCCGGAACGAGGTCGCGCAGGGCGAGCGCGAAGGCGAGCAGAAAGAGCGCCATCAGGGTCTCCTTGAAGCCGCTCTGGGCGAGGAACGA
>DASPWW010000035.1:0-41353 GCA_035637595.1 Solirubrobacterales bacterium | reverse complement strand
CGGCGCGCCAGGTGCGGGAGGAGACTCATAACCCGGAGGTCGCGGGTTCGAATCCCGCCCCCGCTACTCAGTACGCACGTGCGTACGTGCTTGCCCGGTTGCGGCGTGGGAGCAACCGCGTTGCCTGTCGGAGCCGCTCTTGCGGACAAGCGGGAGTGCGCCGGCCGTTGAGGACTGCTTCTGCTCGTCGTCCCGAGCGACAGCGAGCGGTGCCTCCGCCCAGGCGCCTCCTGTCACGCGAGAGCAGTAGCCGCGCCGGAGCTTCCCTCTACTGGGTTGCAGAAAAGGAGAAGCGGCTGACGCATCGTTAGAAGCCATCGCGGACGCGCGCTGGGGCGGCTCGGGTCTTTGTGTCAGGATCAGCGCGTGGCGGATAAATCGGTCGCGGACCAACTCCGCAAGCTCGGCGTGAAGAATGTCCTTGTGCAGATGGCCGAGCGCGGCCAGCTCCTCGCCCTGAAGTGCGAGATGCCGCAGTGCTACCACGACAAGGGGCGCGGCGCGTTCGATCCGGTCACAACGCCGCGCACCAAGGGGCGCCCTCGCCCGACCACTACCCGATCCTTAAGTCGGCCGGCGGGCATCTCGTCCCCGAGAACGTTCGACTGTCCCACATCTGGTGCAACAACCGGGACTATGGATGGCGGACGCAGATCCGGACGCTGCTCGCGAAAGGCAAGTCCCTCGCCGAGATCGCCGAGACCCTGAACCGCAAGGATGTCCCCCCGGCCCACGGCACGAACCGATGGACGGCCGCCATGGTGCGCAAGGCCTACGTGTCCTAGTCCGGGTTCGGCGCTGGGTGCCGCTTTGCGCAAAGGCTGTCGCATAAAGGGTCTCCGCGACAAGCACCCCTGACGATGCTCAGGTGGGGATAGGAGCGGCTGAGCGAGCTGAGTGTAGGACGAGCGCGGCGCCGAGGAGGCGGACGTTGCGCGAATTGTTAACCCGTGCGGAGATGGGCTCCTATCGGCTCGGTTTGGGTTTGTGCGACAGGCTCCGCGACTTGCGGAAGCGACCGCCGCGCCCGGCGAGCGGCCTGCCCGTCGTCCATTGCGCGAGTGAGCTCGGCCAGCGCAGACGCTCGGATCTCGCGCGAAGCAGCGGTGCCCTCTAACGCTTCGTCCAGCTGAGCACCGTGGCCGTGCCGGCGCGCCTCGGGGCGCGGCCGGCCGCGATGTCTTCCCGCAGCCGCGCAAGTCCCGCTCGCAGCTCGTCGGGATGGTCGCGCTGCATCCGCTCGAAGTAGCTCGTCGCGCCACTCTGCGCCGCCTCGAGCACCCGCTCAGGGTCGGCCGACAGCGCGGCCAGTGATGCGTCCTCCATGTCCTCGAACTCGACAGTGAGAAGGCACGCGTCGGGCAGCTCCGCCAGGATCGCCGCCCGCGGCGGGTGAGTGGCCTCCATCCAGGGCCGGCTGCTCGGGAAGTAGTCGAGGATCCAGAGCGTCGCGGCATCCTCGGTCGTGAAGCCCTTGAGCACGAGCCGCCCTGCCGCCCTGAGGATGCGCCGCGCCTCGGCCAGCGCCGCGCCACGGTCCTCGACGTGGTGCAGCATCGAGATCATCGTGGCGGCGTCGAAGCTCTCGTCCTCGAAGGGCAGTCGCTGCGCGTCCGCCTCTACGGTCTCGAGTCCCTTGGCGGCGGCCCGCGCCAGCATCTCGGCCGAGCGGTCCACCACAACGGGCTCCCAGCCCTCCCGCCTGAGGGCGAATGCGTAGTTACCGGTGCCTCCACCGATGTCGGCGAGTCGGCGGCCGGGCGCGCCCTTGAGCGCCTCGCGCAGCGGTCGTAGGACGGATGGGCTCGCGGAGCGCGTGCGGTCGTAGGTCTCGGCCTGGTTGGTGTAGTCGGGAAGGAGCCCCATTGCCTCAGGCAGCGACCGCTCGGCGGAGCCGCTCGAGGAGTCCCTCCGGATCGACGACCACGCGCATGCCGTCACTGATGACCAGCCGCGTTCCGGCGTCGACGGGATCGACGGAAGCCCATCGTCGCGATGCGACGCCGAGCTCGAGCACGAGTCCGCTCGGCAACCGGTAGCGCCGCTCCGCGACACTGCCAAACCGGCGGCGCTGGACGAGCTCCGCCGTCGCCGTGAGCTCCGCCCACGGCTGACGCGCGAGCAGCTCGTCGCGATCCCCAAGGATCAACACATCGAGATCGGACTCGTCGGTCGCAGCGCCGCGGGCCCATGAGCCAACGAGGGCCAACGCGGCGATCGAAGCATCGGCCTGGGCGCATCGCGTGAGCTCAGCGAGCAAGCGGTTGACCTCGCGGCGGCGCTCTGCGTCCAAGGTTCTCTGTCAGCTGGCCTGGCTTTCGGCTTGCGCTGCGGCCATTGGGAGGCTACACGCGAGTTCGTCGACTTCGATGCCCCGCCCGCGACAGCCTCCCTGAGGCACGACGGTGGTTCGCACCATCCGGCGCGGAGCCCCCTTGCGCCTGCGTCTGCAACGAGCGACTGCACTCCGCGGGGAGGGAAGCTCTCGTTGCGGCGACTTCAGGTTGCGAGCAGTCCGTCTTGAAGGCGTCGAGCGAGCAGGTCAGCTGCATCTTCGGGACTGCTCGTGCCGATGTCGATCGCGTTCGGCTCTAGGGGGCCGAGCTCCGCGAAGTTCTTCCAGAGTCGTTCGACGACTTCGGGATCGGCGAGCGACTGGGATCCGCGACTCCGTGCCCTGGACGCGCAGACAGGCAGCGGTGCTCTGAGCACCGCATAGGCCACCAGGTGTCCCGCCTCGCGGAGGGAGTCACGCAGAGGCTCAAGGAACCAGCCAGGAATGATGATCCCGTCGACGATCGTGAAGTAGCCGGCCGCCGCGTAGGCGGATGCTGCGTCGGCGACGATCCGCATGACGATCCTGTTCTGCTCGTGCGACTCCGGCTTCCACGGATCGATGTAGCCGGACTGGATGAAGCGGAAGAACAGGTCCGACTCAAGATGAACCGCGCGGTCTGAGCGGGCGGCGAGTATCCGCGCCGTCGTTGTCTTCCCAACCCCAGGAGCACCGGTCAGGATCAGAACGGGGGTGGCGTCTGGCGCGGTCACGGGACGAACCTACATCTCTGCGCGAACCGGCAGTTCCGACTTGCGGCGCCGGCGAGCAGAGTTTCGCGTTCCCATGGAAGGAGGCGTCTCCGGGGAGGTTCCTACGACACTCGCTGTGGACGAGGAGGAGTACTCGGCTGAAGGCGAGGTCGCGCTCCTCCTTCGCGGAGGGAAGCGAAAGCCATGCATTTCGTGCGACCGACCACTCCCTGGCCGGTCGCTGTGGCGCTCAAGCTGCCTTCGCCACCGGCCGATAGGATGGAGAACAGTCACCCATGTCCACCAGGTCGACCACGTTGACCATGTCTTCCAAGTCGACTATCCTTCTGAAGTCCCGACCAAGGAGCAGCACGCCATGGCCTTGATGCAGGTCCGAGAGGCTGCCCAAGCTCTCGGAGTCAGCGAGAACACGATCCGCCGCTGGGAGGAACGCGGCCTGATCCCCGCTGTTCGCCTGCCGAGCGGTGTCCGGCGCTTCCGTCCGGAGGACATCGAGGCGGCCAAGGCGCGGATGTACGAGGGCCTCCCGCCGCTCGTCGAGGGCGACGACGTCGTCTCTGTGAGCAAGGCAACGCCGATCGACTGATCCGGATCTGTCACGCCGCGCGGCTACCTTCGCTGCGTGGACGAGGGAGCTCACCGACCACCTGACGATGAGTATTGGCTCGAGCCGTGGGCGCGAGTCCTGTTCTCCGGCGACGTCTTCGAAGCGATCCCTTTTGGCGATCAGCCGACTACGCTTGTGACGGCAGACGAGCCCGAACCGGCCAAGCACTACCTCGGCGAGGTCTCCTTCGGCTACGGGCTGCTGATCTCACCGACCTGCGACATGTATGACCAGCTTGCCGAGGAGCCTCGGCCCGCGCACCCGTACCGGATTCTCGTCCCGGTCCTGCCGCTCGCCCAAGTCGCCGAGGCGACCGATGCCATCGAGCGCAACGTCGGCCTCCTGCGCTCGCGCGACAGCCTCCACGCCTACATGTACCTCCCGGCGCTCGAGGGCCATTTCGAGGAGAGCGTCGCGTGCCTGTTTCGGCCCTCGCTCGTCTCGGATGGGTTCCTTGCCGACCCGCCCCGACGAGTCCAGCAGATGCATCCCGAAGCGCGCCGGCAGCTGAAGATCAAGCTCGCGGCGTACTGGTCTCGCGTCAGCGTCGCGCGCGACCAGTTCCCGCTCCACGAGCGCGACGAGGAGTCGGTCCGCAGCCAGTCGATTCCGGCGAGCGTCTACGACTTCGACCCTGAGACCGCCGCGTAGCCCACAGACTCGGCCTTCCGAGTTTGGGCCCTCGAACAGGCCCTCGCCTGCCATTCGGCTGGGGGGTTTCGTGCCTGAACGCACGTCGAAGCCAACCCCCAGCCGAACTCATGAGAATCCGCAGCGTCTAGCCAGGAAGTGCACGAGTTGCAGGGAAAAGTCGGGGCGGCGAGATTTGAACTCGCGACCTTTCGGCCCCCAGCCGAACGCGCTACCAGACTGCGCCACGCCCCGTGGGCGAACGAGTTTACGCCAAGTTCCGTCCGACCTGGATGCGAACATATGTTCGTCATGGCTGAGCTCAGAAGATGCGGCCGTTGCGGCGAGCTCAAGCTACTCGATGATTTCTCATGGCGGCGAAAGAGGCACCTACAACGAGACAACCTCTGCCGTCCCTGTCGCTCCGAGTACGGCAAGGAGCACTACGCGGCGAATCGGCAGCGAGATATCGACCAGGCCGCGAAGGTGAAGCGCAAGTTGACGCGGGAACGCACGCTCTACCTCCTCGACTACTTCAAGACCCATCCCTGCGTCGATTGCGGTGAGACCGATCCGGTCGTGCTCGAGTTCGACCACCTGCGCGACAAACTGTTCGACATCAGCAAGGCCATTCGCGACAGGAGCTGGCAGAGCATCCTGGACGAGATGGAGAAATGCGAGGTGGTGTGCGCCAACTGTCATCGCCGGCGCACGGCGCAGCGGCGCGGCACGCTGCGAGTGGTGCTGACTCAAACCTGAACCCGGGCGCGAATCGAGAGCGGGCGACCGGACTTGAACCGGCACCGAGACCTTGGAAGGGTCTTGTGCAACCGTTACACCACGCCCGCTTGGAGCGTCGATTATAGGTGCGTCCGACCGGCGCTCGGGAGCGCCAATCGAGGGAGGGCTCAGCCGTGGTTGAAGCCGAAATCGGTGGTGTAGATCGCGGCGTTCGCCTCGTGGGCCGATGTCGGGGTGCCGGTCACGAAGCCGATCCCGACGTCCTCGAAGTCCCCGTTGAGGATGTTGGCGCGGTGACTGGGGCTGTTCATCCATGCCTCCACCATGGCCGCCGGCGTTCCGATGCTCCCCTCGCCCCAGGCGAGGTTCTCGCCGATCATCCAGGACATCGCGCCGCCGAGGTAACCGGTGCCCTTGATCCGCCCGACCATGTCGGCTTCACCGGAGCACTGGTGGGCGAAGCAGCCGTGTCGGACCATGAAGTCGGTGTGCTTCTGGGCCGCGGCGTCGAGCTTGCCGTTGACCGCGACGGGGCCCATGCCGTGGCTGGCGCGCTTCTTGTTGAGCAGGCAGCGGATCGCGTCCGTCGCCTGGTCGTAGTTCAGCTCAGCAGGCTCGGTCTGCGCGTTGGCGCACGTGTCCTTGCCCTTTCGCGCGTCGGCCGGTGCGGCGCCCAGCAGCGCAAGCGCGAGGGCGAGCAGCGAGATCGCCGCGGCGACCAGCGGCACGACCCCGCCAAACCGACTCAAACTTGTGGAGACCCTCATGGTGAGTCCCCATCGGCGGTGCCTCGACTGCGCCTAAAAGACGCTCGGCAGGCCTGGACGTGCGTCCAGTCCGTGCGTCACGCACGCGCGGAGAGGCGGGGGAGCCGGGATTCGAACCCGGATTCACGGTTTTGGAGACCGTGCGCATAGCCCTTAACTCACTCCCCCGGAGTGACTCGAACTCAGCCTAGTGCCTCGCCGGCGGCGCGGCAGGGGCGATGCGGGCGGAGGGACTCGAACCCCCAAGCTCCGAAGAGCACCGGCTCCTAAGGCCGGCCTGTGTACCAGTTCCAGCACGCCCGCTCGACCGTTACGGGCGAAGAACGGTAGCGCGCGGTCGCCGGAGAATCTAGACTGCACCCTGATGGAGGCGCTCGGCGGCGCAAGAGAGGGCTACGAGCTCTGGCGGCCGAACCGCGAGAAGGCGGAGTCGAAGATGACGAAGGCCCTCGTCGCGCTCGTCCTACTGATCTCAGCGGCGCTGTTGCTGATCGTGACGCTCGGAGGCTGGGACCGGTTGCAGGGAGGTACCGTCGCGCTGATGACGATCATCTACGCGGCCCTTTACATCCTGTTCGCCTTCCTGGTCATCCGCTGGAACCGCGGCGTGCTCCCGGTCGCCTCGGCGCTGGCGATCATCCTCGCGATCTTCGCGATCATCGCCGCCCCTGCGTGGTTCGCGCGCGACAAGGACGGCCTCAGCTCGCCGGCCCTCCCCGAGGACCTGCTCGGACTGCTCACCTTCCTGATCGTGCCCGTCCAGCTCGCGCTGATCGCGGTCGCGATGATCGGCTTCAACCAGAACTGGCACGTCGAGGAGGAGCGGCCGGTCGAGGACGTCGAGGCACGCCGCCGGGCGGCGGCCTCGAGCTAGAAGAGCCTCAGCGGCGACTCGATCAGGCCGGGGCCGTCGTTGCGCACGTCGTTGACGGCGTCCGCGACCTCGCGTACCTCGAGCGCATCGTCGGCAAGCGGCCGCAGGACGTCACGAAGCTCATCGAGCCCGGCCGATTGCGAGAGCCACTGATCCTCGGCACCGGCGTCGAGGATCACGGGCATGCGGTCGTGGATCGGCCGGACCACGGCGTTCGGCTCGCACGTGACGATCGCGCAGCTGTGGACCGGCCGGCCACCTCGCCCCGGCGCCTCGGCCCACACCCCGGCGAAGGCGAACAGCTCGCCGTCGGCGCGGCTGATCCACACCGCCTGCCTGCCGTTCTCGTCCGTGCGCCACTCGTAGAAGCCGTCGGCCGGAACCAGACAGCGGCGCTCGTGAAACGACTCGCGGAACGCCGGCTGACTGTCGAGCGTCTCGGCGCGCGCGTTGATCAGCGAGCGGTGCCCCTCCGCCCAGCGGCCCGGCATCAGGCCCCAGCGCAGCCTTCCCGGCTCCCGTCCTCCCGACCCGCGCTCGCGGATCGCCAGCACGGGATCCGTTGGCGCGATGTTGAAGCGCGGCTTCTCGTCGAGCTGGGCGGCCTCGTCAAGCGCGAACCGCGTCCGCAGCCTGCGCGGATCGGGGTCGGTGAGCGTGAAGCGGCCGCACATCGCCGGATGAGCCTAGCGAGGCGTCCCGTCACAGAATTTGACCCGGGTTCGCGCGGCTATCGTTTCTTGGCCAACCACACGCGCCACACGTGTTGAGTGGGTCGCTACCGGTCAGCGACAATGCGTGGTCAAGCGGCGGTGCTGCAACTGGTTGACAGGGCGCCCTCAAAAGGCGCTGTCCGCAAGGACATGTGGGTTCGAATCCCACCCGCCGCACTCCCGATCGAGCGGGCATGCTCAGGCTGGATGGCGCCTTTCTAGGCGTATAGCGCCCATAACGCGCCACCTCCGGCTTGCGCCCGGCGATAATCCCCCGCCCGTGGAGGTCGCCGAGCGCCAGGAGCTGATTCGTCGCCTGTGCGCGTTCGAGGGCCGCCGCGCCGGGACCGACGCCGAGCGGCGCGCCGCCAACGACCTCGCGGGCCTGCTTCGTGAGCGCGGCCGGCGCGTCGACGTCGAGCCGACCTACGTCCATCCCCAGTGGGCCGTCGTGCACGCGGGCCACTGCGCGCTCGCCATCGCCGGCGGCTTGATCGCGCTCGAGCAGCCGGCCATCGGCTTCGCGATCGTGCTCGCCACGGCCGTGTCCATGTACCTCGACCTCAACGCCCGCTTCTACCTCCTGCGGCGACTGTTCTTCCGCCGCGCCTCCCAGAACGTCGTCTCCCCCGGGCGGCACCCGGACGCGGCGGCGCGCGTGATCCTCTGCGCGCACTACGACGCGGCCCAGGTCGGGCGCGCCTTCGATGCCGGCTCGAAACGGCTGGCGGCGCGGGTACAGGCGGCGGTCCCGCTCCCGATAGGGCCGTTCCGCATCCTGTTCTGGTCGCTCTTCCTGCTGCTCCCGCCGCTCGGCGCCCGGATGGCCGACATCGACGCGAGCTGGGTCTCGGCCGTGCAGCTCCCCCCCACGCTGGCGTTGCTGATCGGCGGCTTCCTGCTGCTCGACATCGCCCTGTCGCCGACCACGCCCGGCGCCGACGACAACGCCTCGGGCGTGGCGACGGCACTGTCTCTCGCCGCGCTCCTCGACGAGGACCCCCCCAAGCACCTCGACGTCTGGGTCCTTCTCACCGGGGCCGAGGAATGCCTCCAGGAGGGGATGCGATCGTTCGTGCGTGCCCACCGCGACGACCTGCCGCGCGACTCGACCTACGTAGTGTGCCTCGACACCGTCGGCGCGGGCGACGTGCGCTTCGAGGCCGCGGCGGGATGGGTGGTCACGTTCCCGATGGACCACCGGCTCGTCGAGCTGTGCGACGCGATCGCGACCGCGGACCGTGAGGGCACTGACCGCTACGAGGCCCGTGCCCTGCGCCGCGGCTACGCCGGCGACAGCTTCCCGGCCCGCGCCAACGGCTATCCCGCGACCACCATTTCCTGCCTGCCCGCCGCCGGCTACGTCCCGCGCCAGCACACCGCCGGCGACACACCGGACCACATCGACCCCGACGCGCTCGAGCGCGCCCACGGATTCACCCTCGACGTCATCCGCCTGCTCGACCGCGACGTCGGCCGGCGTGCGCGGTGACGGTGATATAAGCGCCGCGGTGACGAGCTGATGGAGGCGACCAACGCGAAGCGGCGCGGCGAGCTTCTCTGGGAGCCCTCGACCCAGGCCGTCGAGCGCTCGCAGATGACCGCCTACATGCGCTGGCTCGCCACCGAACGTGGCATCCAGCTGGATGCCTACGAGGCGCTGTGGCGCTGGTCGGTCACCGAGCTCGAGGACTTCTGGGCCTCGATATGGGACTACTTCGAGGTCCTCTCATCGACGCCCTATTCGCAGGTCCTGCCCGAACGCGTGATGCCAGGGGCGAGCTGGTTCGCCGGCACCGAGCTCAACTACGCGGAGCACGTGTTCCGAGACAAGCCGGGCGACCGGACCGCGGTCCTCCACGCCTCGGAGCTGCGCGAGCTCGACGAGCTGAGCTGGGACGAGCTGCGCGAGCGCGTCGCGCGGGTCGCGGCCGGGCTGCGCAGCCTCGGCGTCGTGCGCGGCGATCGAGTCGTCGCCTACCTCCCCAACGTGCCCGAGGCGTTGATCGCCTTCCTCGCGACGGCGAGCATCGGTGCTATCTGGTCGAGCTGCTCACCGGACTTCGGCTCCGGCAGCGTGATCGACCGCTTCGCCCAGATCGAGCCCAAGGTCCTGTTCGCGATCGACGGCTACCGCTACAACGGCAAGGACTTCGACCGCCTCGGCGTCGTCGCCGAGCTGGAGGCCGAGATGCCGACCCTCGACCGTACGATCGTCGTCCCCTACCTCGACCCCGACCCGGACCACGGGCGGCTCGGCAAGCCGATGGGTTGGGACGAACTGCTCGCCGCGGGCGACGGCGCCCCACTCGAGTTCGACCGCGTCCCCTTCGACTACCCCCTATGGGTCCTGTACTCGTCGGGGACGACGGGCCTGCCGAAGGCGATCGTCCAGGGCCACGGCGGGATCCTGCTCGAGCACCTCAAGAAGCTCAACCTCCACGTCGACCTCCACGAGGACGACCGGTTGTTCTGGTTCACCACCACCGGCTGGATGATGTGGAACTTCCTGGTCAGCGGGCTGCTCGGCCCGGCGGCGATCGTCCTCTACGACGGCAGTCCGGGCTATCCGGACATGGACGTGCTCTGGGACCTCGCGGAGCGCACCCGGATGACGTGCTTCGGGACCAGCGCGAGCTATGTCGCGGCGTGCATGAAGGCCGAGATCGAGCCTGGCGCGGGCCACGACCTCAGCGCCCTGCGAGCCGTCGGCTCGACCGGCTCACCGCTCTCCCCCGAGGGGTTCGACTGGATCTACCGCCACGTCGGCGAGGACACGTGGCTGTTCTCGACCAGCGGAGGGACCGACGTCTGCACCGCATTCGTCGGCGGGGTCCCGCTGCTCGGCGTGTACCGCGGTGAACTGCAGGCCCGGGCGCTCGGCGCGGCCGTCGAGGCCTTCGACGAGCAGGGAAGGCCCGTCATCGACGAGGTCGGCGAGCTGGTGATCACCGAGCCGATGCCCTCGATGCCGCTGTTCCTGTGGGGCGACGAGGACGGCTCGCGCTACCGCGCCAGCTACTTCGAGCACTTCCCCGGTGTGTGGCGCCACGGCGACTGGATAGAGATCACGTCACGCGGCACCGCGGTGATCTACGGGCGCTCGGACTCGACGATCAACCGCCAGGGAGTCCGCATGGGAACGAGCGAGATCTACCGCGCCGTCCAGGGCGTGCCCGAGGTCCTCGATGCCCTCGTCGTCGACGTGCCGCGCCCCGGGACCGAGGGCTGGATGCCGCTGTTCGTCGTCCTGCGCGAGGACGTCGAGCTGGACGACGAATTGAGCGCCGAGATCAAACGGCGGATCCGCGAGCAATGCAGCCCCCGACATGTGCCCAACGACGTCCTCCAGGTCGCGGAGATCCCACGCACCCTGAGCGGCAAGGTGCTCGAGGTGCCTGTCAAGAAGATCCTCACCGGGACGCCTCCCGAGGATGCCGCGAGCCGTGACTCGCTCGCCAACCCGGCGGCGCTCGACTACTTCATAGAGCTGGCGGAGCGCAGCTGAGCGCTCGCCGCGGCTACTTCGAGGCCGGGGTCTCGGCCTCGTGGTTGTCGCCGCCGTGGCTCTCGCGCCGCCTGACGAACGCCTCGACGATCTCCGGCAGGAACTGGGAGCCCGCGTTGGCGCGCAGTTCCGCGATCGCCTCCCCGTGGGGGACGCCGCGCCGGTAGCTGCGGTCCGCGGTCATCGCGGCGTAGGCATCGGCGACCGCGACGATCTGCGCCTGCTGCGGGATCTGACCGTCGCGCAAGCCGCGCGGATATCCCTTGCCGTCGACCCGCTCGTGATGCGCGAGCACCCACTCGCTGATCGCATCGAGGTCGGCCGTCGAGAGGATTCGCGCCCCGACCTCCGGGTGCCTGCGGATCTCGTTCCACTCCGCGTCCGTGAGCTTGCCCGACTTCGAGAGGACGGCCTCTGAGAGGCCGATCGTGCCGATGTCGTGGAGCAGTCCGGCGAGGCTGACCTCCTCGATCTCGGCCTCGGACAGGCCGAGGCTGCGGGCGATCGCCTCGCAATAGCGCTCCACCGCCCTCGAATGGCCAGGGGTTCCCTTGCGGCGGTCAACTGACTCGGCCATCGAGACCAGTGACGCGAGCCGCGGACTGCCCCGCCCGGCGCGCGCGCGGCGCGCGACCGCCATCGAGATCTCGTCCTCGCCCCGCCGGTAGACGATCGAGCGATCACGCCCGAGGTCCTTGGCCGCGTACAACGCCCGGTCGGCGGCGCGCAGCAGGTCGCTCGCCGTACCGCCGCTCGCCGGGAAGGTCGCGATCCCGCAGCTCACTGTGAGCGGACGAGCGTGGCTGGTGAACGCCGTCTTGACCGCCCGTCGCAAGCGCTCCGCGAGGCGGTAGGTCTCCTCCTCGCCGGCGTCCGGCGCGACGACGGAGAACTCTTCTCCACCGAGCCGCGCAACCATGTCGATCCGCCGCGTCTGCTCCTCCAGCACCGCGGCGACCATCTTCAGCGCCCTGTCGCCGGCGTCGTGACCGAAGCGGTCGTTGATCTCCTTGAACCAGTCGAGGTCCAGGACGACGAGCCCCATCGGCTGGCCGCTGCGGACGGAGCGCTCGAGCTCGTTCGCGAAGCGGTCCTCGAACTCGCGTCGGTTGGAAAGCCCGGTCAACACGTCGGTTCCCGCGGCGTCTGCGAGCCGTGTCACCACGCGCTCGACCTGCCCCCGCAGCCCGACCATCAACACGCCCGAGACGAGCAGGGTGCCGGCGCCCATCGCCCAGTAGAGCTCGCTCAGCGCCGTGTCCCGCAGCAGCAGGACGGCCCCGTAGCAGGCCGTGCAGATCGTGATGTGCACGAGCGCGACCCGCAGGCCGAAGAAGTAGCAGGCGGCGAGCACGACCCAGAAGAAGAACATCGCGTAGGCGCCCACAGCCCCGGGGCCACCGAAGTAAAGAAGCGTTGCTACCAGTGCCGCACCGAGGACCGGCGACGTCTTGAAGACCCACAACGGCAGGCGGTCGAATCCCACAACGAATCCGGCCGCGGTCAGGTAGGCCGCCAAGGCGGCGGCTACCACGACGAGCGCGTCGCGCCCGTCGGCGCCCGGCAGCGCGAGGGTCAGCAGCGTCAGCAGCCCGCCGAGGCCAAACAGATAGGCGTACGTGCGGGCCATCATCGCCCGGTCCTCGGAGATCGGGAAGCCGGACTCGCTGACAGCGGGCCACCACAGGCGCTCCCGCAGGCTGGATCTGCGCGATTGCCCCCTCGATTCGGGCGCTGGGGTGTGCATCTGCTTTCACGCCCTCTATCGGCACCTCGCCGGATTACGTTGAGCCTGGGTCGTGCCTGATTGAGCCGTCGCCACGCTTTCTGCGTAGATAGGCTCGAATTGGAAACGCCACCGCCTGCGATTAGGATCTCGGGCGCGCCTGAAGGGGACCAGGACATGAGGACCAGGACATGAGCAACTCACCGCAGAAGGTCGAGTTCGACCTCGACCGCTACCTCCGCAACTCGAAGAAGGTCGACCTCAGCGGGATCGACTGGGACCGCATCCGGGATCACCCGCTCACCGACGGTGACGTGATGTGCCTCCACTACATGATGGACATCGAGGCGCACACGGTGATCTACCTGCGCGACCTGCTCGCCACTCGTGCGGCGGCCGACCCTCAGATCACCGCGTTCCTGTCGTGCTGGGTCTACGAGGAGCTGTGGCACGGCGAGGCGTTCTCCGACTTCCTGCGCCTCTACGGCATCGAGGAGCCGATCGAGCCCCGGCTGCCCGACGGGTCGACGCCGCTTCCGAGCCGCTCGAACCGCTGGCGCGACCTGCGCGTCTCGGTCGGGGTCGGCAACGGGCTCGGGCTCGTGCCGACGATGATCGGATCGGCACTGGCGCGTGACTTCGTCGCCATCCACATGATGTGGGGCGCCGTCAACGAGCTGACCACGCTGACCGGCTACTACGCGCTGATCCGCCGCTCCGACCATCCGGTCCTGCACCAGCTCCTGCGCAAGGTGATCCAGGACGAGCGCCGTCACTTCGCCTTCTACCGCGCCCAGTCCAAGGCCCGGTTGCAGCGCTCGCGGACGGCGCGGAGGATGGTCCGTTGGGTGCTGAAGAACCTCTGGACACCTGTTGGAGCGGGTGTCAAGAGCGAGGAGGAGGTCGACGCGCTGGCGCTCTACCTGTTCGGCGACAGTCCCGAGGGGCGCGAGCACGCGCGCGGGATCGACGAGACGATCGCCGACGTGCCCGGCCTCGAGGGCCTGACGATCATCCAGGACTACCTCGACGCGGCGACCGAGCGGGTCCGCAAGCGCCCAGGCTGGGCCGGGATCACCCCGACGCCCGCTCCGCGGCGCTCCGACAACGGCGACGGCGGGTCCCGCGTCCCGGCGCACTGGCGCGAGTCCGAGCACGGTCGCCCCGACGTCATGCCTGCCACCTCCGACGTCGAGCGTCGCGAGGAGGAGCGGATGGCCGACGCGATGCGCACCCGCGCCTGACCAGCTCCACCTAGCAGCGGCCGGGCTTCGGAACCGCCTGCCTGGCGCTTTTTACGGGCCATAGCCCACAAAACCCGCCACGCGGCGCCCAATAACCCCGATCCGGGGCTACGCCGGCGTAATCGGATTGCGCCGTGTCGAGAAGTCGCGGCCCTTCGACTCGGCGAGCGCGAAGCGGCGGATCAGCTCGGACCGCAGGTCGTCGGGCCTTATCACCGCGTCGACGACCAGCTCGGAGGCGAGGTGGAGGATGTCGATGTCCTCGGCGTACTCGGTGCGCTTTCGCTCCACGAACGCGGCGCGCTCGTCGGGATCCTCGATCTCCTGGATCTGGTTGTAGAAGACGGCGTTGATCGCGGCCTCCGGCCCCATCACTGCGATCGAGGCGGTCGGCAGCGCGATGCAGCAGTCGGGCTCGAAGGCCGGGCCCGCCATCGCGTAGAGCCCCGCGCCGTAGGCCTTGCGGACGATCACCGACAGCTTCGGCACGGTGGCCTCGGAGACGGCGCTGATCATCTTCGCCCCATGGCGAATGATCCCCTGGCGCTCAACGTCGGTGCCGATCATGAAGCCGGGGACGTCGGCGAGGAACAGCAACGGGACGTTGAAGGCGTTGCAGGTCCAGACGAAGCGCGCCGCCTTGTCGGCCGAGTCGACGAACAGCACGCCGCCCTTGAACTTCGGCTGGTTGGCGACGATCCCGATCACCCGCCCGTCGAGGCGCGCGTAGCCGACGACGACCTCGCGCGCCCAGCGGTCGTGGACCTCGAGGAAAGAGCCCTCGTCGACGAGCGCCTCGACGAGCTCGACGACGTCGAACGCCTCCTTCTCGTCGGGGGGGACGATCTCGGAGACCGGCCGGTGCCCGGTGGGCTCGGCGGGAGGCGCGGCGGGGGGCGCCTCGCGCCAGCTCGCCGGCATGTACGAGAGGTAGCGCCGCGCGAGGTCGATCGCGTCCTCGTCGGAGGAAACGAGGAAGTGACCGCACCCCGACACGGCGGTGTGCATCTTCGCCCCGCCCATCTCCTCGAGGCTGACGTCCTCGCCGATCACCATCTGGGCCATCCGCGGCGACCCCAAGTACATCGAGGCGTTTCCCTCGCGCATCATCACGACGTCGCAGAATGCCGGGATGTAGGCGCCTCCGGCGGCGCTCGGCCCGAGCAACACGCAGACCTGGGGCACGCGGCCCGAGAGCACGACCTCGTTGTAGAAGATCCGCCCCGCCCCGCGGCGGCCGGGGAACATCTGCACCTGGTCGGTGATCCGGGCCCCGGCTGAGTCGACGAGGTAGATCATCGGCAGCTCGAGCCGCAGCGCGCGCTCTTGGATCCGCAGGATCTTCTCCACGGTCTTCGGGCCCCAGGAACCCGCCTTGACGGTCGGGTCGTTGGCCATCAGCGCCACGCGACGGCCACCTACGAGTGCGAGCCCCGTGACGACGCCGTCCGCGCCCAGTCCCTCCTTCTCCCAGTTCGCGAGCAGCCCTTCCTCAGCGAACGACTCGGAGTCGACGAGCCGCGCGACGCGCTCGCGGACCCCGAGCTTGCCCTGCTCGGCGGTCTTGTGTTGATGGCGCTCCGGCCCGCCCGCGAGCGCGGCCTCGAGTGCTGAACCTAGATCCGAGGTCGAGCCTTCGACGGCTATGCCTGGACCTGATCCCCGCCCGTCCGCCGCCGGCGCGCGCCCGAGCCGCCCTTGGCGGGCTGGTTCGACGGCGCCGCCCCGCGCGATCGAGCCACAGCCGTGCGCTCGGCGGGATCGGGCTCCTCGGGGGTTGCGAACGGATCGGCGCCCGGCGCAGGGGTGTGGCCCGCGACCGCCGCCTTGAGCTGGCCGGCGAGCTGGTCGACGTCGGCGAGCACCGCGTCGCGGCGCCGTACCAGATCGGAGATCACCGCCTCGAGGTCGGTGCGACGCCGCGCACCCTCCTCGACGATCCGCTGCGCCTTGGCCTGTGCCTTCGAGAGCGCCTCACGGGCGTCCTGCTCGGCCTGTGAGCGCGTTTTCTCGGCGTCCTTGTCGGCGTTGCGGCGAGCCTTCTCCGCATAGCCGTCGGCGTCGCTGCGGGTCTTGGACGAGTAAGCGTCGGCCTCCTGGCGCGCGGCGGCGGCCTGCTCGCGGGCCTTGTTGAGCGTCGCGGTCGCCTCCTGCCCGGCCTCGCCTCGAAGCTGCTCCGCGGTGTCCTCGGCCGACGCGAGGATGCCTGCGGTCTTCTCCCCCACCCGCTCCAGCTCGCGCTTTACGAGGTCGGACCGGGCCTGGTCGCCGCCCCCGGCCTCGAGCCAATCGGCGAGCTTCGTCAGAAAGCGCTCGACCTCCCGCTTCTCATATCCCTTGCGCGCGATCGTGAAGGTCGCGCTGCGGATGCGTTCGATGGAGTCCTGCTGCACGCTCACCTCTTCCGGTGCACGGCGCCCGAGTCGTCCCGGCGCCTGGTGGTCCGGCTCAGAGTCCCAGCTCGCTCGGAACGGGCTCCTCTCCGGAGTAGTCGTAGAAACCTTTACCTGATTTGCGCCCGAAAAGGCCAGCGGCCACCATCTTTCGAAGCGTCGGGGGCGCGGCGAAGCGGCGCTCGCGGTACTCGTCGAACATCACGTCGGCGATCGCCTTCGTGGTGTCGAGTCCGACGAAATCGAGCAGAGTCAGCGGCCCCATCGGGTGGTTCGCCCCGGCCTTCATCGCGGTGTCGATCTCCTCGATCGAGCCGAACCCCTCCTCGTAGGCGCGAATCGCGTCGAGCATGTAGGGGACGAGCAGCCGGTTCACTATGAATCCGGTCTTGTCGCGGGCGTGAACGCACGTCTTGCCGAGCCTCTCACCGACCTCGAAGCCGATCTTCAGCGTGGCGTCATCGGTCGTCACGGTCTGCACGACCTCGAGCAGCGGCATCAACTGAGCGGGATTGAAGAAATGAAGGCCGAGGAAGCGATCGGGGCGGGAGGTCGCCACCGCCTGGTCGATGACCGGCAGCGACGATGTGTTGGTGGCGAAGGTCGCGTCATCGTCCGCCGCACCGTCGACCTCGCGCCACATCTCGAGCTTCATCTCGAGGTCCTCGGTGATCGCCTCGATCACCAGGTCGCTTCCCGCCAGGTCGGCGTAGTCGAGCGTCGGCGTGATGCGGCCGCGGATCGATTCGGCGTCGGACTCTTCGAGCTTGCCCTTCTCGGCCGCCTTGGCGAGCTGCTTGTCGATCTTGGCGATGCCCTTGTCGAGGCGCTCCTGGTCGATCTCGCGGACCACGACGTCCCAGCCCGCCTGGGCACAGATCTGCGCGATCCCGTGCCCCATCAGCCCACAGCCAAGCACCCCCACTTTCTGTATGTCAGTCACGGCGGGGCAGCCTATACGGGATAGGATCGCGTCGTGACCGACCCTCCCGAGAGCACGATGATGGCGCTCTCGACCGTGTCCGTCAGGGACGTGATGAGCCCGGGCGTGATCGCCGTCCCCAGCGACACGACCGTGCGGGCCTGCGCCCAGACGATGTTCGAGCGTCGCACCCACGCGGTGCTGGTCATCGACCAGCGCAACCGCGAGCCGATCGGTTGGGTGAGACACCAGGACGTCCTGCTCTACCTGCGCAGCGATCCGTTCACCACCCTCGCCGGCGGCGTCGTCTCGCAGGAGCCCGCCTACATAGATCCCGACGCGACCGTCGAGGAGGCAGCCGAGCGGATGATGCGCGACAACACCACCCATCTCCTGGTCGGCTCACCCGAGGTGATCCCGGAGGGCGTGCTGTCGAGCTGGGACCTCGTCGCCCACTACGCGCAGCCCTCGCGCGGCGGCGAGACCGGCTAGGACTGACTCAACCCGCCGGCGCGGCTGCCGCGTCGGGCGCGATCCGCCCGGCAGCGCTGAGCTCGACGAGCTCATCGATCTCGGCGTCGACGTCGCTTGCGAGCTCGTCGAGGTCCGGCAGCGACTCCGGGTCGGCGTAGAGGCCGAAGAAGGCGCCCTCGCCGACGGTGGTCATCCCGATCGAGAGCACGTGGCGATCCGCGATCGGGACCACCGGATATGCCTCCACGAGTCGGCAGCCGAGCATGTACATGGACCCGGTCGGCCCGGGAATGTTCGACACGGTCAGGTTGAAGGTCCGCGGGCTGGCGACGAGGCGCGAGATCGCGCCCTGAAGCGGACTCGGCGCGTGGCCGACGGACCGCAGCAGCTCGTCCGCCCCCTCGGGCTCACCGGCTCGCTTTCTATCGCGGGTCTCGGCATGCAGTCGGCGCAGGCGGCGAGCCGCGTCGGGCTCGTCACAGGGCAGGTCCACGAACATGAACGAGATCCGGTTGCCGAACGCACCGGCCTGGTCGGCGGCCCGAACGCTGACCGGCACCATCGCCTTGAGCGGGATCGCGGCCTCGTCGCGGTCGCGCAGGAAGCGACGCAGGCCCCCCGCCGCCGCCGCCAGCAGGACGTCGTTCAGCTTCACGCCGAATCTGTCCTTGACCCGGCGCAGATCATCCAGCGGCCTGCTCACCAGCCCGAGGCGCCGCGACGCGGAGATCGGCTGATTGAAGCGGCCGGTGACGCTCGCCGGCCGGGCCGAGCTGGCGAGCGCGCGCGTCGCACGCAGCGCTCGTTCCGCCATGTCGCGGGCCATCCGGGGCGAGTTGGCGACCCTGGCCGGAACTGTCGCCAGGTCGAGCTGATCGCGCGCGAAGTCGCGCAACCCCGCGAGCACGAGACCGGCGCCGCCCGGCGCCGCCCGGGGCCTCCAGCGATCGGGCTCGGGGCTCGGTGTCTCGGGCTCGGCGTCGAGCAGCAGCGAGGCGAGCTCGACAGCGGCGATCCCGTCGACCATGCAGTGGTGGGCCTTCCCGACGACGGCGATGCGCCCGTCATCGAGCCGCTCCGCGATGCAGAGCTGCCACAGCGGGCGGTCGTGCGGAAGGGGCGCCGACATGAACGCCGCAATGATCTCGTCGAGGTGCTCGGACGCGGCGGGCATCACATGGCGTGCGACATCGAAGCGCTCGTCGTCGACCCAGACCGGCGAGTTGACGCCGAACGGGACGGGCCGGATCATCTGGCGATAGCGGGGCGCACGCGCCAGCCGACTCTCGATGTGGTCGCGCAGGTCGGTGAAGCTTGGTGCCCCCTGCTCGGGCGGCTCGAAGACCGACGCCCACCCGACATGCATGTGCGCGGTCGGCGTCTCGACCGACAGGAACGAGCCATCTAATGCCGAGAGTCGGTCAGCGGTCATAGTGGGTCTCCCCCTTTCGGGTGGGTTATGCAGTTTCCCTGCGCTTGATCTTCAGCCCAGGCCCCGAGATGGCCCAAGCCGACCCTGAACTGTTCGCATTCCCGGCGAGCAACGTGGTAAACGCGCTTCGAGCAAGTCGCTCACGCGACGTCGCTGTTTGCGCGACGGTTGCCCCAATCGACCGGCCCCGCACGCAGGACGTGCGCGCCGAGCGGCCGTCCCAGCAGCTCCTGGACCGATCGTGACGCCTCGATCAGCCGCCCCAGGTCGATCCCCGTCTCGACGCCCATCTCGTGCAGCATCGAGACGAGGTCCTCGGTCGAGATGTTGCCCGTCGAGCCCGGCGGTACCGGGCAACCGCCGAGCTCGCCGAAGGCGCTCTCGAAAGACTCGATGCCCGCGTCGAGCGCGGCGAGCACGTTGGCGAGGCCCTGGCCGCGCGTGTTGTGGAAATGCGCGGTGAGCTCGACCCCCGCGAGGCGATCGGCGGCCACGGCGAAGAACTCTCCCACCTGGCGCGGGTTGGCCATCCCCGTCGTGTCGCCGAACCCGACCTCCTCGCAGCCGGCAGCCGCCAGCCGCTGGGCGATCCCGAGCACGCGCTCGACCGGCACCTCGCCCTCGTAGGGACAGCCGAACGACACCGCGATCACGCCCTCGCAACGCAGTCCCTCGTCGCGCGCACGCGCGATCGTGCGCTCGAGGCCCGCGAGGGACTCGTCGATCGATCGGTTGACGTTCTTGCGGTTGTGCGTCTCGGACGCGGACAGGAAGAGGTTGACCTCGTCGAAGCGGTCGCGAAGCGCCAGCGCGCGCTCCAGCCCGCGCTCGTTGGGTATCAACACCGAGTACGCGACGCCACCCGGACGCTCGATCGCGGCCAGGACCTCCTCGGCGTCGGCGAGCTGGGGGACCACGTCGGGTCGTACGAACGACGTCACCTCGAGGCGCTCGAGCCCCGACCCGGCGAGCATGCCGATAAGCCGCACCTTGTCGGCCGTGGGGATCACCTCGGGCTCGTTTTGAAACCCGTCCCTCGGGCCGACCTCTCGAATCTTCACGCGGCTTGGCAGGTCTGCCATGTCTGACTAATGCTGACTGACGGCCGACGCTTAACCGCTCTTGACCTTCCCCACCTCGATCACGCGGCGCTCGTGCGTCCCGACCCCTATCGTCCGCTCGCCCTCGCTGACCTCGACGTCGAAGCGCAGCTTTCGCCCGTCGACGATCTCCCGCAGCCTCGAGCGGACCGTGCATCGCGCGCCTTCGGCGGCCGCGGCGACGTGCTTGACGCAGACCTCGAACCCCACGGTGGCGCTGCCCTCGGGCAGGTTCTCGTAGGACAGCACCGCGGAGTTGCGCTCCATGATCGCGATCATCCCCGGCGTCGAGAGCACGCTCACGCCGATCGTCCCGCCAACGTCGGTGAGCAGGCGTCCCTCGACCATGAACTCGTCGACCCGCTCCAACCCCGGCTCCAGGCTGGGCTCGCCAGGACGTGAAGAGGCCGGCACGGCCTCGCCGACCGGCTTGACCCTGGGTCTGTCTTCAGCCATCAGCGGTCATCTAGATGAATTGCTCATCTAGACCATCCCGAGGCCGCCCGAGACGCCGAGCGTCTCGCCCGTGACATACGAGGCGTCATCGGAGGCCAGAAACGCGACGGCCGCCGCGACCTCCTCCGGCTCGCCGAGCCTGCGCAGCTGGGTCCCGGCCTTCATCGTCTCGATCACCTTCTCGCCCAGCTCCCCGAACTCGAGCGCGCTGCGCAGCAGCGGCGTGTCGATCGGACCGGGTGCGATCGCATTCGCGGTGATCCCGTAGCGCGCGTTCTCGCGCGCGATCGTCTTTGTGAACGCGATGACGCCGCCCTTCGCGGCCGAGTAGACCGCCGATCCCTTCGATCCCACCCGCCCCGCCTCGGAGGCGATGTTGACGATCCGCCCGTAGCCGGCCTCCTGCATCGCTGGAAGGACCGCGTGCGTGCAGGCGAACACCCCCCTGAGGTTGACCGCCACGATGCGGTCCCAGCGGTCCGGTTCGGTCTCCGTGAAGAACCCGAACTCGTCCATACCCGCGTTGTTGACCAGGACGTCGACCCGCCCGACTGCATCCACGGCCCGCTTTGCCGACTCGGGATCGGTGACGTCGAGCCGCACGGCCGCTGCGTCGATCTCGGCCGCGACCTGCTCGGCGCCCTCGGTGTCGATGTCCCCGATCGTCACGTCGGCTCCCTCGGCGGCGAGGCGGCGCGCGGTTGCGGCGCCGATCCCCTTCGCGCCACCGGTGACGAGCGCGGTTCGTCCCTCGAGCCTCATCGGACGGGGAGCATAAGGGCGGGCTCACGCGGGCGGCAGCGACCCGCTCAGGTCAGGGCTAGACTCGCCCCGGTGGCATCGTCCGAGGCGAATCCGCCGATACCGATCCTCGGGGGGACCGGGGCGCTCGGATACGGGCTGGCGCTGCGCTGGGCACGGGAGGGCGTGGCGACAGTCATCGGGTCGCGCGTGCCACAGCGAGCCGCGGAGGCGGCGGTGCGAATTCGTTCCGCCGTGCCCCAGGCGAGCGTCGACGGTCAGGTAAACGAGGAGGCGGCGGCGCGTGGGCCGATCGTCTTCCTCACGGTCCCGTTCCGCGCTCAATCCGAGACGCTCAACAACCTGCGCGGGGCGCTGGAGCCGGGGCAGATCCTCGTCGACTGCACGGTTCCGCTCGCCGCCGCGGTGAGCGGCCGGGCAACGCGCTCGCTCGGAGTCTGGCAGGGGTCGGCCGCCCAGCAGGCGCAGGAGATGGTCCCCGACGGCGTGACCGTGGTCTCCGCTCTGCACAGCGTCAGCGCCCCCGCGCTGGCCGATCTCGAGGCGGAGCTCGGCGAGGACGTGCTGGTGTGCGGCGATCGCCGCACCGACAAGGGCCGCGTCGCGGACCTGATCGAGCGCATCCCGGGGCTGCGCTGCGTCAACGCCGGGGCGCTGGAGACGGCCCGAATCGTCGAGCAGCTCACGCCGATGCTGATCTCGATCAACTCGCGCTACAGGACCCACGCCGGCATCCGGATCACGGGCCTGCCCGACAGCGATCCCTGGTCGGGGTGAGCGGGTCGAGCGTCGTCCTGCTGGCCGGCGGCACCGGCGGGGGCAAGCTGGCCGCGGGGCTCCAGGACGTCGTGGGCGAGGACCTCACGGTGGTCGTCAACACGGCCGACGACCTCGACATGCACGGCCTGCGGGTCTGCCCCGATCCCGATCTCGTCACCTACTGGCTCGCGGGCGTGATCGACGAGCGGCGGGGATGGGGAATCCGCGACGACGGCTTCGCCGCAAGCGGCTGGCTCGAGCGGCTCGGCGCGCCAGGCTGGTTCCGGCTCTCCGACCGCGATCTCGCCACCTGCCTGTTCCGCACCGGCTACCTCGCCGAGGGCGGCAGCTACACGGACGCCACGGCACAGGTCGCCCAATCGTTGGGGGTGCGCGCGACGGTGCTGCCGATGTGCGAGGAGCGGGTCAGCACGCGCGTGCGCACGGCGGCCGGGTGGAGGGACCTCCAGCAGTTCCTGATCCTCGAGCGCGGCGAGAGCGCGATCGAGGCGGTCGAGCTGGACGGAATCGAGCGGGCCCGGATGACGTCGGAGGTGGCCGAGGCGATCGCGGCCGCTCAGCTGATCGTGATCGGTCCGTCCAATCCCGTTATCTCGATCGGCCCGATCCTCGCCGTCGCGGGGATGCGCGAGGCGATCGCCGCCGCCGACGCGCCGGTCGTCGGCGTCAGCCCTCTGGTCGCCGGGCGGTCGGTCAAGGGCCCCACGGAGGCGTTCATCGCCGCAGCCGGCGAGCCGGTGAGCGCGGCCGGGGTCGCATCGCTGTATTCCGGGGTCATCGGCGGGCTGGTGATGGACTCCGGCGACCCCGAGCCCGGGCCGAAGGACATCCCGGTCGTCGCGCGTACCACCCTGATGAGCGACGCCGACGCCCGGCGCCACCTCGCACGCGCTGTGCTCGACTTCGGACTGAGCCTCTCGAGCGCGTGACCGCGACGGGCCCTCGAACGTGAAGGCGACCGCGATCCTGCCGGTGAAGCGCTTCGCTGCCGCCAAGCAGCGGCTCGGCGCCAGCATCGACGCGACGCGGCGCCACCAGCTGCTCGAGGCCATGCTGCGCGACGTGCTCGCCGCGATCTCGCGGTCCCGCATGGTCGAGCGCATCCTGGTGGTGACGGGCGAGCCGGCGGCGGCGGAGATCGCGGCGGAGCTCGGCGCCGGGGCGGTGCCGGACCCGGCGGACGCCGGACATGTGCAGGCCGCGCTGCTCGGCGTCGACGCCGCGTCCGCCTCGGGGGCCGGTTGCGTGGCGCTGCTTCCCGGCGACTGCCCCCTGCTCGAGGCCCGCGAGCTCGACCGCGTGCTCACCGGACTCCCGGAACCCTACGTCGCGATCGTGCCCGACCGCCACGGCACCGGAACGAACGGCCTCGTGCTTGCGCCGCCCAACGCGATACGGCCGGCGTTCGGGGAGGGCAGCCGCGAGCGCCATGTCAGCGCCGCGCGCGCAGCGGGCGTGCCGTTCTCGGTCGAGGCGTTGGACTCCCTCGCCCTCGATCTCGACACGCCGGCGGATGTGGTGGCAATGACCGCCGCCCTCGAGGGGCGCCGCAAGCGAGCGCCCAACACCGCGAGAGCGCTGGGGATCTGAGCCGGGCCACCACCGCGCCGGGCTATCCTCGCCCACCATCGACAGGCGAGAGATCGAGCGGCGCCGTCGTGAGCGGCGGCGAATCGAGCGTCAGCGACGGATCAGGGCCCGCCGGCGCAACCTCGGGATCGTCGTCGGCGCCGCGGCGCTCGGCGCCGCGGTCCTGGTGACGTCCGGGGGCGGCGGCAGCCCCCCTCCCGCCGTCACGTCGGGATCGGCAATTCTCGACGCCGGCACCTTCGCGGCCGGGTCCGCCCCGATCCTGATGTACCACGCGATCTCCGACGTCCCGCCCGGCGCCGCCTACTCCGAGCTCTACGTGACCCCGGACGACTTCGCGGCCGAGATGGCGTGGCTGCGCAGCGAGGGCTTCGAGGCCGTGACGCTCGACGACCTGTATGGGGCCTGGCACGGCAAGGGCAACCTGCCGCCGAAGCCGATCGTGATCTCGTTCGACGACGGGCTTCAGAGCCAGTTCACCGAGGCGCTTCCGATAATGCGCGACATGGGATGGCCCGGCGTGCTCAACCTGAAGATCGAAAGCCTCGACCAGCGCGAGCTCACCTACGCGATGGTGCAGCGCATGATCGACGCCGGCTGGGAGATCGACTCGCACACGATCAACCACGTCGACGTCACGCAGCTCGACGCACCGGCGCTCGAGCACGAGTTAGCGGACTCCCGCCGCATCCTCCAGGAGCGCTTCGGCGTGGCCGTCGACTTCTTCTGCTTCCCGTCCGGACGGTTCGACCGCGCGGCGATAGCGGCGGTTCGCGACGCCGGCTACGTGGGCGCGACGACCACGCTGCCGGGGCTCGCGACGCCGAGCTCGAACCCGTTCAAGCTCGACCGCATCCGCGTCGAGCTCGCCGACGGAGTGCCGGGGCTGAGCACGAAGCTGTCGCAGCTCGCCGCGTCCTCGTGAGCGTCGAGATCGCCCCAATCGAGGGGCTGCCGGAGATCCGGTCGGGTGACAGCCTCGGCGAGCTGATCGCCGCCGGGGCGCAGATCGTCGACGGCGACGTCGTGGTGATCTCGCAGAAGGCGGTGTCGAAGGCCGAGGGCCGGGTGCGCCGACTGGGCGAGGTGGCGGCGAGCGACCGTGCCCGCAAACTGGGGGCCGAGCTCGGCAAGGATCCCGCGCTCGTCGAGCTGATCCTCGAGGAGAGCACGTCGATCATCCGCGCCGAGCGCGGCGTCCTGATCGTCGAGACGAGGTCGGGGTGGATCTGCGCCAACGCGGGGATCGACGCCTCCAACGTCCCAGGCGACGACGCCGTCGTCCTGCTGCCGGTCGATCCCGACGCCTCGGCGCGCCGCATCCGGGCCGAGATCAGGAAGGCCACGCATCGCGCTCCGGCCGTCGTGGTGTCCGACAGCTTCGGCCGCCCGTGGCGGCTGGGCCAGACCGACGTGGCGATCGGATGCGCCGGGCTGACCCCGCTCGAGGACTGGCGGGGGCGATCGGACCGCGAGGGTCGAGAGCTCGCTGCCACCGTGACCGCGCTCGCCGACGAGATCGCCGCGGCCGCTGACGTCGTGCGCGGCAAGGACGCCGGGATCCCGGCGGCCCTGGTTCGTGGGCTGGCGCATCTCGTCGGCGCCGACGACGGACCCGGCGCGGCAGCCCTGAGGCGTTCCGCGGCTGACGATCTGTTCCGCTAGATCGCGAGCGCCCTTGGTGCTTAGGCGGGCATCTCGTGCTTCTCCGGGCCAGCAGGCGCCGGCGCGCCCTCCTCGCTGAACTCCGGAGCCGTGTAGACGCTCCCGGGCGTGCCCCCGAGCGCCAGGATCCGGGCTCCGTCCTCCCCGGTGACGAGCTTGCGCTTCTCGCCGGGGCCGATTCGGGCGAACGTGCCCGGCTCGAGCTGGTAGTTCTCGCCTCCGGCGTGCAGCGTCACAGTGCCGCTGAGCACGGTGTAGACCTCCTCCTGCTCGTCGTGGCTGTGATCGTGCTCGGGGTAGTGCTCGAAGTTCGGCGGCAGCTCGATCACCTGCATGCCGAAGGACGTCACGCCGAGCCCGGCGCGCACGCGGCGCATCCCGCCGCCGAACACGGCTTCGAACTCGTCGAGCTGCTTGACGGTCACGTCAGCCATCGCGCTGCCTGCACACTATGGCACCAGCACGGCCGCGCCGTGCAGGGTGCCGTCCCGAAGATGGCCCAGGGCCGCGTTCGCGGCGTCGAGCGGATACGGCGTGACCGAGGTACGCACGGGGACGCATGGCGCGAGGCTCATGAACTCCTCGCCGTCGCGACGGGTCAGGTTTGCGACGGAGCGAATCGAGCGCTCGCCCCACAGGATCTCGTACGGGAAGGCCGGGATGTCGCTCATGTGGATTCCGGCGCACACCACCGTCCCACCGGGGGCGAGCGCTCGAAGCGCCACCGGCACGAGCCCGCCGACCGGCGCAAAGACGATCGCGCCGTCGAGCTGCTCCGGGGGCCCCGCCTCGGAGTCCCCGGCCCACTCCGCGCCGAGCTCGCGCGCGAACGCCTGGCCCGCCTCGTCTCCGGGTCGGGTAAGCGCGAACACCCGTCGCCCCTGGTGGCGGGCGACCTGGCAGACGATGTGCGCCGAGGCGCCGAAGCCGTACAGCCCCAGGCGCTCGGCGTCGCCGGTCAACCGCAGGGCGCGGTAGCCGATCAGCCCTGCGCACAGCAGCGGCGCCACGTCGACGTCCTCGAAGCGATCGGGGAGCTCGAGGCAGTAGCGCTCATCCGCAACCACGTGCTCGGCGTAGCCACCGTCGGTCAGATAGCCGGTGAAGACGGCCCGCTCGCAGAGGTTCTCCCTCTCGGAGCGGCAGTAGCGGCACTCTCCGCACGTCCAGCCGAGCCACGGCACCCCCACCCGGTCGCCGGGGGCGAAGCGCTCCGCGCCCTCCCCCACCCCCTCGACCGCACCCACCACCTGGTGTCCGGGGACGAGCGGCAGATTGGGCTCGGCCAGCTCGCCGTCCACGACGTGTAGGTCCGTGCGACAGACGCCGCAGGCCCGCACCGCGATCAGAATCTGGTGCGCGCCGGGCTCGGGACCCGCGACCACCTCCTCGCGTAGGGGCTCGCCGGGGGCGTGTAGGACCATCGCGCGCAAGCCCGGCAATCATGACGGGCCGCGTTTGTCGTGCCGGGCGGAATTCCTACGGCGGAGTCGGGACCGCGCCTGCGGCCTGCCCGCCGACCTGGTGGGACGTGATCAGCTTGTCGTCCTGGAAGCAGAACTCCCACGCCGCATCCGGCTCGTCGGAGATCCCGTAGTACGCGCAGCTGGGCGCCCCCTCACCGTTTCCCCGCTTGCGCTCGTACTGCGGCGCCTCGCCGAGCTGGTCCTCGAGATCGGGTCGCGAGATTCCCGGCGTCACGGCGGCGGCCTCCTCCGCGGTGACACCCGCGGGGTTGTCGTCGTCGATCAGCCTCGAGATCCCGAAATAGCCGATGCCGAACGCGAGCACCACGATCGGGATCGCGAACCACCAGCGCCAGATGCGGCGCTCGTAGGGCTTCCCGCAACTCGGGCAGGACGCGGCGTCGGTGCGCGACGCGACCGAGCAGTGGCGGCAGATCTTGAGCGAAATCTGTGAGGACTCGCTCTCCATCGGCGCGGGAGCCTACCCGCGCGTCCGCCTAGTAAGCCTCCACGATCTCGTACAGGGTGGTCCGCTGGGCGGGCTCGCGGCCGGCGCGACGCGCGGCGGCGATGAGCTGCTCGGGGTCGAGCCGGACGCCGTGGTGGGAGCCGGCCATCCGCGAGATGTTCTCCTCCATCAGCGTGCCACCGAGGTCGTTGACGCCCCAGCGCAGGCTCTCGGTGGCGGCGTCGAGGCCCATCTTCACCCAGCTCGCCTGGAGGTTGGGGATCGTCCGCCCGAGCGCGAGCCGGAAGGCCGCGGTGTGCTTGAGGTTGTCCTGCCGTGAGATCTCCTCGACCCCGTGGGTGCGGCCCAGCAGCGTGTTGAAGGGGATGAAGCTCAGCGGGACGAACTCCGTGATCCCCCCCGTGCGCTCCTGAAGCTCGCGCACCACGCGCATGTGGGTCGCCAGCTCCGACGGCTCCTCGATGTGGCCGAACATGACCGTCGAGCTCGAGCGCAGGCCGGAGCGATGGCACGCCTCGACGATCTCGACCCACCTCGCGACCGGCAGCTTGTTGGGGGAGATCCGCTGGCGCACGCCGTCGTGGAGCACCTCCGCGGCGGTGCCGGGGGTGGATCCGAGCCCGCACTCGATCAGGTACTCGAACACGGCGTCGGGCGAGCGGCCCGAGCGCTCGCACATGTAATGGACCTCCATCGGCGAGTAGGCGTGCAGGTGGACGTGGGGGGCGACCTCCTTGACGAGCCGCAGCCAGCGTCCGTAGTCCTCCAGCGTGTAGTCGGGATGGATCCCCGCCTGCATGCAGATCTCGCTTACCCCGTAGTCGACCGCTTCGGCGACTCGCCGCGTGAAGTCCTCCGGGGTGACGTGGTAGGCGTCGGGCGAGCGCCGCCCCTGCCCGAAACCGCAGAACGCGCACCCCACCACGCAGATGTTCGTGAAGTTGATGTTGCGGTTGATCACGAACGTGACCCGGTCGCCGACCAGCTCGGCGCGGAGCTCGTCGGCCGCCGCGCGCATCTCCTCGATCACGTCGGGGCGGGTTTCCGCGAACAGCGCGGTCAGCTCCTCGTGGCTGAGCGCCTCACCGGCGCGGCCGCGCTCGATTGCGCGCGGGGCCACGTCGGCGGCCACCGGTCGCTCGCCGCGTCGCCCCGAGCCGCGGCGCGGTATGAAGCTCCAGTACTTGAGCTTGATGACGTCGAGGACCCCCTGCTCCATCCACTCGGCATCCATGTACTCCGGGTAGACGCACAGCCGCTCGGTGAGCGCGAAGCCCCGCGGCGCGAGCCGCTTGCGCGCCTGGTGCGGGCTCGGGAAGGCGTGCTCGGGCGAGATGTGATCGCCGTTTGCCGACAGCCCGCCCAGGTCGGTGGCCCCCGCCTCGACCAGATCCAGCCACCAGTCGGAGAGGTTCGGGGGAATCTGGATCCCGACGTCGGGCATCAGGCGCCTGCACTCCGCCACCAGCCGCCGCATGTCGTCGAGCGTGATCGGCGTCGCCCAGTCGGGCAGCGGCCGCTCCCCTGAGCGGACCGTCGAGTCCCCATTGGTCCACCGCGCTCGTGCCGACTCGTCGGCGATCTCGGCGACCTCGCGCCCGTAGTAGTCGGGATGAGGGACGAAGTTCTGGAGGATTACCTCCTGGATGTGACCGTGGCGCTCGTGCGCGGCCGCGAGCGCCTCGAGTGACGCGACCCGTTCGCCCTCGGTCTCGCCAATTCCCACGAGGATGCCGCTCGTGAACGGGATTCGCAGCTCACCGGCCGCCTCGATCGTCTCGAGCCTGCGCGCCGGGTGCTTCGTCGGCGACCCGGCGTGGACGGTGTCCATCAGGTGCTCCGCCATCGACTCGAGCATCAGGCCCTGGGACGCCGTCACCTCGCGAAGCCGTGCGAGATCGGGGGGCGACAGCACCCCGAGATTCGTGTGCGGCAGCAGGCCGCGCTCCAGGGCTCGCTCGCAGGTCCACGCTACGTACGAGGTGAAGCTGTCGTGGCCCCACTCCGCGAGTCGCTCGGCGACCTGCGGGTTGACGTCGGGGCGCTCGCCGGTCAGGACGAGCAGCTCCTTGCAGTTTCGCCTCAGCGCCTCGTCGAGCCGCCGCTCGACCTCGGCCGGCTCGTAGATGTGGGCGCGGTGGGTCGCAAACGAGCAGTACTTGCAGTAACACTGGCAGGTGCGCGACAGCGACAGCGTGTAGTTGCGCGAGAACGTGACGCGGCGCATGCCGCGACCCAAACTACACGACCGCCGCGCGGTCGCTTCCCCGCCGCGTGAGGCTCGGTGCTAGCTGGACTTGCCGGGGCCCGATCCGGCTCGCCGCCCGGGCGGGGTCGCCTTGGGCGGTTGTTCCTCCGCCGTCCCCGGAGCCCCGATGATTCTCTGCCCCGCGATCACGAAGAAGAAGAACCCGGCGGCCAGCACACCTCCGACCAGATCGCCGACCAGGTAGGGCCAGACGCCCCCGAACTCCTCGCCGACCAGCGCCGGGCCGAACCAGCGTGCGGGGTTCACCGCGGCCCCGGTCAGCGGGCCGATCGTCATCACGACGAACCCGAGCGTGAGCCCGATCGTCAGCGGCGCCCACTCGTTGCGGGCGCGCGGATTCAGAGCCACCGCGAGCACCGCGAGGACGAGCATGAAGGTGCCGATCGCCTCGAAGACCATGCCGTCGAAGTTGTCGCCGACGAGGGGGCTGATCGTGGCCGCTCCGTAGTTGCCGACGCGACCTTCGTCGAGCAGCAGCGCCTTGGTCAGCAGCGCGCCGAGGACGCCGCCCGACAGCTGGGCGAGGATGTAGACGACCGCATCGAGCGGATCGATGCGCCGCAGCGCGGCCGCCGCGACGGTCACGGCGGGATTGAAGTGGCCGCCGCTCACCCCGGCCAGGACCTGCACGAGCGCGAAGAGCACGAAGCCCTGCGCGAGCCCGACGACCGCGAAGTCGGAGCCGAACTGCGCGTCCGCGCCGGTCGCCACGTACAGGGTCACGACGCTGGTGACGAAGAACACCAGGAAGAACGTGCCTACGAGCTCAGCGATGTAGGCGGCGAGTCCTCGATCCTGCACTTGCTCGTACCTCCTCGAAGCTTTTGGTGACCCCGCGGGGCGACGGTCACCCCGCGAATGAGGGCGGCAGTCTACCCATCGCGGACATCAGAGGGGTTCCCTGGCTCTCCGGCGTGCTCCTGCTCGAGCTTGCGCCCGTCGGCGATCACCTCGAGCGCCTCTTCGCGCGACTTCCACCCCTCGACGTTCACGGACTTGCCCTCGAGCTGCTTGTAGATCGAAAAGAAGTGGGAAATCTCGCGCTGCAGCATCTCCGGAATGTCATCGAGGACCTCGGCATGGTTCCAGCCCGGGTCGTGCGTGGGGACGCAGACGATCTTGTCGTCCTCGCCCTTCTCGTCGCGCATCTTGAACAGCGCGATCGGCTTGACCCGGATCACGCAGCCGGGAAACGTCGGCTCGGACACGCACACCATCGCGTCGAGCGGGTCACCGTCGCGCCCGCGGTGGCCGAGCAGGTAGCCGTAGTCGGTCGGGTAGACGGTCGACGACGACAGGAAGCGGTCGAGCACCACCCGGCGCAGGTCCTCGTCGTACTCGTACTTGTTGCGGCTTCCCTTGGGAATCTCGATAAAGGCGAGCAGCTCGTCGGCCATCGGCCGTCAAGGCTATCCTGCGGCTCGCCATGACCAGGGTCGCCGCGCTGCTGGCGGCCGCCCTCACGACGATGGCCCTCGGGTCGTGCGGAGGGGGCGGCGCTGAACCGGGCGCGCCACGAGGCGCGACCCTCGTGCTCGACTTCCAGGCCAATGCGGCTCACACGGGCATCTACGCCGCCCTGGAGAACGGGCTTTACGAACGCGCGGGCGTCGACCTCGACGTCCGTGAGCCGTCGGCGTCCAGCGATGCGCCGAAGCTGCTGCGTGCCGGCCGGGTCCAGTTCGCGATCCTCGACATCCACGATCTGGGACTGGCCCGGGAGCAGGGCTTCGACATAGTCGGAGTCGCCCCGATCGTGCAGCGGCCATTGGCCGCCGTGATCGCCGCCGATCGCGACGCAATCCGCCGGCCGGCCGACCTCGCGGGCGGTCGCGTCGGGGTCACCGGCGTCCCCTCCGACGACGCGGTGCTCGACTCGGTGCTCGAGGCCGACGGGGTGGATCCCGACAGCGTCGACCGGGTCACGATCGGGTTCGAGGCGGTCCCGACGCTCGCCGCCGGCCGGGTCGACGCGGCCACCGCGTTCTGGAATGCCGAAGGGGTGGCGCTACGGCGTCGTGGCGTTCCCACGCGCGAGTTCCGGATCGATCGCTTCGGAGCCCCGCGCTACCCCGAGCTCGTGCTCGTCACGACCGGGGATTTGATAGCCGACGACCCCGAGCTCGTCGGAGCCGTGGTCAGCGCCACGATGCAGGGCTACCAGCTCGCCGTCGACGATCCCGAACAGGGCCTCGATACCCTGCTGGCCGGCGCGCACGCCCTAGACCGCGGCGAACAGGAGGCGCAGCTCGACGCCCTGCTCCCCGCCCTGAGCCCGGTCGGCCGGCTCGACCCGGCGGTGCTTCGCGCCTGGTCGCGATGGGACGCCGAGCACGGGATCCTCGAGCGTCCGATCGACGTCGGCGAGGCGTTCGACCCCCAATTCCTGCCCTAACCCCTACCTGGGCCGCATTGACCCCAAATACGGGGGCGAATGCAGCCCACGTCGTGCCGGCGCGGCCCTCACTCCACCAACCGGGTCATTGCCCCCAGCCTTCTACCCAGCTTCATCGAGCAGCGCCGCCACCAGCTCAGGCATCTCACGCGCCATCCGCGAGCGCGGGACGACGCGATCGACGCCCGCGGCCTCGGCCTGCTCGCGCGTCTCGGGGTCGGTGTGGCGATAGAAGCCGAGCACCGGGATCCCGAGCCCGACGACCGCCTCGGGCTCGACCCGTTCGAGGTCGGCGATCAGCAGGTCGGCGTCGCCGAGCGGCGCCTCGGCGGCGGACGCGGCCAGCGTCACGTCATGCCCGGCGGCGCCGAGCACGGTCTCGATCCGAGACCCGAACATCAGATCCGGCGCCAGCGCGACGACGCGGGCCATGCCGGGGTTGCCTACAGGCTGCGGCGCTGGCGAAACTCGCGCCGCACGCTCTCGGGCCGGCCCCACATCTGGACGACCTCCGCGCGCCCCTCGCGCATGTCGCAGACCATCATCTCGCCCTCGATCCCCTCGCGGTCGAGTATCTCAAGCGTGCCGCGGACCGTCTCCGGGGCGGCGGCGTGGCCGAAGCGATGCGCGACGTTTATCCGCCAGTGCCAGTCGGCCTTCGAGTACGGCTGGGCGTTTATCTGGGTCAGGATCACCGCGGCGTCGACGTAGCGCGTCTCGTCGCGAATCCGCATGTCGATCTCGAGGTCGGTCCAGTCGTCGGGCAACGCCTCGACGATCTCCGTGAACGTCTCCGCGAGCCCCATCCGGGACAGCCTACTTGGAGGCTGTCAGCCGAAGAACAGCTGCTCGAGCAGGAAGACGTTGAGCGCGATGATCAGGCCGCCGAGCGTGCCCGCCACCGCCGACAGCCACGGCGGGTTGGCGAGCTCACCCATCACGTCACGGCGGCGCGCGATCAGGATCAGCGGAACGAGCGCGAACGGGATCCCGAACGACAGCACCACCTGGCTGATCACGAGCGCGTCGGTCGGGTCTAGGCCGATCCCGAGCACGACCAGCGCCGGGGCGAGCGTGATCGCGCGGCGGGCGAAGATCGGGATGCGCCGGCGGATGAACCCCTGCATCACGACCTGGCCTGCCATCGTGCCGACCGAGGACGAGGCGAAGCCCGAAGCGAGCAGGGCGATCCCGAAGACCGTGGCGGCGTTGCCGGAGACGAGCTGGTGGAGCCCGTCGAAGGCGCCCTCGATGCTCTCGACCCCGATCAGCCCGCTCTCGTTGAACAGCGCCGCCGCCATGACCATCATCGAGAGGTTGACCACGCCGGCGAGGCTCATCGCGATGACAACGTCGATCTTCTCGAAGCGCAGGATCCGCCGCCGCTCGGGCGCGTCGCGCCCGACGATCCGGCGCTGGGTCAGCGCGGAGTGCAGGTACACGACGTGGGGCATCACGGTGGCTCCGATGATCCCGGTCGCGAGCAGGATGCTCCCGGTGCCGGCGAAGCCCGGCACCACGAGGTGGCTGGCGATCTGTCCCGGGCTCGGGTCCGCGTAGAAGATCTCGAGCCCGAATGCGAGCACCACCACCCCGACCAGCACGCTGATGCCGGCCTCGAGCCTGCGGAATCCCATCTGCTGGAGCGCGAGGATGCCGAACGCCCCGGCGCCGGCGATCAGCCCGGCGACGAACAGGGGAGTCCCGAACAGCAGGTAGAGACCAAGAGCGGCACCGACGACCTCGGCGATGTCCGTTGACATCGCCACCAGCTCGGCCTGGACCCACAGGCCCAGCGAGGTCCGGCGCGAGAACACCTCGCGGCACAGCTCGGGAAGGTTCTTGCCGGTGGCGATGCCGAGCTTCGCCGACTGGGTCTGGACCAGCATCGCGATCAGGTTCGCCGAGACGACCACCCACAGCAGGAGGTAGCCGTACTTCGCCCCGCCCGCGACGTTGGTCGCGAAGTTGCCGGGGTCGATGTATGCGACGGCGGCGACGAACGCCGGGCCCAGGAACGGCCATACCCTGGCAGGGCCGCGGGCGTGGCCCTCGAGCGAGCGCCGCGCCGCCTCGGCGACCGCCGCCTCGCCGGGGAGAACGTCCTCGACGGTGACGGCGTCTCCCTGCGGCGACGCCAGCGCGGTATCGGGAGCCGGATCGACCGTGACGTCGAGCCCGGGCTTCACGGAGCCTCTGCCTCCCCGACTTCGACCCGCATCTTCGCCGCCAGCTCGCCGCCCAGCGCATGCTCGCGGCCGTCGACCTTGACCAGGAGCGGGCCCCCGAACGGCTGCGCTTCGACGACCTCGACGCGGGCACCCGGCTGAATTCCGCGCTCGCCGAGGTAGCGAAGCATCTCGGGATCGCTGTCCGAGACGCGGCTGAACGTACCGCCCTCCCCGACGCCCAGCTCTCCCAGGGGGACCCCGACCTCCGCATCCAGCGCGAGCTTCTGATCCGGGATCGGATCGCCGTGCGGATCGCGGCTCGGGTTGCCGAGGGCTTCCGCGATGCGTTCCTCCAGCTCCTCGGAGATGTAGTGCTCGAGGACTTCGGCCTCGTCGTGGACTCGGTCCCACGACATCCCGAGGGCCTCGGCGAGATAAGACTCGAGCAGGCGGTGATGGCGCATAACCTCGAGCGCCACCCGCTCGCCGGCAGGGGTGAGGGTGACGCCGTGGTAGGGCTCGTACGCGACCAGCTTCATCTCATGCATGCGCTTGAGCATCGCCGTCACCGAGGCCGGGGACAGCCCGAGGCGCTCCGCGAGCGCCGATGTCCCGATGGGCCCACCTTGGCGTCGCTGCAGCGCGTATATCGCCTTCGCGTAGTCCTCGATCGCCTCGGTGGCGAGGGCGTCGGGATCCCTGCGCACGGCATGATGCTGGCCGGAAGTCATCACCCCGCCTCGATTTCGTTTTGATGCATCACAAAAGCGATATTTTGGCATATCTAAACCCGCCGGGGCCGAAACCGGGGCGGCCCTTAGAATCGGCACGTGGCCACATCACCGGTCATCGAGCTGGACGGCGAGTACCGCGCCCTGCGCGAGGGCGCCGGCATCGTCGAACGCTCGGCGCGCGGCAAGCTGCTCGTGCGAGGCGCCGAGGCAGCCGAGTACCTGGAGAGCCAGCTCACCAACGAGGTCGAGGCGCTCGCGCCGGGTGAGGGCTGCTACGCCGCGCTGCTCGACCGCAAGGGACACATCCAGGCCGACCTGCGAGTGCTGCGCCTCGCGCCCGACGCGCTCTGGATCGACACCGAGGATGGCGCGGCCGAGCGCTTGCGCAAGCATCTCGAGACCTACAAGATCGGCCGCGAGGTGGAGGTCGCCGACGTCGGCGGAGATCACGCGATCCTCTCGGTGATCGGACCGGCTGCGAGCGAGATCGCGGCGACGGGCCCGCTGTCCGGCGAGTACGCCCACCGCGAGCTCGACGCCGGGCGCGCCGTGGCGACCGATCTCGGGGTCGACCTCGTCGTCGCGGCCGCCGACGCAGACCGCGTTCGCGCCGAGCTTCGCGCGGCGGGAGCGGTCGAGGTCTCCGAGCAGGCTGCAGAGATCCTGCGGGTCGAGAGCGGCCGCCCGCGATACGGAGCCGAGATGAGCGAGGCGACGATGCCGGCCGAGGCCGGCATCGAGGAGCGCGCGGTCAGCTTCACCAAGGGCTGCTACATCGGCCAGGAGCCGGTCGCGCGCCTGCACTACAAGGGCAAGCCGAACAGGCATCTGCGCGGGCTGCGGCTGAGCGACCCGGCCGGCGCCGGCGACGCTATCCGCCTCGGCGAGCGCGAGCTGGGGAGCGTCGGCACCGCCTGCCTCTCCCCCGCCCTCGGGCCGATCGCGCTCGCGATCGTGCGGCGCGAAGCCTCTCCCGGGGACAGGGTCGAGGTGGGCGACGACGGTGTGACCGCCGAGATCGTGGAGCTCCCCTTCTGACGGCCACCAGGCGCCAGGCGCTCGGCGGCGGCCGGCTGACAAGCGACAGCCCGCTGCTCGGCGGGCCGCTGACCGGCGACGCCGGCGCGGAGGAATCGCTGCCGGCCGAGCACGGATACGACCCGCACGCCGACGACCTCGCCCACCCGGTGCCCCAGCGGCGCGACGGCGAGCTGACCGAGCGGCCCGAGCTCCTACCCGAGCCCGAAGGCGAGCGAGCGCTAGACGACTGGGGCCGCTCGGAGGCGGTCCTGCGGCTCGCCGATCCCGTGCTCGACTTCTACTTTCGCTACTGGTTTCGGGTCGAGCACCAGGGGATCGAGAACGTGCCGTCGAGCGGCGGCGCGCTCCTGGTCTCCAACCACTCGGGCGCGCTGCCCCCCGACGCCCCGATGATCATGCACGCGATCCGCCGGGAACACCCGACCCCGCGCCCGCTCTACATGCTCGGCGAGCACTGGTTCAAGGGCTACCCGTTCGTCGGCATGCTGGCCAACAAGCTGGGCCTGGTCGCGGCCCACCAGCGCAATGCCCAGCGCCTGCTCCACGACGAAGGCCGCCTGGCGATCGTCTTTCCCGAGGGGCAGAAGGGAAGCCGCAAGGTGCTCTGGCAGCGCTACCGCCTGCGGCGCTTTGGCCGCGGCGGCTTCGTGCGTACCGCGATCCGCGCCGGCGTGCCGATCGTCCCGATCGCAGTTGTCGGCGCCGAGGAGGCGATGCCGATCTTCGCTCACATCCGGCCGGCGCAGCGCCTGACGGGGTTGATCTACTTCCCGTTCAATCACGCCTTCCCCCACTTCGGACTGCTCGCCGGGCTCATGTACCTGCCGGCGAAGTTCAAGATCCGCTTCCTCGAGCCGATTCCGATGGACGGTTACCCCGCTGACGCCGTCGACGACGCCGGGCTGATTCAGGCCGTCGCCGAGGAGGTTCGGGGGAGGATCCAGACCGAGCTCGACGAGATGCTCGCCCAGCGCCGCTCGGTGTGGCTCGGCTAGCGGTCGCCTGACGCGGCTGCTCGCCGGCGACCGGATTGCGCGGGACCCACAACCCGCACCCGGGGCTCCCCAGTTCGGTTAGATTCCCTTCGGGATGAGGACGCTAGCGCTTCGGCCCAGGCACGCGCTGCTGCCGGCGGGGCTCGCCGTCCTCGGCTTCGCGGCCGCGGGCTGCGGCGCCGAGGACCACCCCAACGATCCGCGTCCTCCGAAGCCGATCGAGATCACGGCGCGCGTCGACGACGACGTCGTCGATGTCTCGCCCGACGAGTTCGGTGCCGGGCTCACCGTTTTCACGATCTCCAACCAGAGCGGCTCGACGGTCGAGCTGACGCTCGACGGCCCTGTCGCGGCGGCCAGCCAGCCGATCGAGCCGGGCTCGGTCACCGACGACTTCAAGATCGAACTTCAGGAGGGCGACTACGAGGTCACCGGAGGGTCGGAGTCGAGCGCCAAGCCCGCCGAGCTCGTGATCGGCCCCGAGCGCCCGTCCGCACAGGACGAGCTGCTGCTTCCCTAGCCGCCTGACCGCACCGGGACCTCTACTCGGCCTGATCGGCGGCCGCGACGAGCGACTCGATGCGCGATAGGGAGCGCTCGACGTCGGCAATCATCCCGTCGAGCTCCTCGCGAGCTCGGTCGGCGCTGGTCGTGACGTTGGTCAGCGACTTGCGTATCCGGTTTGCTGCCTTGAGTCTGGCGGTCGCCTCCTCGGCGGCGTCGCGGACACCCGCCGCGTCGACCTCGAGTCCGGCAGCCCCCGCTGCGAGCACGCGAGCCCGCACGTAGCGATAGACGAGCCGCAGCGCAAGCGGATCCGGTTCGTCGCGGTCGATGACCGCGATCATCTTGTTGCCCTGGTATTCGGTCAGCTCCTGGAGACCGGAGGGGATCTTGTCCTCGCCGGCGACGACCAGCACGCCGTAGCTCGCGTCGCGCTCGGCCATCGCCGCGTTGAGCTCGATCCAGGCGTCGTTCTTCGAAAGCTTTCGATTCTTCGCCTCGAACACAACGGTCGCAAGTGACGGGCCTGTGCAGGCGCCGAGCTCGACGACGGTGTCGCCCTTCTTGCCGCCCGCCTCGGAGCTCGCGTCCCCGACATGGTGGGCAGCGTCCTGTCCCGACGCAAGCTGCTCGAGCTCCGCGTGCACGAGCTCCTCGAAGCCGCGGCCCTTGCGCGTGCCGGCTTCTTCAGCCTCGGCGAGCTCGCGCTTGTTCTCGGTCAGGCCCTTGAGCTCGCTCACCTGACGCGTCAGCTGGTCTATGCGCTTTCGGTTCTCCTCGCCCTCGTCCCGCTGGCTCTGCCCGAGCTCTCGGTACACCCGGATCATCGAGTCCCGGAAGTTGAAGAAGGGATTGGCGCCGTCCTCTGCCGAGAACAGCTTCAGCAGCGCGTCGCGCTGCTGCTCGAGCGCCGTGCCAACCCGGGTCTCGATCTCCTTCTGGACCGAACCGTCGCGCCCGGGGTCGAAGCTTTGGGTAATGCGCTCGGCGAGCTGCTGGTCACCGGCCTCTATCGCCTTCGTGAGGCGCTCGCGGAGCTGGCCCGCCTGACGCTCGAACTCGGCGCGAACGTAGTCGACCTCGGCGGCGGCGTCCTCGCGGTCGAGCACGCGGGCGCCGATCTCGATCGCGTCGGTGACCGTGCGCGGAGCGGCCTGCCCCGCTTCGGCGCGCTCGCGGACGACGCGAGCGGCGCGCTCGTCGGTGACGGTCAGACGCTCGATCACCAGACGGTCGTCGAGCGCGCGAACGGCACCTTCGTCGAGCGGGAGCTGCTGCTTTTCTGATGCTTCCATCGGAACCCATCAAGGTAGTCGCGGGCTCGGATGCAAAGCTGACGGCGATAGGATGCGGCCGCTTTTACACGCGAGAGGAGGACCGTGGCCGTAGAGATCGCTGACGTTTCGAAGCTCGACGTGGAGCCCGGCGAGCTGCCCGAGAAGATGGCCGCCTGGGTGATCCGCCCCGAGCGCGAGGGTGAGCCCACCGACGCGTTCCAGGTCGAGGAGATCGAGGTGCCCGAGCCGGGCGCCTTCGAGGTGATCGTGCGCGTGATGGCCGCCGGGGTCAACTTCAACAACGTCTGGGCCGCGATGGGCAAGCCGGTGTCGGTCTTCGACTACGGCGACCATCCCGAGTGGGGCCATCACATCGGTGGATCCGATGCCTCGGGCGTGGTCTGGAAGGTCGGCGAGGGCGTCACGAAGTGGAAGCCGGGCGACGAGGTCGTGATCCACTGCAACCAGGCGTCATACGAGGACGTCGAGGTCCACGGGCTCGACCCGCTCGCCGCCCCGAGCCAGATGATCTGGGGCTACGAGACGACGTGGGGCTCGTTCGCCCAGTTCACGAAGGTCCAGGCCCAGCAGCTTCTGCCCAAGCCCGCCAACCTCTCGTGGGTCGAGTCGTCCGCCTACGGGCTGACGTACTTCACCGCCTACCGGATGCTGATCGACCGCTGCAGGCTGCAGGCGGGCCACAACGTGCTGATCTGGGGCGCGGCGGGCGGCCTCGGCGTGTTCGCGACCCAGCTCTGCGCCGTGTCGGGCGCCAACGCCGTCGGCGTCGTCTCGTCGGACGAGAAGGGCAAGCTCGTCGAGCAGCTCGGCGCCGTCGGCCATATCAACCGCAACGAGTTCGCGGACATGATGCGCACCGACGCCAACCATCCGGCCGCCGATCCGGCGGCCGACAAGGAGCGCTTCAAGGCCTCGCGCGGCTTTGCCAAGCGGGTCAAGGAGCTCCTCGGCGACGCGCCCGACATCGTCTTCGAGCATGTCGGGCAGGCGACGTTTCCGACCTCGGTCCTGGTCGTCAAGCCGTTCGGCAAGGTCGTGATCTGCGGCGCGACGTCGGGCTACAACCTCGACTTCGACGTCCGCTACCTGTGGATGCGCCAGAAGGAGATACTGGGCTCGCACTTCGCCAACGCCTACGAGGCCAACCGCGCGAACCAGCTGATGGCGGAGGGGAAGATCCGCCCCGTGCTTTGGCGGGCCATGGGCTTCGACGGGGTCGCCGAGGCTCACCAGCTGCTGAAGGAGAACAAGCACCTCGGCAAGATCGCGATCATGGTCGGCGCGACCGACGAGGAGCAGGGCAAGTCAGCCGAGGGGCCGGGCGCGATCCGCGCCGAGGTCGGCGCCTAGTAGATCCTCAGATGGCCGACGTCAACGTCATTGACTGGCGCATCCACCCCTTTCGCGCCGACCGCTGGCTCGAGGCGTGGCGGCCGGCCGCGGCGCGGGTGCTCGCCTTCGGGGCGACGAGCTGGTCGCTGACCCGCTCCGTCGACGACCCGCTGCACTTCAGGCAGATGTCGGTGTGGGAGAACCGCGACGACTTCGAGCGCTACTGGGCATCAGACGAGGTGGCGAACGCTCGCGAGCAGGTCATGAACCTCTACAACAAGCCCCTCCTCCCCACCTGGCACACGCTGCTGGCGAGCGAGTAGCGCCCGCGGTCAGCGGGGCTCGCGCGCTTGCGCTAGTGCTGCTCGAGCGGCGCCATCGTCAGGCCGGCCTCCTTGAGCAGGCCCCAGTAGTGCTCGGCGGGCTCGCGCGGCCCGCGCCACACCACAGCCTGGCCGGAGCTGTGGATCTCGTCGGCATACCTGTAGCCACGCTCGACGCTGACGCCCGGCAGCACGCGCGCCAGGGTGGCTGCGACGTGATCGAAGGTGTTGTGGTCGTCGTTGCGCACTATCACCATCCAGTTGCCGCCCAGTCCGGCGCCGGGCCCGGCACTGCGCGGCCTGTCGACCGTGGTCGTGGACATGCGTGCGCTCGGCGCTAGCTCGGGTCGGGGATGGCGACCGCGAGGTCGTCGAGCGCGGCCGTGGCTCCGCCCTTAACCTCGGCCTCGCTTCCGAACGTGATCGCGGTCCTGCGGCCCTCGACCTCGGTCGGGTTCGGGTCGACGAACCCGTCGACGAGCTTCTTGCCGTTGACCGCCGCGGTGATTACGTCGCCGAAGGCCTGAAGGCTGAGCTTGTTCGCCTTCCCGAGGCCCGCGATCGCGGTGTCGGTCCCCTGCATCGGGAGCCCCTCGATCTCGGGATCGCGGCGCAGCTCCCAGGTGCGCGTGTCCGGGAACACGCGCAGCTCGTACTCGGTCGAGTCGTCGTTGCGCACCGAAACCGCGACGAACAGCTCGTCGCGCAGCGACTTCGGCACATCCTTCGAGATCGTCGCCTCGACTTCGAGTAGATGGTCGGGCTGTGGCGCGTCCCCGCGGACGGGGGTGGCGAACACGCAGCTCGTCGTGCCCTTCTTGATCTCGAGCGAGAGCTCCTTGTCGTCCTTGATCCAGCCCCGCTTGCAGGCGTCGCCGCCGTCGAGCTTCTGGAGGTCGCCGATCGCGGACTTGCTCGAGAAGG